>CAYXPN010000095.1:0-16908 GCA_964467075.1 uncultured Planctomycetaceae bacterium
GCCGGCCACCCAGCGCGCCGTGGACGCCCTGTTCGCCGACGACACCTGGCGCTAAGAACTTGTCAAGGTATTATTTCCCGGGGCTTCGCTTCGCTCCAGCCCCGGCCACCCGCCGGCCACCCGCCGCGCCGTGGACACCCCGTTCGCCGGAAGTCGCGTGCGTGCACACACCCTACGGGCTGGCGCTGAGTTCACCGGAACCGGGCACTCACGTGCCCGGCCCCCAACGGTCCCGCCCCCGGGTCCGTCCGGGCGCCGGATGGAGCCCCAAGCGTGTTGCTTGGTGCGGCCGGGCAGGAGGGCCGGATTGCCTCTCCAGAGGGGTGTTCTTAACCGTTTTCTGACCGAAAAGCGACGCCGGGAGAGCCTTTCCCAGCCAGAGTAGTACGCCGGGAAAGCGTTTCCCGGTCGAAAAGCGGCGCTGGGACGGGTTTGGGCCTGCCGCGGCTAGAAAAACCGGGCAGGGCGTGATAAACAGGGGGAAACGACGCCTTCGTTAGAAAGCCAGACGGCTTAAAGGGAACGGTCCGCTCAAACCCAACGTCCAAGAGGCGGATTGGCAGCGGCCGCCCAGGCGTTTGTCTCGTGCCGGGCGTCTTGTCGCAGGTGGTCGCAAGTTGAGGGGCTTCTTGCCTGAGGAGATGAACATGTTGCTAGCGCGATGGTGGACGGCGGTGCTGGTCGTGTGCACCGCCCTGGTGACGTTTCAGGCGCCCGCGGCCGAGTCAGTGCTCAAGCTGGTGCCCGAGGACGCCCTGGGACTGGTGGTCGTCAACGGCTTGGCCAAGGCCGACGCTGCCATTGGACAAGTGGCCGAGAAGGTCGGGGCCCAGGCGCCCAGCCTGTTGGCCATCCTGAAGCTCTCCGCGGGAGTAACCGAGGGCCTCAATGAGCAGGGCAGTGGGGCCCTGGTGTTTCTGGCGGGCGAGGACGAGACGGCCGAGCCGATCTCGGTGCTGCTCGCACCCGTAAGCGACTACCCGGCCGTGCTGCGCCAGCTTCAGGGGAAGGAGAACGACGAAGGAATCGCCGAAGTGACGTTCATGGATTCGCGGTTCCTCATGGGCCAGGCCGCGGGTTATGCGGTGCTCGTCGAGCCTGGGCACGGCGACGTGCTCAAGGGCATCTTGAAGGCCGAGCCCAAGCTGCCCGAGTCCCTCAAACCCCTTTCCGGCTGGCTGGACGAGAACCAGTTTGCCGCGGTGCTCATGCCCGCAGGGTTGAAGCTCTATTGCGGCCTGGGTGTCAAGGCGCTCCGCCAGGTGCGCCAGCAGATGGAGGAGATGCAGGATCAAATGCCCCCCGACGCCCAGATGGGTCCGGTGCTGGCGGTGTTCGAAATCTACGAGAAGTTCCTGGCCGGCTGCGGCGAAGAGCTGGTGCTGGCCGCGGTGGGGGCCAGGGTGGATTCCCAAGGTTCGCTGCTGGTAACCAGCCGGCTGCCCTACCGGCCCGACGGGCAAATGGCCCAGGCGCTTGAGGGCTTCGGCACGCCGGAGGAGGACGTGCTCACGGGCCTGCCCGCCGGGCCCTATGTGTTCGCCTTCGGGGGCACCTGGCCGGAGGAACTCAGCCAGGCCATGCTGGAGTTCTCCGGGGCGATGATGAAGGCCATGCCGCAGATGTACGGCCTGAGCGAAGAGGAGACCGACAGACTCCTCCAGGCTTCGGCCGAGAGCATGGAGGACCTGCGGGCCATGTCGATGCTGATGGGCGTGGGCAAGCCGGGCGATCCGCTCTACAGCAACATCGTGGGCGTGATGCGCTGCAAGGATGCCCCGGCCTATATGGAACAATACGAAAAGGCCATGGCCGAGACACGCCGGCTGCTGGCCAAGCCCGAGCAGTCGATGTTCAAGGAAATGGAGTTCGAGAAGCGCGACGACGGCGTGTGGGTGATGAGCGCGGTGATCGGGTTTCCCAAGACGCCCGGCACAGAGGACATCCCCGGCTTCGAGGAGTCCATGGACCAGATGATGAAAACCTTGTTCGGGCCCGGCGGCCGAATCACCGTCTACATCAAGATCGCCGACAAGCAGCACGTGGTGATGGCCTATACGCAAGAGGCACTGCTCGGCCCCGCATTGGAGGCGCTACGCAATCCCCGGGCCGGACTGGCCGGCGACGAGTCGGTCGCCCGGACCCGCGCACTGATGCCCAAGGACGTGCAGTGGCTCGGACTTCTCAGCCCGCAGGGCGTAATGGCTTATGCGAATCGGGTCATGGAGACGGTTCTGGCTGCGGAGCCCGGCGGATTCCCGCCCATCAAGCTCCCGGAGTTTCCGGCCACGCCGCCGATCGGCTGCGGCATGCGCGTGGCGGAGAACCAGGTGCAGGGCTTCCTGGTGGTTCCCGCGCCGGTGCTGGAGGGGATCGGGCAGTACGTGGAGCAACTCCAGTCGGCGTTCGACCAGCCGGCCGTGCCCGAGCTTCAGCAGCTCCAGCCGGTGGAACCGGAGCTGTAGTCGCTTCTTTCCTTTGGAAACCCGCGGCCGCGATGCAGAGCCGGCGCGACCGCAAGGCGGCCGACGGGTTCGGCGGCTGCTGTGAGCCGAAGAACATGCGGTTCGCTCCGGACGGGAGCATGTATCTGGCCGAGTCGGGCCCGCCCGTGGCCGTCAAGCGTTTCACGCCCGAGGGGGAGTTCCTGGGCGTGGTGGGCCTGCCCGTGTTCAAGACCGGCTGCGTGCGGGTGACGGTCGAAGTGGCCCGCGACGGCCGTTGCCCGCGCCTGCCCGAGCGCTTGCCCGAGACGCTGCCGGTGGTGTGGAAGAAAGCCACCACGGGCCCCGGACTTTCGGGCGTGGCGGCCGGGCTGAAGCCGTGCTGGTCGGCCGAGGACGAGGCCTTCGAGGACTATACCAGCATGATCAGCGACGGGCGGCGTCTGCTGATCGCCACAGTGACCGGCGAGCTCGTGCTGGTGGCGGCAAATGCGGAGTCCTACGAGCTGCTCGCTCGCGTGCAGGTGCTCGAACGGCGCGGCGAGCTGCTCTCGCATCCCGCGGTGGTGGGAGACCGGCTCTACCTGCGCGATACCGGCTCGGTCGTCTGCCTGCGGTTGTGGTAGGCTGACTTGCCAGGCGCGCCGGGCGGGGTTTACAATGCTCATGGACCTCCGGCTGGGTTTCCGCAACGCGGGGCCGTGGTTTTCTGAGGCCGACGCGCAGCCCCTTCCGCTGCTGAGGAGATGGCCCGATGAGAAAGCTTGTGATCGCCGCGATGCTGGGTCTGCTGGCGTGGGTGGCCCAGCCGGCGTTCGCAGCAGACGAACCGCACCAGTCCGACCGACCGTCGACCGCGCACGCCGCGGCCCGGCGCGCCGCTGAGTCCCCGGAACCGGCTGCGGAAGCGGCCCAAGAACCCGCCGAACCATCCAGTGAGGAACCAGCCGATAGCAGCCCCCAACCGGCGGACTCCTTTGCCGAACAGGCCACCCATCGCGAGGTGGACCCGCTGCCGGTGGCCTTCAAGGAACTCAGCGCCTTGGGCCTCCAGGTGGACGGCACCTTGCTGGCCTGCGACGCCGGCGCGGCGCAGATCAAGCTCATCAGCCCGGAGGGCAAGCTGCGCCGCACGATCGAGCCGGGCTTTGCGCCGGAGGCCATCGACGTGGGGCCCGACGGGGCGATCTACTGCGCGGGCCAGGGACGGCTGGCCAAGCTTGATCCACAGGGCAGGGTGCTCAAGGCGATCGACCTGCCCAAGCCGGATGCAGCAGACGGCCCGGCCGCGGCGGCGC
Source organism: uncultured Planctomycetaceae bacterium (assembly GCA_964467075.1). GTDB lineage: Bacteria > Planctomycetota > Planctomycetia > Pirellulales > Thermoguttaceae > CAYXPN01. The sequence goes on from CAYXPN010000095.1 coordinate 3,743, forward strand.
GCATGGGATTCGGCCGCGCCAACCACGTCTCCGGCATTGCCATCTCGGGCAAGGACCTGTTTGTGGCCTACGGGGCGGGCTGGAGCCTGCGCTCGCGCTCCAAGCTGTTCCGCTACACCAGCGAGCTGGAAGACCCGCAGTTGATCGCCGAGGACCTGCGCGGCTGCTGCCAGCGGTGCGACATTGTGGCGCGCGAGGGGGTGATCTACGTGGCCGAGAACGCGGCCTACCGCGTGGTGTGCCTGGACCGCGAGGGCAACGTGCTGTCCAAGTGGGGAGCCAAGTCGCGCACGGGCCTGGCAGGTTTCGGCGCGTGCTGCAACCCCATGAACCTCTACTTCGATGCCAAGGGAGGGCTCTACACGAGCGAATCGGGCCTGGGCCGCGTGAAATGCTATACCACCGGCGGCGAGCTGCTGGGACTGGTGGGCTACGTGGACGTGCAGCGTTTCCAAAGCGCCGGCGCGTTGGCCGCCTCGTGCAGCAACATGGCCCTGGCCGTCACTCCCGACGGCGGGCGCGTGTACGTGATGGACTATAAGGGAAACATGATCCGTGTGTTGGAAAAGAAAGACTAACAGCCTATCCCAAAACCTGCCGGGAGACCTTCGGTCGAGGCCAGCGGGCTCGGTCGGGAGACCGGCCGCAACGAGCCTTTGGGATAGGCTCTATGCGCGAGGAGCCGATCATGCGCCTGTGGGGTCTGGGGTCTCGGGTTTGGCAGCGTCTGTGGCCGGTGTGTCTTGCAGCGGCCTTCTGGCTGGCGGCGAGCCCGGTGGCCCTGGCTGCTGAGCAGGAGCAGCCCACCAGGGGACGCGACTGGGGATTCGCCTACGTGCTCGCGCTCTTGTGCGTGGCCTTGGGGCTGCTGGCCGTCTGCCGGCCCAGCCGCCGGCGCGAGCGTGACCGGCCGGAGCAGTACGGCGAGTGACGTGGCGGGCGCGGGCGTGCAAGCCAGCGCCCTACGCAACTGCGCACTGCTGGGCAAGCCAGCAGTGGCACCCGCACGCACCCCACGGGCTATGCTTGAAGCAGTGCGGCCCGATCCCTTCTTCCGCCAAGCTGCCCGATGGCCAACGCCGAAGCCGAACAACTTGAACTGCTGGCCCAGATCGACGCACTCGTAAGCCGGCTGCGCCGCTGGGCCCAAAGCGCGCCCGACTGGCCGCCCGCCGAAACCTGCCGCGCGCTGGTCGGGCGTCTGGCCGATCGGGCCGAAGCGCTGCGCGTGCGCGTGGCCGCGCCGCTGGTAGTGGCCACCATGGGAGGCACGGGCACGGGCAAGAGCGCGCTGGTCAACGCCCTGGTCGGCGAGGAGGTGGTGGCGGTGGGACGCCGCCGGCCGACCACCATCCGACCAGTGCTCATCTGCCGGCCGGACGTGAAGCCCGAGATGCTGGGCATCGATCCGAAGGCAGTCGAGCTGGTCCAGCGCGACCTGCCCACACTGGCCAACCTGGTGCTGCTCGACTGTCCCGACCCGGATACCACCGAGCCGGCCGGGCCCGGCACGCGGCATTTCCAGGAATGCGACGCCGCTGACGCACCAGCCGCCGACGCACCTGACGCCGCGGCGCCGCCTTTGGAATCGGCGGAAGCGTCCGGGGCGGACCCTGCCGCGGCCGGTGCACTGCTCGATCCGCGCCCGGCCGTGCCGTCTGAGAGCAATCTGGCGCGGCTGCGCCGCCTGCTGCCCCACTGCGACGTGCTGCTGGTCACCTCCACGCAGCAGAAGTATCGCAGCGCGCGCGTGGCCGACGAGCTGGCCGCGGCCGCGCGTGGGGCGCGCCTGGTGTTCGTCCAGACCCACGCCGACCAGGACGAGGACATCCGCCAGGACTGGCGCCGGGTGCTGGAGAGAGACTATCAGCCCGAGCACATCTTTCGGGTCGATTGTCTGGGTGCGCTGGCCGAAGTGCAGGCGGGCAGGGTGCCCAGCGGGGAGTTCGGCCGGCTGGTCGATCTGCTCACCCACGAGTTGGCCGGCCTGGCCGCGGCGCGCATCCGGCGCACCAACTTCCTCGATCTGGCCGAGGAGACCCTGGCCCGCTGCCGCGGCCGCATCGACCCGGTGCTGCCGGCCGTCGAACGCCTGGGCGAGGCGATCGACAACGAGCGGCAACAGCTCACCGCGGGACTGGCCCGGCGCATGCACGGCGAGCTGCTGGCTGCGCGCCGGCCCTGGGAGGCCCGTCTGCTGGAGCGCACTGCCGCGCGCTGGGGTCTGAGCCCCTTTGCCGTGGTGTTGCGCGCCTATGTGGGGCTCGGTGCGCTGCTGAGCGGGGCCCTGTTGCTCCGTGCGCGCACGCCTGCGCAACTGGTGCTCCTCGGCGCGGTGCAGGGCGGCCGGAACTGGCTCAAAGCGCGGCGCCGGCGCCTGCAGCCGACGGGCACGGCCCGGCGCGCCGTGGCCGGTGCGTGGGAGCCTGCGGCGCTGAGGCAATCGGCGCTGGTGCTCCAGGGCTATGCTTCCGAAGCCCTGTTGCCGACCGAGCTGGTCGCGCCCGAGCGCACGCTCTCTGAGGCGGAACAGGCGGCCGAGGATTTCGTGGGCGCGGCCGCGGGGCAGCTCGAAGAGGTGATCTCCCGGCTGGCCCAGCGCCGGGCCGGCTGGCTCACGCGCGTGTCTTACGAACTGCTGTGGATCGTGCCGTTGGGCTGGTTGCTGTTCCGGCTGGGCAAGAATTTCTTCTACGAATCCTATCTGCGCCCCGAGAGCCTGCTGGGGCTGGATTTCTACGTCCAGTGTCTCTTCTGGCTGTTGCTCTGGAGCGGGGTGCTCATCTGGCTGCTCTCGCGACGGCTGCGCCGCGGGCTCGGGCGCGAGTTGGACCGCCTGGCCGACCAGTGGCGCGAGAGCCCTCTGGGCGGCGGGCTGTTTGCCCGGGCCGAGCATCGCTGCCGCTCCGTAAGACGCTTCCGCGGGCAGTTGGACGAGCTGGCTGCCGAGGTGCAGCGGCTCAGGGCCCAGCCGAGCGGAGGTTAGCGCCTGAGAGCCTTACGCTCTGGCTTCTTCGCGCCGTGCGCGCATCAAGTACAGTAGTTTGTACAGTACGTTCGACTTCCGCTTTCACCTTTCGCAGCCGCCTGCGGCTTGCCGTTAAACGAGCCGCGTTTCCACTTTCGGCTTCGGCTTTCCGCTTTTGGTTGCGGCCGGAGGCCGCGTTGAGCCCTTACTCGAAGAACTCCAACTCGACGTCGGGGAACATCCCGCTCAGCGCGGGCGTGTATTGGATGCTGTCGAGATAAAGATATTCCAGGTGGGGCAGGGCGGCCAGACGGCGCAAGCCCGGCTCCCACTGGCTGAAATCGCCGTGGCCGAAGAGCACCACGCGGCGCAGCGACTCAAGCGGCCCGAGCGCAGCCAGGCCCGCGGGCGTGATGCGGCTGTTGAGCGTCAGCGCGCGCAACTCAGCCAGGTCCTTTAGCTCCCGAAGCCCCGCGTCGGTCACCTGGCCGCCGATTCGCAGCTCCTCGAGGTGTTTCAATTGGCCCACGTGCTTCATGCCTGCGTTGCCGACCGCCTCGGGCAGCGTGAGCACGCGCAGCTCGCCCAATCGGCCCAGGTGCGGCGTCCCCGCGTCGGTAATCTCGGTGCCGTCGAGGTTCAGCGCGCGCAGGTTGCCCAGGCGCGCGAGATGAGGCACGGCGGCGTCGGTCAACGGATTGCCGCTCAGGTCCAGTGCTTCCAGCGTGCTCAACTCGGCCAGCGGTGGGACACCTTCGTCGGTCAAACCACTGTGTGCAATCTCCAGCACGCGCAGCCTGGGCACCTCGCTGAGGCCCCGGGTGCCCGTCGGGCCGATCTGGCAGCGGCCGAAGTAAACTTCCTCCAGGCTCAACATGGCGGCCAGCGGGGCCAGTCCCTCGGGCCGCAAATCGCAGCCCGGCATGCGCACCACGCGCAGGTGCTTCAATGCCTGAAGGTGTTGCAAGTCCCCGCCCGAGAAGCCCGTACACTCCAGCTCGAGCTCCTCAAGCGCTGCCATGCGCGCCAATTGGGCCTTGGCCTCTGCGCTGAGCTTCCAGTTGTACAGTTTCAATCGGCGCAGCTTCGGCAGCGCGGCGAGGGCCTGCACTTCCTCGGTCAGCACCGGCACGTCGACGTAGTATTGGCGCAGGTGGACGGCGCACACGTCCGCCATGCGCGCCAGCGGGGCAAAGACATCAGGTTGATGGCCCGCATACGGCGTGACGTCGATCCTCAACGACAATCCGCCAAGCTCCTCGCTGCGCTCGATTTCCACATAGTAGGCCGGTGTGTGCATCGCTTCGAGGTGCGGAAGCTCGGGCAGCAGTGCCAGTGCCGCGGCGGTGGTGGGCGTTTCGGACATCCAAAGTCCTCTTAGGCTCTTCAAGGTGCGGAGGTCTTGCAGGGCCTTGTCGGTGATCGCCGTTCCCTCGATGTTCAGCACGGCCAGGCACTCGAGATGCCTCAGCCGTTCGATGCCGCGGTCCGAGATTGCGGTGTTACTCAGATCGAGCCGTTCCAGCCCGGCGAGCCGTCCCACGTGGGCCATGGCCCCATCGCCGATCGGGTTGCCTGCCAGCCAGAGCGAGCGAAGCTGCGCAAGCCGCGGGAGTTGGGCCAGTTGGGCGTCGCTCACGTTGCGAAGCGTCAACTTGCTGCACGACTCCAGCCCCACGAGGCTGCCGTCCCATTCGGGCGTGGCGTCCACGCGCGCGCTGAACTGCTCGTCGCGAGTGACGAAGATCGTCACTGCGGGGAGCCCCAGCCGTCTGAGCCGCGGCATGTCGGAGAGCAGGCGCTGGGCCGCGGTGCTGACGCGCGTCTCGCTCAGATCCAGGTACTCCAACTTGCGCAGGGCCTTGATCTGGTTCAACGCCGCATCGGTCAGACTCGGGCAGTCCAAAGTGAGATGCTCGAGATGGGGCAACTCATTCAACTCGCCGAGACCCCGGCCGGCGAGCACCGGGCTGCGGATGGTCAGCTTGCCCAAATGGGTCAAACCGGCAAGGTGATGCAGGTCGGCGTCGCTGAACCGCTCTGAGCCGACAGTAAGGGTCTTCACGCGGGCAAGCTCGGCGAGCCGGGCCAGCTCGTGCGGCGCCAAGCGTGTGCCGACCAATGCGAGCTCGCGCAGGCCTTCCATCTTCCGCAGGTGCTCCACCGCGCCGACGGTGACCGGCGTGTCGATCAGCTCCAGGGTGTAAAGCTGCTCGGCCCGGACGAGGTGGGCCAGCCCGGCATCGGTCACCCGCGTGTTGCAAAGCGCCAGGATGTCGAGCCGCGGCCGGGCGGCCACGTGGGGCATGGCGGCGTCGCTAAACGACCGCCCCCAGAGGCGCAGCCAGCGCAGGCGCGGAAAGCGGTCGAGTTGCTTCATGTCGGCGTCGCCGACCCCACTGATGCGCCACCAGCGATAGCTGCCAAACGGCTCGGCCACGTCGAGCGGTTCGTTGCAGTGCAGGCCCACCACGCTGCCGGCCCAGTGCTCGGCCAGGCCGGCCAGTGTGACCCGGCTGCCCTGCAACGCCACGCGCACCCGGCCCCAGACGGGGTCCAAGGCGTGCAGGCCTTGCGCGGTTACTTGGGTCTCGCGCAGGTCGAGGTACTTCAGTCGCGGCAGAGCGGCCAGATGCCCCAAGCCGGCATCGGTGATGCGCGTGCGTCTGAGATTCAAGTACCTTAGCTCTTTGAGCTTCGCCAGGTGCACAAGCCCAACGTCGGAGACGTCCGTCCTGTGAACGTCGAGCACTTCCAGGCCGGCCAGTGCAGCCAGATGGGCCAGGCCGGCATCCGTGATCCCGGTCCTCCACAGCGAGAGGCGCTTCAGGCGCTTGAGCCTCCTGAGGTGCGCAAGCCCCGCGTCGCTCACCTGGGTGCCGGCCAGATAGAGCCGCTCCAGTTTATCGAGCCCCGCGAGCAGCTTGAGGTGCTCATCCCGAACAGGGCAGCGCTCCAGGTGGACCAGCGTGATCTCGCCGCCGGGTGCCCGCTCCACGCGGCCGCCGAGGGCTTCCAACACAGGGACCACGTACTGGCCGGGCTGCTCGATCTGGGGTGTGCCAAGGGCGGCGAGCAACGCAACGACGGTCAAACCGGCCATGATCACATCCTTCTCGTCCGGGGCTGCCCGCGGAGTGCATTCTACGCGATCAGTAGCCGATGAGCCACGCCGGAGCGCGCCTGCGCATCCCGGTAGTCACCAGCCCCAGCAAGCTGTAATCCGAAGAATTGCGCCACACCATGCTGGAGCAATTCATCATGGAATGCTGCAACGAGGAACGGAATGCGCGGACCCCCTACAACGAGTTCTATGACCGATCCCAACGCTGGCTCCCGCCCAACGAGAAGCACATCTCGACGAAGTAGCGTGTGTCCAAGGAGTTGCCCATTCGCCACAAGATCCTCGCCGGCCGGAACCTCAAGTGGGACACGATCACCGGCGGCTTCCGGGACGGTCTTGCACCGGGCCCGGACGGCTCCACCATCCTCACCACCGGCGACCGCTCGTGCCTGGCGATCTACTCCTCCAGGGTCTCCGGCGGCGACGCCTTGCTGGTCGCGATCGGTCGTCGGGCCCCGAACGCCGATACCCTGGCGGCAGAAGGCGCCAAATTCAGCTTCTTGATTCTCGGCGGCGCCCACTACGTGGTTCCTGGCGTCATGCCCTTCTCACTGTGAACTTCTCCAATGGGCATTGGCGGAACTGGAATGGGGCCCTCCGTGATGCGAAGCCTGAACCCAATGCGATGCAACGCATCAGCGAGCGTCTCGATGGACATGTGCTTTCGGCGGGCCAAGACGTGGCTGAGCATGTCCTCCGAAAGGCCTGTAGCCTCGCAGAACTCGCGCCGCGTCTTGAATTGCGACCGGATAAGCTCCTCGAGTTCATCGCGGTAGTCGGGAGCACGCGCCATTCCGGCTGCGATGGCCAGCCGTCCACTGAGATCTTGGGCGATCCTAAAGACCCCGGTGCGACGCGACTGGCTGCGCGGCACTCCTCGCCCGTCGTACAGGTTTGCGACCGCACTGGTCCAATAATTGTCAAAGTCAATCCAGTCGGGACAAGTCTCGGCACGACGCTTTAACGCTCGCACCAACTCAAATTCTTCGTCGTCCAAGGCCCCAAGTGGAATTTGATTACCCCTCAAATCAACATAAATCTCATTTCGTGTCATGGCAGAATACTCTTTTTTCTAAAAAGATCGCGCCACGTTCAGATTGACGGCTTGGCGGAAAGCGGGTTTCTCTCCCCTGTCCTCCTATGGCCGTGTAAAATTGACCGGAAAGCTCGCCGTCGATGATGACATGACACGATCCCATACGTTTTTCCCTTCAAGCTAGAAGTTATCTCCCTCGAAACTGCGTCGGTTCTCTTATACGGTACATGGTGCCACCTCCAATCCGATTCTTGACCAACCGGCTTTCTGCTCACTGCGAAACCAATTCCGCCCGTCCTTCCACCGCGAGATAGAGACACTCCTGGTAGAAACGCACACACGCTTCCATCAGGAGCTTCCGCAACTCGTCGACCTTGTCGTCGGGAACAGCAATCGTGTATAGCACCGACGAATCGCGAATTCGCTCACCGCTCTTGTCCCGCCACGACGCCAACTCACGAGCGGCCGACCGCCGCACTACTCCGAACCTCTCCCACAACTGGCCCTCAAACCAGCTCCATGTCGTTGTCGCGTGGGGTTCTCCGTCGGACAACCGTCGGTCGCGCCGCACGGGGATTAGGAATTCGCATACGGGCCCAATGGGAGTCGATGGCATCGGTGGTATCCTTCCGGGGGTTCTACACGCAACCCTGGCCGTCCATGACCGTTGGACTCCCCAGAAGCATATGCGGAACTTGACCACTAGTCAAGTATCCACGCGGCAAAAGGGGGTGTACAAATCCTCTTGAGCCTACTATGGGGGGTACCGCACTGGTCCATATATAGGATTTAGGGCAGGAGTTCCCCGTCTGATGGCCGGATGCTCCCCACCCGTCTTGAGCATGTCGCGCACGCAGTTGCGATGGGAGGGCGAGCGTCCCCGCGCGCCGTGGCGGTGGCAGAGACGCTCGCGTTCGGGATCATCGGCTCAGCGGGAGCTTCCCCCTCCCGGCAATCGGGCAGCCGCCGACGCCTGATTGCCGGGATTCTCGCGTCTTGAGGTGGTAGACAGTTACCGGGTGCATAGGACGAGCCTTCCTACGCTCGGCATGGGACGAGATGCCCACATGCGGCAGGGCAGGGAGGCGCGAAGAAAGCGGCAATTCCACGAGCCGACGACCGAGACAAACGCAACAAGATCGCCGTGCGGAATTCTGCATAAAGTTCGCAGGATCGTGCAGGGCCATAGCGTGCACGGCCATTTGGACGCAACGCTTGTCTCCGCGTAACGCAGCTTGTTATGATTGACGGGTCCGCGGTCGTGGGATCGCGGGCCCGTTTTTCCTTGCCGATCTGTGGAGAGCGCTGCCATGGGATTGATCAAACGAAGCGTCTTGCGGCGGGGCATGTTGCCGCGGGGTATCATGCCGTCGGGCACGTCGGCGCGGCGTGTCTTGCCGTGGGGCGTTCTGCTGGTGGTCGGACTGGGCCTGGGCCCGGGCGCAGCCTCTGCGGCCGACGGAACGAAGCACGTGCTCCTCCTGGGCCAGAAGCGCGACCACGCGCCGGGCACTCACGAGTACATGGCCGGGCTGCGCGTGCTGGCCGCGTGTCTCGACGACGTGCCCGAGCTGGAATTGAAGGTCCTGGACGTGAGCGGCCCGTGGCCCGAGGGGCCCGAGCTGATCGCCAGGGCCGATTGCCTGGTGCTCTTCCTGGGCGAAGGCGGCAAGTGGATGCAGGAGGACCCGAAACGCTGGGAGGCCATTCGCCGGTTCTGCGCGCGCGGCCGCGGCGTGGTGGGCATCCATTGGGCGGTCGGGGCCAAGGACGACAAGTACGTTCCCGGCCACCTGGCGGTGATGGGGGCCATGCACGGCGGGTCCGACCGCAAGTACACCTATTGCGAGGCCACGATCAAGCCCCAGGCCGCGGAGCATCCCATCCTGCGCGGCATCGGGCAGTTTGTGCTCGACGACGAGTTCTACTACCGGCTCAAGCGGGCCGAGCAAGGCAAGCTCACGCCGCTCTTGAGCGCAACGGTCGACGGAAAACCCGAGATGTGCGCCTGGGCCTTCGAGCGGGTCGACCGCGGTCGGGCGTTTGGATTCGTGTGTATGCACAACCACGTCAACTGGGGTCGGGTCGAGTGCCGGCGCCTGATCGCCCAGGGCGTGCTCTGGACGCTCGGGCTGCCCGTGCCCGAGAAGGGCCTGGATGTGGAGGTCGGGCCCGAGGTGCTGGAGCTGAAGTGACGGGCCACCGCCCGGCAAGGCGCGCGGGGGCGCTGAGCAGGGCAGGGCAGGGGGGCTCGTAGTGACCGTACTTGTACGGTCACCAAAGGCCCCGATGAATCGGGTCACTACGAACTCTGTTGTGGAGTCTCGTAGGCCGAAACAAGTGCAGCGCCGTTCCGGCGCGAATCTCAGCCCAGCAGGCGCGAGACATCCAGCGCCACCACCCACGCCATCAGGCCCAACAGCAATGCCAGCCCCAGGTAGGCCAGCCCCACCTGGACCCGTTCGTCGGCCGGCTTGCCGCGGATGCCCTCGTAGATCAGGAAGACCATGTGGCCGCCGTCGAGCACCGGGATGGGCAGGAAGTTGAGCACGGCCAGGTTGGCGCTGATCAGCGTGAGAAACATCAGCAGCGCCGGCAGTCCCTCTTCGGCCATGCCCTTGGCGATCACGAAGATGCCGATCGGTCCGACCAGCATGCGCGGCGAAAGCTTGCGCTGGCCCAGGCGCTGAATCACCCGATAGACCAGCAGTGTGGCCTCCACGGTCCGGCCGCTGCCGAGCTGCACCGCTTCGACCCAGCCGTCGGCCACGTGGGTAAACCACACGGACTCGAACTGCAGGCCGCGGTCGATATCGGACCACTGCGGGTCTGTGTAGGGCTTCAGCGTGGCGGTGTATTTCTTTTCTTCGCCGCGTTTCCAGCTCAACTCGACCGTGGTGCCGGGCAACGTGTCCTGAAGGCTGTAGATCAAGGCCGGCCAGTTGGGCTCATCGGGTGCAAAATCCACCGTCACTTCCTGCCAGTGTGAGCTTGCCCGGTTTCCGGCCGAATCCGCGGTCGGCGGGTCCTCGGGCGGAACGAGCACCGCCCGGGTGACCACGTCGCCCGGCTTCATGCCCGCCTTGGCCGCGGGCGAGTCGGGCAGCATTTCTTGCACTTCGGCGATCACCTCGCAGGCCACACCCAGGGCAGGCACGTCCAATGGGCTGCCCTTGTATTCGGGAGCCGCAAAGCTCCGCACCGGGCGCAGGGTGGGACGCCGCTCGAGGTTCCGGGGCGGCTTGCCGGGGCGCTCGATCCGACAGACCACGGTCTGGCCGGCCCGACCGCGCAGGCGCTCGGGCAAGGTCATGGGATCGCCCACCTCGGCGCCGTCGATCTCCAACAACACGTCGCCCGGCTCGATGCCCGCGGCTTCCGCGGGCGAGCCGCGCTGGACGGCCACCACCGGTCCGAGCTTCATCACCAAACCCAGCCGGCGCATGGGCTGCGGGGGCACGCGCACCACCAGGCGCTGCGTCTGGGGCTTCTGGTTGTTCTCTTCGGCCGAACCATCCTCGGCCGGAGCCACGCGGCGCTCGACCGTGAGTGTGAGTTCCTTGTCGGGGTGCTGGGCCAGGTAGGCGTGCAGCTCGCCGTAGCGGCTCACCGGCTGCTCGTCCATGGCCACGATCCGATCGCCGGGCTCAAGCGGCGGAGTGGCCCGAGAGGCTGTCGAACCCGGCACGATGGCCACGTCGTCGAGGGCCAAGATGGTGGTCAGCGAGGGGCTCACGCCGATGATCGGGACGATGTGGCTGCGGTCGGGCCGGATGTGGAATCGCAACGGCTCGGGCACGCCGGGGCGCCGGATCACGATGGGTAGCCCCTGCTCCGATTCGTCGCTCAGGGGGACGGCCTCGCGCATGTCGATGAAGGTGTGCATGGGCTTGCCGGCCACCTCGACGATCCGGTCGTCGGGCTTCAGGCCCACCTGCCAGGCACCCAGCCCGGGCATGACCTGACCCACGGCCGCGGGCGCTTCTCTCACGCCGATCCGGTAGGCCAGCGTGGCACAGAAGACGGCGAACAGCAGGTTCATGACCACGCCGGCCGAAATGATGGCCATGCGCCGCGGCACGCTCTGGGCAAGGTAGCTGCGCGGATCGTAGAGCGCGGCCTCGGCCTCCTTGAGGCCCTGGATGTCGCTGATCTCGTCGGCGGGCTCTTGTTCGGCAACATCCCGATCGACCGCGGCTTGCTCGGCTGTGGGTTGCTCGGCTGTGGGTTGATCGCCGGGACCCGGTTGATCGCCTGGCGCGGACCGCGGGCGGGCCGCCAGTTCGCGGCGGGCACGTTCGACCTCTTCGCGCAGGCGTGCGGGGTTGTCCTCCTGGCCCAGCATCTTCACATAGCCGCCCAAGGGCAAGAGGCCGATGCCGTACTCGGTCTCGCCCAGACGAAACCTGCCCAGGCGCCAGCCGAAGATGTCGAAGCCCAGGTAGAACTTGTCCACCCGCACCCCGCAGAGCTTGGCCACCAGGAAATGGCCCAGCTCGTGGACGAAAATCACCATGCCCAGCGCCACCATGACCACCAGCACCATCAAGGCGCCGTAGAGCGTGTCGCTGAGGCTCATTGCCGTCAAATACAAATCCAACGCATCACCTCCTGGCGCGCCCAGCGGTCCAATTCGAGCACCTGCCCGAGGCTGGGCCGGGAATCGAACTCGTGATGTTCCAACACGCTGCGGCAGGCGGGCACGATCTCGTGGAACCCCAGCCGGCCCTCCAAAAACGCCGCCACCGCGGCTTCATTGGCCCCGTTGAGCACCGCGCCGGCCGTGCCCCCGGCCCGGGCCGCCTCCAATCCCAAACGCAGCGCACCGAAGCGCTCGAAATCAGCCGGCTCAAAACACAACGCATGCACCCGCGTCCAATCCAGCTTGGCCGCCACCGACTGGCGGCGCTCGGGCCAGGTCAGCGCGTACTGGATGGGCAGTTTCATGTCCGGCGGGCTGAGCTGGGCGATCACCGACCCGTCCCGGAACTCGACCATCGAATGGACGATCGACTGGGGGTGGATCACCACGGCGATCTGGTCGGCCGACAGGTCGAACAACCACCGCGCCTCGATGATCTCCAGGGCCTTGTTCATCAACGTAGCCGAGTCGATGGTGATCTTCGGGCCCATGTCCCAGGTGGGATGGGCCAGGGCCTGTTGGACCGTCACCTGCGCAAGCTGCTGTGCGGAATACGTGCGAAACGGACCGCCGCTGGCGGTGAGGATCACCCGACGCACCTCCTCGCGCCGGCCCGCCTGCAGGGCCTGGAACACCGCGCTGTGTTCGCTATCGACGGGCAGCAGTCTGGCCCCGCGCTCCGCGGCCAGCCGGGTCACCAGCGGACCGCCCACCACCAGGCTCTCTTTGTTGGCCAGGGCCACGGTCTTGCCGGCCTCCAGTGCGGCCCAGGTGCTCTCCAGGCCCGCGCTGCCCACGATGGCCGAAACCACCACGTCCACGTCCGCATCGGCCACCAATCGCGACAGCGCGTTGCCGCCGACCAGGCGCTCGACACCCTCGGGCAGCGCCGACCAGTCGGCAGCGCGCGCCGCCTCGGCGTCGGTGACCACTACGGCGCGCGGCCGAAAGGCGCGGGCCTGTTCGATGAGCAGGTCCGTGTTGCCGTGTGCCGACAGGCCGCAGACGCGCAACCGGCCGAAGGATGCGGCGACCACCGAGAGCGTGCTGCGGCCGATACTGCCGGTCGAGCCGAGCACGACGATGTTCTTGACCTTCTCGGCCATGGAGGCAACTCGGGGGCAGCTTTGGGCCGGACCGGACCGGACACACAATAACGCGAGGCACACCTGGGCCCGAAAGACGTCGTTCAGGCCCGCCTTGTGGTCTGAAAGACCAGCCGGCGCCGCATCTTCGATTCTACGAGGGGGGCCCGGCGGCGACAAGCCGACTTGACCCGCGGCCGGTGGTTGGGGGATTTGGGGATTGGAGTCTGGACAGGATGACAGGATCGGCAGGATGGGGTCTGGACAGGATGACTGGATTGGCAGGATCGAGTCTGGACAGGATGACAGGA
>CAYXPN010000096.1:0-3533 GCA_964467075.1 uncultured Planctomycetaceae bacterium
CCGGCTATCGGGCGATCAGACCCGTAGGGTGCGTGCTTTGCACGCACGCGAACTGCGTGCCGGGTGAACCGCCGGCTGACGCCGGCGGCTCGCCCCACAAACGAGTTTCCGGCTATCGCGCGATCAGCTCCACGCCGCAAACAAGCGGCTTGCCGCGCGAGGCCGAGAACGAAATATCCAGGGCCCCTTGCACCTCTACATGCTTCAGCTCACGCACCAACGGCTTTTGCACCCCGCCCGCGGCGCGCACGATGTCCAGGTTCGCGATCACCGGCCGGCCTTCCACCGCCACGCTGAACACGCGCTGGCCCGGCTTGATCTCCGCGGGCTCGGCAAAGTGCAGGCGCAGATCATAGCGCCGCACCTGGTCGTCCTCGGCAACGGCCCGCTTGTCGCTGCTTGCAAGCAAGGAAATGTGAATCTCGGCCACCCCCTCCACGCCGAACGGCGCGATCCAGGAATCTCTTGCTGTCTCTCCGGGCGCCGGCTCGAAGCGGAACCAGCCGGCTTCTTTGGGCAGGAGCGTGAGGCTCTCGCTCTTGCGCGGCGTGATGCTCAGCCACAGCGTGCCGTCCTCGGCCCGCCGGTCGCCGGGGGCGCCGAAATTGTAGCCGGCCCGGCGGATCGCCGCGGGCTCAAGTGCGAGCTTCTCGCGCGAGCTGTAGTATTGGGTCCAAAGCCGGTTGTCGGGCTGGTGGACCAGGGCCAGGGCGGTCATGCGGCTGCGCTTGTGGTGGGTGCCGAAGTTGGGCACGTTGAGCACGCCGCCGGCCGGCAGCATGGTGGCCGTGCACCCGCAGTTCATGCCCTCCAGCGGCATCGAGCCGCTCCCGCCGGCCAGATCATAGAAACCGGTGCGCCAGGTGAGCAGCGTGGGGCAGCCCACCAGGTGGTTGCAGCCGCCCTTGCGGAAGTGCCAGGGGACGCTAACGCCGGTCAACGGATCGGGCCGCTCGTTGCGCCGGCCCGTGCTGAGGTCGTAGCTGAAGCAGTTGCGATCGAAGAACACGTCGCCGATGACCAGGTGCGGCTCGTAATAGGCGGCACCAGTGGCCTCCCAAAGCACCCGGCCGTCGCTTCCGCGCAGGCCCCACATCTTGCCGGGTGTGCTGCGCCCGAGCTTCTCCGGCGCCACCCAGCGGCCGCGGTCCCAAGTGATCAAGTTCCGGCAGGGCACGAGCAGGAGGTCGCGGTTCGAGGCATACGTCAGATTGTACACCAGCACTTCCGGCTCGAACTGCCACTTGACCTTCCCGCTGGCAAGCTCCAACGCATAGAGCGTGGGCTTGGCCGCGGGCAGGCGCCGCCCGGCCTCACGGAACTTCTCCAGGGTGCTCCGCGCGATCGTATCCAGGCAAAAGACCGTGCCGCGGCCGATAGCCATGCCGCGATTGAGGAAGCCGAGCTGCGCCTTGCGGCTCCAGAGCAGCTTGCCGCTTGCGCGATCGAGCACCAGCAGGTAGCGCATGGGCATGCGGTCCTTGGACCATTCGCCGCCGTTGCCGTCGTGGCCGCACTGGGCGTCGACCAGCTCCTGCGGCCCGAAGGCCGTGGCCACCAGGTAGTCGCCGCTTGAGCGCACGATGCCCCAGCAGAGGTTGTCCTTTTCCGCCTCCGTAAGCGGCGCCTTCCAGGCACTGCGGCGCGAACCGTCCTCGAGGTCGAAGCACAACAGCTCCCTGCCCGCACACACGTACACCGCGTCGCTGGTGCAAGTGAAATTCAAGCCCGTGACCCGCGAGTGGTGGGTGGCCGGAAGCTCGGCCTGCATGGCCGGCCCGTAGCGCCAGGGCTCGCGGTGCTTCATCGAGTGGATGCCCACCCCGCCGCCGGGTCCGCCGAAGCCGTAGACCTCGGGGACGGCCGTCTCCCAGAGCAGGCGCCCGGTGTAGATGTCAAACGCCCCCAGCCGGCCCGGGCCCTGGAGGATCATGCGCCCCTCGACGATCTCCGCCCCCGGCGGCAAGGGGCTCACGCCGTGGCCCGACTGGTGGTCCACGTGGCCGTCGTAGTAGAAGCGGGCGTCGCCGGCCGGGCCTTCGTACCAGAGGATGCCCAGCGGGGCGCGGACCACGGTTTCGCTGGAGGCCAGCGCGTTGGCCTCGTCGGCCAGCTCGTGGGTCCACTGGCCGGCGCCGGGCACGCCGCCGCGCCGCTGGTAGGTTGTGAGCTTCCCGCCATCGAACACGGCGAACGTGCCGCCGTAGGGGTGGAGCGACTCGCGCAACGCGTCGGTCAGCTTGAGCGTGGTTTCGCTGGTAATCAGGCTGGCAATGTAGGGCGGCAGGCCGAAGTCGGCCGGATCCCCCTCGTAAATCTGCAATCGATGGTCGTCGAACAGTCCGGCTTGGTCCAGGCGGCGGCGAATGGCATCTACTTTGCCGGCATCAGAATCGACCGCCACCACGCGGAGCTGCGAGCCGCGCAGCAGGCCCTCGACCAGCGCGCCGTCGCGCAAGCCCAGCACCAGGGCATATCCCTCTTGAACGCCGGTTCGCTTGAGCAATTCATCGGCCTGGCTGTTCACCTGGGGCTCTGTGTCTTCTGTCTCTGTCTGTGGCGCAGGTTCCGTGGAGGGCGCTTCGCTGCGCGCCGTCGGCCGATCGGCAAAGCAGTAGAGCGTTCCCGCGGTGGTGACCACGATCAGCCGCTCCTCGTGCATACGCGCGTCGAGCACGTCGCCGTCCAGCTCGAGTCCCTCGGGCAACGTGGCCTGCGGAGGGAGAACCACCTGCGGCGGTTTGTCGGCCAGCGCCCGGCCGGTACGCGCGTCATAGGCCCCACCGCCGCCGTAGCCGTAAACGAACAACCGATCGTCCTTCACCTGCGCAAGCCCCGAGGGACGGTAGTCGGCCGCGCTGTTGGTCCAGAGCACCCGGCCGGTGGCTGCATCCAGGGCATGAACATAGACGCCGTCGATGGGCCAGTGGCCGGCCACGAAGAACACCTTGCCGCGGTTCACCGCCACTGCGGCGCCGGGCCAGGCCGAGATGAGGCGCTCATGTCCGATCACCTTGCGCTTAGCCGGTCCGCCGCGGAACTTCCAGAGCAGCCTGCCCTGGCCGTCCAGGGCATACAGATAGCCGTCGTCGCTGGTCACGTAGATGCGCTTCCCGTCGCCGACCGGTTCCAGGCGCACGGGCGCGCCGGTGTAGAACCGCCATTGCTGCTGGCCGCTGTCCAGGTCCACGGCCAGCACGGCCCCGTTGTGTTCGCAGCCGATCACCAGCAACTCGCCCTGCACCATCCAGGGATGGCCCCAGTCGCGCAGGGTGCGCGAGGTGTGCTCCCAGGCGGGCCGGCGCATGGGCAGGTCGAGGGTCCATTGGAGCTGCACGGCCGCCTGGGCCACACCCGTGCCGGCGACAAGCAACGCCGGCAGGACCCATAGAACGAGCAAAACGAGCAGACTTGGGACTAGTAGACGAGTGGTTTCCGCAATCGCGGGTTCGCGCCCGGGTGGCCGGGGCTGGAGCGAAGCGAAGCCCCGGGAAGCCAGGGGTGGCCGGGGCTGGAGCGAAGCGAAGCCCCGG
>CAYXPN010000096.1:3633-16714 GCA_964467075.1 uncultured Planctomycetaceae bacterium
AAGCCAGGGGTGGCCGGGGCTGGAGCGAAGCGAAGCCCCGGGAAGTCGTTCCCTTACGGGTTCTTGGTCTGACAATCAGCCGCGCCTTCATCGCTCGACCTCCGCAAGAGAAAGGTGCTCGGTGGAATGTGCAGCCACGGTCGAGGCGAGCGCGCGGGCGGTAACAGGGCCGCACGGCGCAGACGGCGGGGCCGACAACCAGGATTGACCGATCCTGCCGCAGGTGATTCCAGGCGGGCTCGACATGGGCCGCGGCTGCCCATGCCGTTTGTCATCATCGCCGCGCGATTCGGCGGTGTCAAGCACGGCCGGGCGAGATAGGAAGATGTGAGATATTCGATAAGGCTCAGTCGGCCGCCGGCTTCGAAGCAGCCTGGGTCGCCCTAAGCTCTGCCTGGCGGGCCAGGTCGATGGCATGGGCCAGGATGCGGGCCGCCTCCTGGGGGCTGTGGAATCCGGTGCTGTTCTCTGAGGAGACGAAATCCCATCGCATCTGTGCCGCGCGATGGAGCCGCAGCGCCTCGGCAAGCTCCTGGTCCGCAGCGCCCTCGCGGCGGGCACGGCCGATGGCTTCGATCGCTGCGAGCAGTGCCGCTTCGCTGGTGCGCAGCAGTTCGGCGGTCTTGTCCTGGACGGCGATCACCCGGGCGTGCAGCTCCTCTTCGGGAAGATTGTGGCAAGGGCCGCACGCCCGGCGCAGGTTGGCCAGCGGGCTGCGAATCCAATGGTCGGAGATCTTCGCCGCACCCACGCGCATATAGGGCATGTGGCAGTCGGCGCAGGCCACGCCCGAGCGCGCATGGATGCCCGTGCTCCAGAGTTCGTAGTCCGGGTGCTGGATTTTGATCATCTGCGCGCCGGTTGCTTCGTGGGTCCAGTCGGCCAACTGGCGTGTGTCGTAGTAGTGCTCGATCTCTTCGATCGCCAGCCCTTCGCTCCAGGGAAACGTCAGCAGCTTGTCTTCTCCGGCAAAGTAGTATTCGACGTGGCACTGGGCGCACACGTAAGTGCGCATTTCCTGGCGCGTGGCACTGCGCAGGTCGATACCCCGCTGCTCCAGGGCCTGGATCAGTGCCGGCCGGGTGATCGTCAGACCCATTGTCTGGGGATCGTGGCAGTCGGCACAGGAAACGCCGTGGTGCAGCCGCTCTTTCAATTCGGCGTAGGGAGTGCGGTTGAAGGTCTCCCAGCCCAATTCCGCGATCAACTGGGGCGCTTCGGCGGCGTGGCAGTTCACACAGGCCCCCGGCTGCTCGGTCTCGGTCACCCGGCGGCTGTTCTGCTGGTCGAGCTGGCTGAAGTAGTGCCCCCGTTCCTCGTTGTATTCGATGCTGAACGCGTAGCCGGCGTATAACTGCCGCATCACCGGCCAGCGTTCCAGTTTGCTCAAAGGCCTCGAGCCGCCGTAGGGAGTCGAACCGTAGTCCGTGGCGGTTTTGAGAAACGCGTCGTAGTGGTGCGGGAAGTTCCTGCCCCAGACGGCTGCATCGAGTTCGCCGTGCGGGATTTCAGCCACCTTGAAATAGGGCTCGACCGCTTCCTGCTTGCGCTCGGCGATGCGCACGAGCAGGGCGGCCACGGCGACTGTTGCCACTACCGCCGTGATGAACGCGAGAATCACGAAAAACGCGCCGCGGTATGGCCATACGCGGTGGATCATGGGCCTGTTCTCGCAGTGCCAGCTTGGCCGGACCGGGGCCCAGCTACGCCACTGGGCCCGGCCCGGCGTACGACGAGCCTTTGCTTTGCCGAGCAGAGTTCAATTGGCTGCGTTCAATAGGCTGCCCCACCATGCCCCACGCTCGCATGGCAAGACAGGCACGAGGGCTCTTCAGCCAGCGTGGAATGCCTTCCCACGCCCAGCAAATCCTGGTGGCAGGCCACGCAGTTTTCCTGGACGACGCGGGCATTGAACGGTTTGATACGGATCGGCTCGTCAAAATCGCAGAGAGTGAACGCCCAGCCGTGGTTCCATCCATTTGCGGCTTCGGCCAGCAGTTTTCTCAAGGGGTCGTGCGGCATGTGGCAGTCGGTGCAGGCGGCAACGTGTTTGTGGCCCGAGTGACTCCAGCGATCACTGGCCTCCCGCATGACATGGCAGTTGTTGCACGCGCCCGAGGGATCGGAAAGATACGACCACCCTTCGGCGTAGTCGAAGGTGTACATGGCCATTCCGCTCAATGCGCCTAGAGCCAAGGGCACGGCAAAACATCGCATTGCACGTCCGGCGTCCCATTGCCGCAGATTCATCGTTCATTCCTTCTGCCGCCTCGGCGTCGCAGACCCGTCAGCGCCATGCATCGCCATATGCCTTATTTGCGCGGCGTGGCACTCGCGCGGCCGAAGGCCGCTTGCCGCCGCGGTTACAGACCCTCAGCGCAAAGGGACACTCGGGGTCTCCCGCAGCCGCCGGGCTGCGGGTGCTCTCCGGGGCGGCGCGCTTCATGCCGCCTGAAAGAGGGAACCTAAATCACCGTGCGCAATTTGTGAACACTCGTGTCGCTGCCGGGCGCGTAGGGTGGGTCAAGCCGTAGGCGCAGACCCACCATTTTGCCTTGTCGGTGGGTCTGGCTGTCGCTCGCGCCACCCTACCGTCCCATTCCTTCCGAGGACGGCGCGAAGCAGCAACGCCCACGAATCGCGCACGGTGATTCAGCGCAGCGCGTCGCCGTCCAGTTGGCCCGTGCGGATGCGCACGATGCGGACCAGCTCGCTCACAAAGACCTTGCCGTCGCCGGTCTTGCCGGTGCGTGCAGCCCGCAGGATGGTGTCCACCACCGCCTCCCAATCCTCGTCGGTGGCGGCCACCTCGATTTTGATCTTGGGAACGAAATCCACGTCGTATTCGGTGCCGCGATACATTTCCGTGTGGCCCCGTTGCCGGCCGAAGCCGCGCACCTCGCTGATGGTCATGCCCAGCACGCCCTGTTCCGTCAGCGCGTTTTTGACGTCTTCGAGCTTGTAGGGGCGGATGATGGCTTCGATTTTCTTCATACCACGTCTTCCTCGTGTCCAACCGGCGGGCTTGGGGCGGGATTGGGGATTATGATTCCCGCGTTCCGACTTCCGCTCTCGGCTTTTCGCTTTGCTTCCCGTGGGGATGAACCCCACGGCTCGCTTGTCTCTTGCCGACCTCCGACTTCCGGCCCCCGATTTCCCAAAAACGCCCTGCACTCCCCGCAAGGTCGTTCAGATGAAGATGTATCCTTCCTCGCCGTGCTGGCTCAGGTCCAGCCCTTCGATTTCCTCCTCCGCAGAGACTCGCAAGCCCACCGCAGCATCGACCACCTTGAGAATCAGGAACGTGGCCGCCAGGGCCAACACCCAGGTGACCAGCACCGCGGCCGCCTGTCCGGCCAGCACCGTGCCGCCCTCGATCAGCCCCAACGGCGTTCCGTCACCCATGTCGCACACGGCCCGCGTGGCGAACACCCCGGTCAACAGCGCGCCGAGCGTCCCGCCCACACCGTGTACACCAAAGGCATCGAGCGAATCGTCATAGCGAAACCTCGCCTTCAGCGCCGTACACGCCAGGAAGCAGCCCAGCCCCGCGACCAGCCCGATGGCCACCGCGGCCATGGGCAGCACGAAGCCGGCCGCGGGAGTGACACAGACCAGCCCGGCCACCACGCCCGAGCAGGTGCCCAGCAGGCTGGGTTTGCCGCGAGTGACCCATTCGGCCGCGGCCCAGGCCAGCCCGCCGGCCGCGGCGGCGAAGTGGGTGGCACAAAACGCGCTGGCGGCCAGGCCGTCGGCCGCCAGGGCGCTGCCGGCGTTGAAACCGAACCAGCCGACCCACAATAGTGCCGCGCCGATGGCCGTGTAGGTCAGGTTGTGCGGCGGCATGGGCTCCGTGCCGAATCCCAGGCGCCGGCCGATCACCAGCGCGCAGACCAGCGCCGACACGCCCGAGCTGATGTGGACCACCGTGCCGCCCGCAAAGTCCAATGCCCCGCCGGCGCTTAAGCCCGCGTGCTCACTGCCGTAGGCCAGGATGCCGCCGTCCCAGACCCAGTGGCACAACGGGCAATAGACCAGTGTGCCCCAGAGGAGCATGAACAGGACCATGGCGCTGAACTTCATGCGCTCGGCAAAGGCCCCGCAGATCAAGGCCGGCGTGATGATGAAAAACATGCCCTGGAACAGCATGTGCGTGAGCAGGGGAATGCGCACCCCTTCAGGGTCGAACAGGGGCACATCCGGCCGGCCGTCCACGAGCCGGGCCTGCACGTTGTTCATGGCGGCGTATTCGAGGTTGCCGATCCAGGCGCCATCGCCGCCAAAGGCCAGGGTGTAGCCCCAAAGGCCCCAGACGACCGTCATCATGGCCATCAGGAATATGCACTGCATCATCACCGAGAGCACGTTCTTTTTGCGCACCAGCCCGCTGTAGAACAGGGCCAGCCCCGGGCCGGTCATCATCAGCACCAACGCCGAGCTGGTGAGCATCCAGGCGTTGTTGCCGGTGTCAATGGTCTCAGCGCTGCCCGCGGCATTGCTGCCCTCGATGGCCGGCGGGGCCGCGGGGGCGACCGCGGGCTGGTCTGCACCGGTTTCCGACGGGTTGGCCGCGGCGGGGCCCGCCGTGCCCAGCACCAGGGGCGTAGCCAGCGCGAAGGCCGTGGCCAGGGCGCCGGCCCTGAGCGCAAAGAAGAACCCCCGGCTCATTCGTACGCTCCGTTTTGCCGCAGACATATTTGCAGACCTTCAATTGCCCAATTGCCTGGACTGCCGAGACCATCACGCGACCCAGCGAGCCGCTGCCCCAATGGGCAGATCGGCCCGCGGGACGGGCACACCTTGCCTTGCTACACGCTGTGCAACGCGCGTGCCGTTTTGCCCATGGGTGGCGGATTCGTGGCGCAGCTTGTTTGCTGTCAATAGCTTGCGCAGAATTCGCTTTCTGGCATTGCGCGACGCAGCAGAGCGGCCGAGGTAGAGGAATGCCCATTCGGCGCGCATAGAGTGCTGCGCAGCAAGGCATTTTGGCCGTTGCCCCCCATAGGCCCACACACCCGCCGATCGTCTGCTCACAAGGGATGGGCCACGAACGAAGCTCAACCGGACTGCGCGGGCGACTCGGCGGTAGGCGACTGGGTGGGCAGGGAGAGGCCGGGCATCGGCGCGGGCAGAGGGGCGGGCGTGCGGGCCGCGGCCCGGGCAGCCGTGGGCAACTTGATGGTGAACATCGTGCCCTTGCCCGGCGCGCTATCCACGCGGATTTTGCCGCGATGGGCCTCGATGATCTCCCGGCACATCGAAAGGCCCAGCCCGGTGCCGCCCTTGCCGCTCGAGTCGGGGCCGCTCTTGGTCGAGAAGAATGAATCGAAGATTCGCGGCAGCACGTCCGCGGGAATGCCGCAGCCGTTGTCGCGCACAGCGAGCTCGATCATCTCGTGCTGACGGTCGCAGGCCAGCTTGATGATCAGGCGCCCGCCGGTGGGCATGGACTGGCGGGCATTGATCAGCAGGTTGAGCAACACCTGCTGGATCTGGTTGGCATTGATCCGGGCCTTGGGAATCTGCTGGAAGTGTTTCTCCACGGCGATGCGATATTTGTTCAGCTCCCGTTCCAGCAGCAGCAGGGTGTTTTCGACCAGCTCGACCAAGTCAGTGGGTTCCTGGCCCGCGGCGCGGTTTCGGGCCATGCCCAACACGCTGTTGGTGATTCGGGCCGCCCGATTGCCGGCCGCAAGGATCTTTTCGAAGGCCTTCTGTCGGGTGGCGTCGTCGCGGTGGCGCAGTCCCAGCTTGGCGTAGTTGATGATGGTCATCAGGATGTTGTTGAACTCGTGAGTCGTGGTGCCAACCAGTTCGCCCAGGGCGGTGAGCCTCTGGGCCTGGGCCAGCTGGGCCTTGAGCATCTCGATCTGCTGTTCCGGGCCGGGGGGTGTGCCGTTGCTGGTGGTCGCCACGAGGGTCTCCCGTGCCTCTTGTGTTGGTTACGTGGGCTCGCCGATCGTTAGAAATCCCCCCAACGGCGACGCTTTCGCCTGTTTGCCCCGTCTGTGGGGGCAGGGGTTTCTTGCCGTGGTTGCGCGTCTTAACTCATTGAGCACAAAGCACTTACACGTCTTTATCCTATCGTCGGACTCGGCTGGGCAACTGAAGCACATCCCGCTACAATCCGCCCGTTCGGCACGGATCAGCCCCCAAAGCGGGAGGGAACCCTATGCCCACGGTCCAGATGTTGCGGGATGCCTTGGATCTGGCAGCCAGGGCAGGATATGAGATTCGCCAGGACTGGCTGGGCGGCGGCCGGGGCGGGGCCTGCGAGCTGCGGGGCCGCAAATTGCTGCTGCTCGATGTGGCCCTGGGGCCGGCCGAACAGCTCGAATCGGTCCTGGACGCCCTGCGCCTCGACCCGCAGACCCACCAGTTGCCCATGCCCTACGAGCTTCGCGACTTGCTGGGCCGGGCAGACGTCGAGGCAGGCTCGCAGCGCACTCGCAGAACCGCCTGAAGATCGGCCTTTCGTCCGGCGAAGCGGGCTCGACGGCGTGGCCGCCCCGCGGGCGTGTGTTTGCGAGCAGCCCCGGTCAGTCTCGCGGCCGTCGGTAGAGACCGCGCATGTGGATAAACTCCTCCACTGCCCGGGGGGTCCAATAGCGGATGCTCTTGCCCGCTCCGACGCGCCGCCGGATTTCGCTGCTGCTCAGGCCCACGGCCGGCATCTCCACCTGATGGGCCCTGATGGCAGCCAGCCGTTCCGGGGGGACGAAGGGGGCCAGAACCTCGAAATCCGGCGGCCCCACCTGGGCCCGAAAGGCGGCCACCGGCAGGGCCAGCCGGCAGATGCGTTCCGGCTGGCGCCAGTTGGGCAGGTCGCCGAGCATGTCCGCCCCCATCAGGAAGAACAGCTCGCGCGTGGGCTGTTCGCGCGAGAGCCGCTCGAGTGTGTCGACCGTGTAGCTGACGCCGCCGCGCTCCGCTTCAAGGCCGCAGACGGCGAAGTCGCCATGTCCGGCCAGGGCCAACTCGAGCATCTCGATGCGCACCTCAACGGGCGTGAGATCAGAGACCTGCTTGTGAGGGGGAAGCGCGCTGGGCAGAAACCAGACCGCGTCCAAGCGGCATTGCTCGCGGCACGACTCGGCCAGCAGGAGATGCCCATAGTGGACCGGATCGAATGTGCCGCCGAGCAGGCCCAAACGCATCGAACGGTTGCCTTCCCTTGTCGAGAGCAGCGCAAGCTGGGATATTGCCTTCCATCATAGGCGGGCGGCCGCGGGCTGCAAGACGGACCGTTGCGCGCACGGATGCGCGGGCGAGACGGGATGGCACCGGCTTTGCCCTGCCCGTTTCGGCTTTGCCTTCCCGTGGGGATGAACCCCACGGCTCGCTGTCGTTTGTCAATAGGCAGTGGTTTTTCAATAGGTAGTCCTGCGCGAACCGGGCGCTGACGCGCCCGGCTCGCCACGGGCCTTTTTCGGCCTCCGACGGGCCGGGGCTTCCCTGCGGCGCGAGCCCCGGCCACCCGAGCGCGCCCGGCTCGCCACGCGCGCCCCGTTTTCCGGTTTCGGCTTTCGGCTTCCCGCTTTTGGTCGTGGCCCCAAGGTCGCGTGGAGATACCGAGCCATGTCCGGCCAGCGCACCCTGTTCGACCAGTCACCCTGGGAGGAGGACGATCGGGCGGAGTGCCTGGTGGCCTCGATCATCCTTTCGGCAGGACCCGATCGGCCCTTCGACTACCGGGTGCCCGACGAGCTGCGCGAACGAGTGGAGCCGGGGCGCCGCGTGCGCGTGCCGCTGGGCCGCGGCAATCGGCTGGTGGAGGGCTACTGCGTGGCCCTGGTCTCCCGCCCGCCGGGCCCGCGCCGGCTGAAGCCCGTCCACGAGGTGCTCGACGAGAAGATCCTGTTGCCGCGGGCCATGTTGCGCATGACCCAGTGGATCGCCGAGCGCTATCTCTGCTCCTGGTCCGCGGTGTTGCAGGCCGTGTTGCCTGCGGGTGTGCGCGCCGGGGCGGGCACGCGTTTGACCACGCTGTTGAGCCTCGAGCCCGGCGTGCTCAAGCGCCTGCCCGAACTGCGCCTGCCAAAAAAGCAGGCCGCGGTGGTCGAGGTGTTGGCCGCGGCGGGCGGGCCGCTCAGCCCTCAGGAGCTTGCGCACCGCGCTGGCTGCACTCTGGGGCCGGTCACCACCCTGCGCCGCAAGGGCTTGATCCGGGCCGTGCACGCGCGCGTGCAGCGCCTGCTGGAGCCGAGCGAGCCGGTCGTCTCCGATCAGCCCCAGCGCCCCGCCCTGGAGCCGGACCAACAGCGTGCCCTGGAGGCGATCGTCCAGGCCCTGCGCAGCGGCCGCCACCAGACGATCCTGGTCCACGGGGTGACCGGCAGCGGCAAGACCGAGGTCTACATCCGGGCGATCGAAGAGGTGGTCTCCTACGGCCGGCAGGCGATCGTGCTGGTGCCCGAGATCAGTCTCACACCCCAGACGGTGGAGCGTTTTCGCGGCCGGTTCGGCGAGGTGGCCGTGATGCACAGCCACCTAAGCGATGCCGAGCGCCACTGGCACTGGCAGCAGATCGCCACGGGCCGGGTGTCGGTGGTCGTGGGGGCGCGCAGCGCGGTGTTCGCCCCGGCGCCCCACCTGGGGCTGGTTGTGCTGGACGAAGAGCACGAATCGTCGTTCAAGCAGGAAAGCGCGCCCCGCTACCATGCCCGGCAGGTGGCGCTCGCGCGGGCCGAGGCGGAGGGCATTCCGCTGATCTTGGGGTCGGCCACCCCCTCGCTGGAGAGCTGGCACCATGCGCGCAGCGGATGCTACCGGCTGGTGGAGATGCCGCGCCGGGTGCTAGGGCTTGCGCTGCCCGCGGTGGCCACGATCGACTTGCGCACCGACGTGCGCCGCGGGGTATGGCGGGGAGCGATCTCGCGGCCCTTGCAGGTGGCCATCGAGGAGGCCCTTAGCGACGGAGGGCAGGTGATCCTGCTGCTCAACCGGCGCGGGTTCTCCACGCACATCCAGTGTCCGGCCTGCGGGTTCGTGCTGCGCTGCCCGGAGTGCGACATTGCTTTGACCCACCACCGCACGCGCACCACGGCCTTGTGCCACTACTGCAACCACGAGTCCGCGCCGCCGGCGCGCTGTCCGGCCTGCGGGTTCGAGGGCATCCACTACGGCGGCCAGGGCACGCAGCGCCTGGAGGCCGAGGTCAAGGCACGATTTCCCCGCGCGCCTTGTCTGCGCATGGATACCGACTCGATGACCGGCCACGGGGCCCACCAGCGGGCCCTGGCCGCGTTTCGCTCGGGCGAAGTGCGGATTCTCTTGGGCACCCAGATGATCGCCAAGGGGCTCGACTTCCCCGAGGTGACACTGGTGGGCGTGGTCAATGCGGACACGGCGTTGCACCTGCCCGACTTCCGCGCGGCCGAGCGCACCTTCCAGCTTGTGACCCAGGTGGCCGGTCGCACGGGCCGGGGACCCAAGGGCGGGCGCGTGCTGGTGCAGACCTTCACGCCCGAGCACCCGGCCATCCAGGCGGCCACGCGCCACGACTACGCGGCGTTTGCCGCGGAGGAGCTGCCGGTGCGCGAGGCGTTGCGCTATCCGCCGTTTGGCGAGATGGTGCGCATCGTGGTGCGCAGCGCGTCGGCCGAGGCCGCCGGCGGGTTTGCGCAGGAGCTCGGCCGGCAGTTGCGCGCCATGCGCGGCCAGTTGGGCCGCGGGGCGCGGGTGCTGGGGCCGGCGCCTGCGCCTTTGGCGCGCTTGCGGGGCAAGTATCGTTTCCAGGTCCAGCTTCAGGGACCCGACGGTAAGCCGCTCGGCGAGGCGGCCCGCAAACTGCTCCACGAAACACCCACGCCGGACGAGGTGGACTGGATCGCGGACGTCGATCCGTTGAACATGCTGTAGGAATGGCGGCGTGAGCCGCCGGTGCGGGTGGGCGAGGCTCCTTGATTTCAGGGATTCCGTGAGCGAAGATAGCTTATGGTGCGTAAAGAGCTCTGTCGATACCGACCTCAGTCCACCGTCTGCGGACGCCTTGGGGCGCGCTTATGCATCAGAGGTTTGCTTCCGCCGGGCTGGAACGAGCCACCGGTGGCCGTTACTATCGGGGGGCTTGAAGCCACGCCGCTGCCCCCCGGCCGAGGTACTCACGGGTAGCCGCAAATGGAAATCGAGCTTCTCAACACGACAGTGGTAGTCCTTGCCGACGAACACAATCCGACGATCCTGCACCCGGCGTTTCTGGCAGCCCAGGGCGTCGTTCCCGAGGATTGGGAGCTTGCAGAGCCGCCTTTGTGTACGCCCGCCTTCTCCGCAACAAAATACGCCAACGGGATAGCGTTTCTCGTGGAAAGCAACCGGCTGATGGTTACCGAAGAAAGGCCGGACGGCAACCCGATAGAATCGAGGATTCCTGGGCTTGCCACTGCGTACGTGGAAAAGCTGCCCCATGTGCGTTACAAGGCTGTCGGCGTCAACTTCAGCGCCTATTGCCTGCGACAATACCCGGAGCAATTCCTGATCGAAAGATTCTTAAAGGGCGGGCCATGGAACGACGAAACCCGGCCGACGAAAGCGTTCGGGGCCCGGTTTGTGTACCAGGTTGAAGACGCCGTGCTACGCCTCGGGCTCGACGGGGGGCAGGTCCACCGCGAGGGGAAGTCCGAGTCAGCCATTCTCATCAATGGCAACTATCACTCCGAACTGCCGGACGAGAAACCGGTGAAAGCGTTACGCACGCTGGTCGGCCGCTGGGGTGAGCGCCTTAGTCACTTTGCAGCCTTCTCAAGAGTGATCCTCGGTATGGACGAATCGCAATGAGCAGTGCAACCATCGAGACGCGCTCCAGTACGGACACCGGGACGAGACCCGTAGCCAATCGACCCGGATCACGCCCATTCGCGCTCGGCGAGTCGCCGGGGAGAGCTCCAGCTTCTTTGACGGGCATGAACGTCCGTCACTCACCAGCTCAAAACTATCCGCTGATTGCACGATGTGCTGAAGCCCTGATTGACCGTCGTCGACAATATCACTTTCTTGAGGACGTAATTGGTCTCGAGATCGAAGCCGAGGTAACAAAGCTATTCGGCGACTGGTGGCGTGCTATTGGCGGTGTTGTGTCTGCTCACGATTTCGGCCATGTTGCCGAGCGTTTTCCTTCCGCTTCCCTTTTTTCCAGTTCTTCTTCGCGAACCTCCACGGCGGCGCCCTTGCCGCGCCAAACAGCAACTGAACCGTCCGAAGAAGAGCTGGAAATGATCGACTGGGATGTCCGCATCGAGACACCCCCTCCTTGCCGTAGCGAATGGATCACCGTCGAGTTCGTAGAGGGTTCTTACCGCGCACCACGAATCGTTGATGACCCCGAAGACTGAGTCCATGCCCGAGGATGATCCTCCGTCTTATCCCTGGTATGCGGTTGTATCGGGGGAAAGCCTCGAACAGGGCGATATCCTGCTCGATTGTCCGGCCCTCTACGTTCCGGCGGACACGCCTTTGCAGTCAGGCAGCCGTCAAGTCAGGATCGACCGGCGGAACGTTATCGTGATGACGCAATCCTGCGATCTGGCGATTCGTGGTGACGGGAAGTGCAACGCTGACGATGTGATCCTGGCGGCCCTCTACTCCCAGGAAGAACTCAAGGACGATAAGCATTTCGGCAAGCTGCACAACTGGGAGAACGCTCGTAAGGGCAGAATGCCCCGCTATCATGTGCTCAACAGATGTGAGATCGGTGATCACCAGCTCGATTTCATGTTGGTCGACTTGGGAAGGGTTTTCACCCTGAGCGTTGACGCGGTTCGGGAGTTCGCCAGGTCCAAGGGCGAACGCCTCCGGCTTTTGCCGCCCTATCGGGAGGGCCTTTCACAGGCCTTCGCGAGGTTCTTTATGCGCGTCGGCTTGCCGGTCGATATCCCGCCTTTCAAGTAGCTGCAGTCGTGAGCGTCTGAGCTGATGCGTTTCTAAGCGGCATAGGGCCACGCTTCTGACCCCTCGCTGGTCGCACGGCACGTCCCAGAAGGTCATGGCCCGCGTGTCCCGGGCGGCCCTATTTCCCTCTGGCACCAGGCGCGCAGGGCCTTTAGAATGATGGGGTTGGGGCATATTGCCGCCCTGTTTGACCAGCGCCGAGGGCCTCGCCAAAAGGCTGCGGGGTAATCCTCCGGCCACGCGGGGAAGCGGATCGAGACCTGCGCGGGCGCGTAGCGCGGCCGCAGCCACCGATCGCCCGCTACGCGCGGGTGCGGATTGAAACAAACATGTCTTATCAATCCATCAAACGCGTGCTCGGCGAGACCAGCCTGGAGCGCAAGTGCCGTTTCCTCTTCGGCGCCTGCCTGCTCTTGCTGATCACGGCCAGCT
This sequence comes from uncultured Planctomycetaceae bacterium, assembly GCA_964467075.1. GTDB lineage: Bacteria > Planctomycetota > Planctomycetia > Pirellulales > Thermoguttaceae > CAYXPN01. Next base: position 15,952 of record CAYXPN010000096.1, read on the forward strand.
TCTGGTGGTACGGCAGCCAGACCGAGAAGCTCGTGAACCGGCAGAACCGCAACACCGGCCGGCTGCTGATCGACCAGGTGATGTGCATCGAGCACTGGGAGAAGCTGGAGACCTACGACGATTTCAAGCCCGTGGTGCGCTCGCTCACCCAGCGGCTGAGCAACCAGGAATACGACTGGCGCATGCTGCGACCCGACGGCAGTGTCAGCGCAGGCGCTCCGCCCGACGTGTTTGAATGGGAAGTGCTCAAGCGGTTCCTCAAGAACCGCGCCGAGCAGCAGGCGGCCGACGAAGGCCCCGAGTTCGCCGAACGCCTGACGGCCACGGGCACGGAATATCAATACTACCAGGCGATCCGCGCCGAGGAGTCCTGCATGCTGGTCTGCCACAAGCCGCCGCCCGGCGGGTCGGGCATCGGGCTGGGGGGCGAAGGGCTGGCCCTGGGCGGCGGGGGCTTGGGCGGCGGACTGCCCCTGAGCGAAGGCGACCTGATGGCCGTGGTCCATGTGACGATTCCCAACGGACCCACCCAAAGGGCGATCAACTGGAATCGGGCCATCCTGCTTTCCACGGCCATCATCACCGCCTTTCTGGCCATGCTCGCCTCCTACGCCATCGTGCGCTACGTGATCGTCAAGCCCCTGCGCCATCTGCGCGACGTGAGCGACGCGGTCAGCCGCGGCAACACGTCCTTGAGGGCGGAGATTCACACGGGCGACGAGTTCGAGTCGCTGGCCGTGGCCTTCAACCGCATGTTGCGCCA
>CAYXPN010000097.1:0-16479 GCA_964467075.1 uncultured Planctomycetaceae bacterium
GTGCCGGAACGGCGCTGCGCTTGTTCCGGCCTGCCGGGGCTTCGCTATCGCTCCAGCCCCGGCCACCCGACGCTTGCCTTTTCCACCTCGGCCAGCAGCAGTTCGAGAAGGCGCCCGCGCGCGGTCTTGCCGGCCGCAAACCCGTCGGGCACGGGGATACCCAGCCGGCCGGCCCATTCCTGGGCCTGTTCGGCCGCGGCCGGCTCGTCCAAGCGGGCCCGCCAATCCTCGTGCTCCAGCGCGCCGCGCAGGGCCAGCAGTTGCAGGGCCTCGTAGTGCTCGTCGCCGGGGCGCACGTCCTCGAAATAGATCAACATGGCCTGCCGGCCCAGCAACTCGCGCTGCAGCGCCCACACGCTCACCTTGCGCGGCGGCACGCCCTGGCGGATGCTCAGCGCAGCGGCCACGCCCGCGGCCTCGCCCAACGCCATCCAGCACGGCTCCATGCGCAGGGTGCTGAAGCCCACGTGCGTGCCCGAGACCGCCACGGGCACCAGCAGGCCGTCCACTTTCTTGGGCACAATCACCCCGTAGGGCACCGTATAGGGGCGCGTGGGATAGCTGAAGAATCCATCCAGGTGTACGCGCCCCGGCTCGCGCTTGCGCACCGCGTGGGAATCGAGATAGTAGTGGCTCGAGGTGATGCTGTCCGTGTGGACCGGCGGGCGCACGCTGTTGCGGGCCGGCAGCGCGTCGTGGGCCGTGAACAGATACTCGCCTTCGATGCGCCGCGCCTCGCGCACATAGACCTGGCGGGGAAAGTGCCCGTTGTCGGCGTATTCGTCGCGCGCAAGGCCCCAGCGCAGGCAGCGCTGGCGGAAATCCTCGGGCAGGGCCGGATCGTGTTGCACAAACCACAACAGGCCCAGCGTGTAGTCGCGCAATCGCCGGGCGTATTGATCGCGCCACCGCCAGCCGGCCGTGGGCCAGGGCTGGTTTTCCTCGGGCAAGTCGGTGGAAAGGAAGCCCAGGTGCTGGTTGTTGGCGTCCACCTTGCCGTTGGGCAGTGTGACCATGTTTACCACGCGCCCGATCCCTTCGTAGTCCATCTCCCCGCGGTGCGGGCCGGTGCGCCGGTCGAGCCTGATGTCGTCGGCCAGCGAGAGATACTCCTCGCGCCGGTAGTTCTGCGGGCGCGGGATGGGCATCATGTTGTCCGTGTCGCGTGTAAGGCAGAGGCGGTAGTTGTATGCCTGGATGCGGCCGTCGCCTTCCTGCGTCGAGCCTTCGCCGGGCTGCCGACTGCCCCAGGCCACGTAGACCTTGCCGGCCATGGGCTCGTTCAGCTCATCAAACCCCTCGCGCCCCAGGCGAAACGGCACTCCGGCCGCCGCGGCCAGATCGCCCTCGTAGGTGGCGTCGATGAACACGCGGGCGCGATAGCGCTCTTTCCCGCCCGAGGCGCGATCGAGCAGAACGATCTCTTCGAGCCGCTCCTCGCTGAGGACCGCGCGCTCGGGCAGGGCGTCGAACTGTCGCCCGCGGCGCACGGTGATCCGCCCGCGGTGTTCGGCCAGCATCTGCTCGAAGATCTGCTCGGCCACGCGCGGCTCGAAGCGATAGCCGTCCAAGCAATCGCGCACCTGTGGCGAGCCCTCGCCGTACTGCTCCACGTAGTGGCGCCGCACGCGCCGGATGAAGTCCATAAACAGCCCCTGCGTGGCGCCGCGCGTGTGGATGTCGGTCGCGCCCAGGCCGTTGGCCGGCAGCCCGCCTACATGCTCGCTGCGCTCGAGGATCACGGCCGTCTGCCCGCATCGGGCCGCGCCAATCGCGCCCATGATGCCCGCGGGCGTGGCGCCGACGATGACCACGTCGAAGGATTGCGCGCGCTCGGCAACCTCAGCGCCGGTCACTGCGGAGCCGAGGGCGGCAATCGCCAGGGCCACTACAGCGGCCGGCACGCCGGACAACGGTTTCCACCTGGCTTGGTAGCTGCGAGCCATTGGTTTTCCTGGAAAAAGGCGAGCCGGCGGCGTGAGCCGCCGGTTTGCTCGACGCGAGCATTGACGTTATTGGCGATTCAACCCGAACCGGAAGCTGACGCTCCCGGCTCGCCACTCATAATGCGCCTGGGCCGACAACGGGACGACACTCACCGACGCCGGCCCCACTCGGCCTCACGATCAGGATCGTAGTCAGCGTTTGGCGTGGGCATCCTGGCGCCCACTGCCTGGCGCCAGGCCGTCAGCCGGGCCCGCAGGGCAATGGCTTTGTCGGGCATCTCCGCGGCCAGGTCGTGCTGTTCGCCCAGGTCGTCTTCCAGGTTGTAGAGTTCCACGCTGCCGTCGTCGAAGAACTCGATCAGCTTCCACTTGCCCTGGCGGATCGCGCCCGCGGGTCGCGAGTGGTGGTAGTGCGGATAGTGGAAATAAAGCGCGTCGCGGCTCAGCTCGCCGGCCTGGCGCAGGAGCGGCACCAGGCTCACCCCGTCGAGCACCTGGCCCTCGGGCGCTTCGGCCCCGCAGACTTCCAACAGCGTAGGATAGAAGTCCATGCTGATCGTGGGCTCGCTGCAAACTGTGCCGGCCGGCACCTCGCCCGGAAACCACGCAATCAGCGGCACCCGAATACCGCCTTCATAAAGGCTGCCCTTCTCGTCGCGCAGCGGCTTGTTGGTGGTGACCACTTCGCCCTGGCCGTCGAAGCGGCGATACAAGCCGCCGTTGTCCGAAGTGAAGATCACCAGCGTGTCCTCGGCCAGGTCCAACTCTTCGAGCTTGGCCAGAATCCGCCCCAGGCTGCGGTCCACCGCCTCGACCATGGCCGCATAGGCCGGATTGTTCACGCCCTCGGGCGGCTTGGGCTTTTCGGCGTATTTCTGCACGGCCTCGGGCTCGGCCCTCAAGGGAATGTGGACCCAGTGGTGCGAGAGATCGACGAAGAACGGCCGGTCCCGGTTCTCTTGGATGAACTCGATCACGCCGTCGGTGAGCCGCCCGGGCGCGGGGCCGCCCAGCGCCACGTCGTAGCCTTGCTCCAGCGGGCCGTGGTCTTTGCCGCCCAAGTGCCATTTGCCGAAGTGGCCTGTTGCGTAGCCCGCCCGCTTGAGCGATTCGGCCAGCGTGGTGATCTCCAAAGGCAGGGCGTTGAGGATCGGCGGCTCAGTCAGCCGCGCATAGGGGCGATAGTGGCCCGGAATGAAGTTGGTGATGCCCACGCGCGCCGGATACTGCCCGGAATGGATGCTCGCCCGGGTCGAGGAACACACGGGCGAGGCGGCATAGAAGTCGGTAAACCGCATGCCCTCGCGTGCCAGCCGGTCGATGTGGGGCGTTTCGTGGAACTGATTGCCGTAGCACGGCAAGTCGGCCCAGCCCAGATCGTCGATCAGGATGAAGACCACGTTGGGACCGGCCGCGGGCTCGGGCTCGGGCTCGGCCGCGGCCGCGGCCAGTGGGGTATGTGCGCCGGCCAACAGCAGCGCGCCAGCGATCGCTGCAGCCGTGCAGGCGCTGGACCATCGCCACTTTCGAGGCTTCCCGATACCTGCCGTCTGGTGGCTGGTGATTGTCGTTCTCTTCTTCTGCTCGTAGTGCATTGTCGAATCCTCGCCAAGCGCTGTGGGAAAGACCATGGTAGTCAGCCGCCGCAACAAGGGACATTATTGGTTCGCGGGCGGCCGGCGTCAACTCGCGCCCGCGCCACCCTCCGGCCGGCCGAGCGTCGAGCGTCTCGCCGCCGGCCCGGCGTCGGCACCGCGAATCCATGCCCGCGGACACGCCTCGCCACCGCCTCGACGCCTTTCGCCGGGGCCGCCCGTCAGCGCCGGGCGCCGAGGCGAAAAAAGGGCCTACGCGCAGCGAAAAGCCGCCGGTAGGATGACAGGGGGCGACGGGCGGGAATCACCGTTTTCTCGCAAAGCCATGCCGACTGACCGAAACACCTCCCGATCCCTTGTGCCCGAACCGCCTGCCGAAGCCCGCGCCGCGGCGCGCGGTGACGTGGTGGTGCGCGAGACACCGTGCAAGACGCTGCTGCAGCGCACCTCGCTGGGCGACTATTCGCTCAACTGCTATACGGGCTGTGCGCACGGCTGCGTCTACTGCTATGCCCGGTTCATGCAGCGCTTCCATCCCCACCCGGAACCCTGGGGCGGCTTCGTGGACGTAAAGATCAACGCCGTGGAGGCGCTCAAGCGCCAGTTGCGCCGCGCGCCGCGGGGCGAGGTGTTTGTCAGCAGTGCGTGCGACGGCTGGCAGCCGGTCGAGGAACACTACCGCCTGACGCGCCGCTGCTGCGAGCTGCTCGTGGAACACGGCTTCGAGGTCCACGTGCTCAGCAAGAGCGCGCTGGTGCGCCGCGACCTGGACGTGTTGGCCCGGGGCAACTCGCAGGTAGCCACCACGCTGACCACGCTCGACGAACACCTGCGCGCGCTCTGGGAACCCCGGGCCGGCAGTGTGGCCGCGCGCCTGGCGCTCATCGACGCGGCACAGCAGGCGGGCATCGCCACCGCCGTGATGTTCGGGCCGTTGCTGCCGGGCCTCTCGGACAGCGCGGCGGCCGTGGCCCGGCTGTTCGAACAAGCGGCTTCTCGCGGCGTGGGCGTCATCTGGGTCGATGCGCTCAACCCGCGTCCGCGCGTGTGGCCTGCGCTTAGCGGGCTGTTGCGCGCGCACTTCCCCGACCTGCTGGACCACTACCGCGGCGTGCTCTTCGACCGGAGCGTGCGGCGCGACTATCTGGCCGGACTGCGCCGGCGCGTGGAGGGGCAGGCCACGCGACTCGGACTTGCCGAGCGCGTCCACGTGTGTTTCTGAGGCCGGCGCGCAGCTTGCGCTGGCTTACAGAAGCAGAAACGCAGGCCGGAACGAGGGTTATGCCGGAACTGCGCTGCGCTTGTTGCGGCCTACCGGGTGCTCGAAGACTCTACCGGGGCTTCGCTATCGCTCCAGCCCCGGCCACCCGACGCTTGCCGGAACTGCGCTGCGCTTGTTGCGGCCTACCGGGTTTTCGTAGCCGCCGTCGCCAGACGGCGGAACGAGTTGTTTGTTGCAAACTCTCCCCGAATTCCCTCCACGCTCTGGCGAGCGTGGCTACCGCTGACGCCCTGCCCTCCACGCTCTGGCGAGCGTGGCTACGACGATCCAACAGGGCCTACTCCTCCTCGCGCTCCACGACCCAGATGTTGCGATACTGTACGTGGTTGCCGTGCTGCTGGAGGTGCAGGCGCTGCGGCCCGAGGTCCTGTCTGCCGGTGTCGTAGTCCTTGTGGATCACCACGCCGTTGTGCCGGATCGTAACCCGGTAGTTGCCCTTTGGCCGGCCGTCCGGACCGCGCTGGGGCGGTGTGAATTCCATGTCGAAGGTCTGCCACTCCAAGGGCGGCAGACACATGTTCACATCCGGCTCGCGGCGCCCGTAGAGCGCGCCGCACTCGTTCTTGGCCCCTTCGAGCCCAAAGGAGTCCAGCACCTGGATTTCGGGCACACCGCCGATATACACGCCGCTGTTGCTGCGCCCCTGGCCGCGTGCCTTCGGCTTCCACGAAAGGCGGAACTCCAGGTGCAGCCGGGCCATGCGCGGCCGGGTCTTGAGCGTGCAGCCCGCGTCGAGCGTGCCCATCTCCGTCAGTTCGCCGTCCTGGAAGTTTTCAGCACTGGTGCCGTCAAAGAGCACGACCGCGCCGCGCGGCGGCTCCTGGCCGAGCGTGGGACTTTTGCGTTCGGTGCGCTCCAACTCGGCCAGCAGCTTGTCGTCTTTGTCCTTGAGCGTGAGCTTTCCGTTTTCGATCTTGCCCGAGAACCCTTTGCCGCTCAGCCGCACCAGGTCGCCCTCGCGCCGGCCCTCGAGAAACTCGCGCTCTTCGCCGCGCTGCCAGCCTGCGCCGGGGAGCCCCCCGCAATAGAGCACCACGCGAAACTCCCCCTCACCCAGGGCGATTACCTGGGCCCCGATCTTTTCCCGGCCCCAGCCGGGAAGCTCGCCTTCGCCCAGGTACTCGCCCTGAAAGGCGAAATCCGGGTCGGCCTCGGCCTCTGCCGGGTCGATGATCTCCGGGCCTCGGGCAGCCCGGGCCGGCCCGGACGAACACAGAACCAGACCCGCTAGCACCAGCCACAACCAACAGCGAGCAGGATTCATGGCAGCACACCTTTCCAACAGGCAGGATGGAACGCAAGCCCCTTTCTTGGGCGCCCGTCCGTTAGAGCGCCGGGGGAGCTTGCCGGCAGGATCAATTCCGCCCTTCAGTGTTATCTGGCGCCCGGTGGGTTTCAAGGGGCTGCCGCGCGCGCCGGCAAAATCAAGCCACAGCCCAGGCCGGCAATGGAGGGCCACGCTTTGTCGTGGCCGGGAACCGACACGCATTCAACGGACGCGAGGGACCGCGTCCCTCCAGGTCACGCCAAATGGAGGGCCACGCTTTGTCGTGGCCGGGAACCGACACGCATTCAACGGACGCGAGGGACCGCGTCCCTCCAAATGGCGAGTATCACGGCCAAGGCAATCGCGCCGGGAAACCGAGCCAGAAACGGTGCCCGGCGCTGCTTTACAACCAGCGCGTCCCGCGGCAAAATGAATGCCTTGCGCTCGCATACCGGAGGAAACCGCGAAATGAACGGACGGGAGCGGACGCTGGCTATCTTCGAGGGCCGGCCGGTGGATTGCCTGCCGCTGATGCCCATTACCATGATGTTCGCCGCGGACCTGGCCGGGGTGCCCTACGGGCGGTATACCGCGGACCATCGCCTGCTGGCCGAGGGCCAATTGCGCACGGCCGAGCGGTTCGACTTCGACTACGTTTCCTGCATCTCCGACCCGGCGCGCGAGGCGGCCGATTGCGGGGCGAACGTGAAGTTCTACGACGACCAGCCCCCGGCCATCGACGAGGCCAACGCCCTGCTGGCCGACAAGACGGTGCTCATGCGGCTCAAAGCGCCCGATCCGCTCGCCGGCGGGCGCATGACCGACCGCGTCGAGGCCGCGGCCTTGTTGCGCAAGCGGGTCGGCGACGACAAGCTGCTCGAAGGCTGGATCGAAGGCCCCTGTGCCGAGGCCGCGGACCTGCGGGGCATCAACCGCCTGATGCTCGATTTCTACGACGATCCCGCGTTTGTGCGCGACCTGTTCGAGTTTGTGCTCGAAATGGAGTTGCGTTTCGCCCGGGCCCAGGTCGAGGCCGGCATCGACCTGATGGGCGTGGGCGATGCCGCGGCCTCGCTCGTCGGCCCGCAGATCTACGCCGAATTCGTCCAGCCCTACGAACAGCGCATGGTCGATGCCCTGCACGAGATGGGCGTGAAGGTGCGCTTGCACATTTGCGGAAACATCAGTCGCATTCTGCCGGGCATCGGGCAACTGGGGTGCGACCTGGTGGACGTGGACTATATGGTCTCGATGGAACAGGCCCGGCACGAGACCGGCCCGCAGCAGGTGCTGGCCGGCAACCTGGACCCGGTGCGCTCACTGCGCGACAGCTACCCCCAGTCGATTGCCGAGGCCCTGGGAGAATGCTATCGGCAGGCCGGCCCGCGCTACGTGGTGGCCGCGGGCTGCGAGGTGCCGCGCGACACGCCGTGGGAAAACGTGGAGGCCATGCGCAAGTTTGCCCGTAGCCGCGCGCCTTGAGGGCCGGCGGTTCGCCGCATTGCAATAGACCGCGTGCGCGCAAGCACGCACCCTACGGCTTGCTGTTCGTAGTGCCCCGATTCATCGAGTCATTCCCAGCACTGCTGGAGGGACGCGGTTTCTCGCGTCCGTTGGGTGCGTTGGGTGTTGGTTGCCGGCCACGACGAAGCGTGGCCCTCCATTTGTCCACCGTCTGGCCACGGTGGCTACGAGGATTTCCACCGTCTGGTGACGGCGGCTACAAGAAGGTGGACGACTACTTTATCGACTGGTTCACCGTTGCGACTTGCCAGAAGGACCCCTGAACACAATGGCTGAGCAGTTCCGTGTAGTGGTGACCGATTACATCCGCGACGATCTGGCCATCGAGCGCGCGGTGCTCGACCAGGTGGCTCGGGTAGAGGCCCTCATGGCCCACGACGAGGACCAGCTCCGGGGGCGCGTGGAGGACGCCGACGCGCTGATCGTTTTCCACGAGGTCCGTCTGACGCAGCGCACCCTCGAACGCCTGGAATGCTGCCGGCTGATCGTGCGCGCGGGCGTGGGCGTGGACAATGTGGACATTCGCTTCGCGCGCGAGCGCAACATTCCCGTGGCCAATGTGCCCGACTATGGCTCGGAAGAGGTGGCGGACACGGCCATCGGGCTCACCTTGGCACTGACGCGCGGCCTGCACGTCTACAACTCGCGTCTGCGCGCCGGCGAGGCCGAATGGGACTATCGCGCGGCGGCCCCGCTGGTGCGTTTGCGCGGCCGTGGGTTCGGCACCGTGGGGCTGGGGCGCATCGGCACGGCCGCGGCCTTGCGTGCCAAGGTGCTGGGCATGGACGTGGCGTTCTACGACCCTTATAAGCCCGACGGCTACGATCGCTCGCTGGGCATCCGCCGGGTGGAGTCGCTCGAAGAGCTGCTGGCCCGCTCGCTGGTAGTGAGCATCCACTGTCCGCTGACCGACGAGACGCGGCACATGATCGACCGGCGGGCCCTCAGGCTGTTGCCCGAGCGGTCCTACCTGGTCAACACCGCGCGCGGGGCAATCGTCGATCCCGAGGCGCTGCTCGAGGCGCTCTGTTCCGGACCGCTGGCCGGCGCGGGGATCGACGTGCTCGAGCGGGAGCCGCCGCCCGAGGACGATCCGGTGCTGCGCGCGTGGCGCGATCCCGGGCATCCGGCCCACCACCGGCTGATCCTCAATCCCCATGCCGCCTTCTACAGCGTCGAAGGGATTGAGGACATGCGCCGCAAGTCGGCCGAGGCGTGTCGCCGGGCCCTGCTGGGCCTACTGGTGCGCAACGTGGTCAACTGAGGGTTCGGCGTGAAGCTGGGCGTCGGGCGAGCCGCCGGCATCGGCCGGCGGTTCGGCGGGCAATGCGGGAAGCTGCCGAAAAGAGTAGGCCGGAACAAGTCGCGCCAGCGACGATGTTCCGGCATCAGGACCGGACAGACTCTTGCCGGAACGGCGCTGCGCTTGTTCCGGCCTACACCTTGTTCCGGCCTACGGCTACGCCTGAGGCGTGCTGCCCGGGGGAAATACGCGGCGGGCCGCAACGTCCGCGCGTCAACCTTCATCCGGCGGGGGCGGGCTGTTCGGATCGCACCAATCCAGGCCGGTCCGGGCGCGCACGCGCTCGTCGAACTCGTCCAGCAGGCCACCGATCACGTCCCAGCTCGATTTGCGGCGCAATTCGATGTCGCCCTGGCGGTTGATGCGCACGATGCTCTGCTCGTCCACGCCCACCTCGGCCAGCGTCTCGGCCGGGAACTCTTCGTGGCTGACCAGGTCCAGGAGCATCTTGCCGGTCATCTCGATGAACTGCATGGCTCACAGGCCCTTCGATTGAAGCGATCTGTTTCGAACAGATAACGTCGGGCGGCCGTGGCAGGCGGACCTTGACGGTACCCGATCCTGGCCACACGAACCCGAACACCTTGCTGACGGCGAACTATGCTACCACCCAATTGCACCGAGGTCAATCGTCCGGCGCACACTCAGGGATCGCATGCGTGCGAGCATGCACCCGACGGCCGAACCGCGAGTTGACGCTCGCGGCTCGCCGTGCGCCGACCTCCGACCTCCGACCTCCGACTTCCGACAATTCATCCGCCCAGCGCGGCCCGCACGCGCTTGCTGAGCGCCAGCATCGTCTCCACGTCGAGCTGCTCGGCCCGGCTGTCGGCCGCGAGTCCCAGGTCGGCCAGGAGGGAATCGACCTGCGCTTTGTCGAGTGGGGGCAGACCTTTCCCGATGTGTTTCGCCGCACTAAGAAGCTCAGAGCGCAGCAGCTTGCGCCGATGAAGAAACACGGCGCGGACGAACTCGTGGAAAAACCCGCGATCCGCGATCCTGTTGCGCAGGGCCTCGTCCAGACGCATGCGCAAGAAGGCCGAGGAGACCTTCGGCCGCGGCCAGAACACGTCCGGCGGCAACACGCGCAGGATTTCCGCCCGGCACTGGCTCTGCCCCCAGATGCTCAAGGCCCCGTAGTCCTTCGAGCCCGGCCGGGCCACCACGCGGTCGGCCAGCTCTTTTTGGATCGTGGCCACCATCAACTCGGGCGGGCGCTCGAGGGCCAAGAGGTTGCTGAGCACCGGCGTGGCAATGTTGTAGGGCAGGTTGGCCGCCAGCTTGAAACGCCGGCCCGGTGCTTCGGCCAGGCGCTGGTCGACCGCGTGCAGGATCTCGGGGTTGAGCCGGTTCTTGCGCTCAAGCGCGTCGGCGTGCAACAAGGTGACCTGCTTCAGCCCGTCCAGCTCTTCGGCGGCCAACTGGAACAACTGGGCGTCGAGCTCCACGCTGACCACGGCCGCGGCCCGTTCGGCCAGCATGGCCGTCAGCGAGCCGGTGCCCGTGCCCACCTCGAGCACCACGTCGTCGGACTCCAGTTCCGCGGCCTCGACCAGGCAGTGCTGGAGATTCAGGTCGATGAGGAAGTTCTGGCCTGAACGGGTCTGGGGCCGGATGCCGATCTCGTCGAATCGCTCCATCAGATAGGAGAGCGTTTGTCTGCGGTTGGAACGACCCATGGCGGCGATTCGTTGCGCATGCGGCGATTGGTTCAGCCGGTCCAGTCCCGCGACTCGATCAGGCGTTGCACGTACTTGGCCAACAGGTCGGTCTCCAGGTTGACTTCGCCTCCCACCTCGAGCCGTCCCAGCGTGGTCACGGCCAGGGTGTAGGGGATCAGGGCCACACTGAACCGGTCCGGCAGGCTCTCGACGATCGTCAGGCTCACCCCGTCCACGGCAATCGAGCCCTTGGGGGCCATCTGTCGGGCCAGTTCCGGAGAGACCGAGAACCAGAAGTCCGACCAGTCGCCGTGGTCGCGCCGCTCGATCAGCCGGCCCACGCCGTCGATATGTCCGCTGACAAAGTGTCCGCCCAGCCGCTCGCCCACCGTCAGGGCCCGTTCGAGATTCACGAAGCTGCCCGGGCGCAGATCGCCGAGATTCGTGCGCGAAAGGGTCTCGGGCCCGGCCTGGAAACCCATGGTCTCTGCACCCGCCTCGACCACCGTCAGGCAGCAGCCGTTGACGGAAATGCTGTCGGCCACCTGCGTCTCCGCAGCGACCTTGGGCTCGCGGATGATCAACCGGCAGCCGGGCGGCTCCTCGCGCAACTGGGCCACCGTACCCATCACCTCGACAATGCCCGAAAACATCCCACAGCTCCTCTCGTCCTGACCTGGAGGGAAAAAGGTGACAGGCACCATTTGCCGGAACGGCCCGGAGGGTGCTTCGCACAAATGGTGCCTGTCACCTTTTTCCCTCGGCCTGTCCTGACAAACGACGATTCCCCCTCGTCACACGATCAGCCGATCACCGCGCCTAGAACACCGGCTCCTCCTCGTGTACGCGGCGGATCAGCCTCGCCCAAGCGTAGCGTATGGGCCCGTAGAACACAAAGGCGCAACAAACCACCGGCACCGAATAGCCCCGAATCACCATCACCGCCACCAGCGCAAACAGCACCGCCACCACGTGCCCGAAACTGCGCTGGCCGCGGAAGATCTGATTCACCACGTGCGGATAGGCAATGCGCGAGACCATCAACAGCGCGGCCAACACCGCGAACGGCGGCAGCAGCATTTGCACGGCCGCGTCGATCTGCGCGGCATAGGCCAGCGGGCAGTCTTCCTGGCGCAACGTGTGGAAGAGGATGGCGAACCCGGCGATCGAGGCCGCGGCCGCCGGGCTGGGCAGCCCCCGAAAGTACAGGTGTTCGTCGTCCTCGCTGGTCTCTACATTGAATCGCGCCAGGCGCAGCGCCGCGCAGGCCGCAAACGCCGCAGCGATCATCCATACTCCTTCCTTGTGCAGATAGGCGAACCGCGGGCACATCTTCACCAGCAGGAAACTCGGCGCCACGCCGAACGTGACCAAGTCGCAAAGGCTGTCCAGCTCCGCGCCGAAGTCGCTCGCCGTGCGCGACAGGCGCGCCACGTAGCCGTCCAGCGCATCGAAGATCATCGCCAGGAAGATCAGCCACCCGCTGAGCATCAGGTCCGTGGTGTCCTCGGGAACCGCGGCCATGGATTCCGGCGCCGCCACGCGCGAGGCCACCACGATCGCAAAGAACCCGCAAACCAGGTTCCCCAACGTAAACATGGTGGGAAACACGGCTACGGTTCTGATCCGACCCATCGCTCACCTGCCTGCGCTGATCTGCTCAAGCGCCGATGCGAGTGCCTCGGTCCGTTTTGCCGAAGCCGCGCCCCGACGAACACCCCGCCAAAGATACGGCCGATCCTGTGCTCCGCGGCCCGCGGCAAGCCGCCGCAGGTGCCTGCGCTCTAGCAGTCCCACACACGTAAAGTGTCGAGCTGGGTGCCACTGCTGGCTTGTCCAGCAGTGCCGAATACACGGTTGGGCAAGCCAACCGTGGCCCCCCACGGTTTGCCCGTGTCGGACTACTACTCCTGCTCCAAACCGCTCGTCCGGAATCGGGCCACCACGCTCGTTCCGGCTTTCACGCGCTGGCCTTCGACCACCAGCAGCTCCGTGTCCCCCTCGTCCGGCAGCACCAACTCGGTGCGCGAACCCAGCTTGATCATCCCGATCCGCTCGCCCCGGCCGATTACTTCGCCCGGCCTGAGTGCGCAGACGATCCGGCGGGCGATCGTGCCGGAGATTTGGCGCACCACAAAGCGGCGGTGCGGCGGGTCTTCCGCCTCCAGGGCGATCCAGGTCTGCTCGTTCTCCTGCACGCTGCGCGCGCGAAGCGCATTGAGGAACTTGCCCGGCTGGTAGCGCAGGGCTACCACCCGCGCACGCACCGGCGAGCGGTTCAGGTGCACATCGAAGATCGACAGGAAGATGCCCACCCGGATCGCCGGCCCCTGGAGGAATTCATGGTTTTCAAGCCGTTCGATCTCCACGATCCACCCGTCGGCCGGCGCCACGACCAGCCCGGGCCCCTGAGGGACGCCCCGCGGCGGGTCGCGGAAAAAGAAAACCACCAACAGCAACACCAGCCCCAAGGGAACCGCCAGGTACCAGTGCCACCAGCCCAGGCCCACCGTGGCCGCGGCCAGGGGCAAACCCACCAGCAACAACTCAGCCAGACCCCACCTGGCAAAGGGCAGCCTCTCGCGCCACAGGAACGGGTCGTCCACGGGCTCCCACCAGCACGTGCAGCGGTTGCGACAGTACTTCAAGTCCCGCGGGTCGAGAATTTCATGAGGGGCGCTGGCCGAGTCGCCTTTGCGCAGTTTCTCCATTTTGCGCACATAACCAGGCCGAAACCGCTTCAGCCACCAGCGCCGCCATCGTCCCCAGGCCAGCTCCACTCGGTAGCAAATCCCTCCGCCCGGCTGGACGCTGGCGAAGTTCTCCGGCAGGGGCTCGACTGCGGCCCGCTGGTCGATTGCCTGGCTAGAAGTCATACCGATCAAGGCGAGTAACAAGAGGGGGTTGCAACGTGGGAGTCCCGGCCTTGGGACGCGGCCAAACAGGCTCCCGGCGTCCGGACAGCCCCGGGACGGACCGCCCGGCCCGCGTGCGGGGAACCGCTTGGCCGCGGCAGCGCCGCTGAGCGAGCCGGCCCGCCGCCGGCCGCGACATCACGGCCGTTGGTCCATGCTACCCGGGTCAAGCGAGAATGGGAAGTGGAATGCAGGGCCCTGGCTCGTGTCTCAAGCAGAGGGCCGAGGGCCGACAGAAAACCTGCGAGCGGCTCGCCGAAACGGCCGCCCAAATTGAGGCCCCCGGTAGTCAAGCGACTGCTGATCGCGCACAATCAGCAAGTTACGCCGGGCAGGGCTCGCAGACTTGCCCGCTGTCGGCGTTCCAAGCACGTTGTTCCCGCTCGCAAAGGACATGGCACATGAGTTCGGTGATCGTTGACATTCATGCCCGGGAGATTCTCGACAGCCGGGGCAATCCGACGCTGGAAGTGGACGCGGTGCTGGCCGACGGGTCGTTTGGCCGGGCCGCGATTCCCAGCGGCGCCAGCACCGGAGTGCACGAGGCCCTGGAGCTGCGCGACGCTGACGAACAACGATATCTGGGCAAGGGCGTGCTCCAGGCCGTGGAGAACGTCAACACGCGTCTGGGCGACGAGCTGTGCGGCATGGACTCCCTGGACCAGGTGGGCCTGGACCTGCGCATGCTCGAGCTGGACGGCACGCCGAACAAGAGAGAACTTGGCGCCAATGCGATCCTGGGCGTTTCCATGGCCGCGGCCCGGGCAGCGGCCGATTACTGCGGACTGCCGCTGTTCCGCTATTTGGGCGGCGCGGGTGCTCAAGTGCTGCCGGCGCCGATGATGAACATCCTCAACGGCGGCCAGCACGCCGACAACGCCGTGGACGTGCAGGAGTTCATGGTGATGCCGCTGGGGTTCGAGTCGTTCAGCGAGGCGATCCGCTGCGGCTGCGAAATCTTCCATCATCTCAAGAAGGTGCTCTCCGGGCGCAAGCTGGCCACCAACGTGGGCGACGAAGGCGGATTCGCCCCGGACCTGAAGAGCAACCGCCAGGCTTTGGAGCTGATTGCCGAGGCCGTGGAACGGGCGGGCTACGCGCTGGGCGCCGACGTGTACATCGCCCTGGACGTGGCCGCTTCGGAGCTTTACGACCCGAAGGCCAAGACCTATGCCATGGACGGCAAGCAGCTCGACGCCGGCGCACTGGTCGAGCTGCTGGAATTCTGGATGAACGATTTTCCCATCTGCTCGATCGAGGACGGTTGCGCCGAAGACGACTGGCAGGGCTGGAAGCTGATGAGCGAGCGTCTCGGCGAGAGCGTTCAACTGGTGGGCGACGATCTGTTCGTGACCAATACCGAGCGCCTCCAGCGGGGCATCAGCGAGGGAATCGCCAACAGCATCCTCATCAAGCTCAACCAGATCGGCACCGTGACCGAGACCATCCAGGCCGTGGAGCTCGCCCGGCGCAACGGCTACACCAGCGTGATCAGCCATCGCAGCGGCGAGACCGAGGATACGACCATCGCCGACCTGGCCGTGGCCCTGGGAACCGGCCAGATCAAGACCGGCTCGGCCTCGCGCACCGATCGGATGGCCAAGTACAACCAGTTGCTCCGCATCGAAGAGATGCTCGGCGACGGGGCCCTGTTCGGCGGACCGCTGTTCGCGCTGAGATCGAAATAGCTGAGGGTGTCCGCAAGCTCGGTGGGCCACTGCTTCGCCCGAAGCAGTGCCTTCACGCCCGAAGCACTGCGTGCCCGCCGGGCAAGCAGTGGCACACGGCGAAATAATCCCCGGGGCCGGCCAAGAGCCTGTCCCAGGACCTGCGGGGAGACCTCCGGTGGGGGCCAGTGGCTCGGTCGGGAGACCGGCCACAACGACCTGTCCCGCAGCCCGGCACGAGGGGAGTACGGTCCGATGACCGCCTTGCTCGAAGATCCCACTGCCGCGCTGATGGTCGGCATCCTGGCCGCCATGGTGCTGGGCGTGGCGCTGGTGCGCACCGGCCGGGGAATCTACTTGCTCGCCCTGGCGGGCGTGATCCTGGCCACCCTGGGCCTTGTGGGGCTGGAATGGCTGGTGGTCACCGAGGTCGAGCGTGTCGAGGCCACGGTGGAGGCCGGGGCGGCTGCGCTGGAGTCCAACGATCTGGCCGAGGTGCTCAGCTTCTGCGCCCCGGAGGCCGCGGCACCGCGGCGCGCCGCCCGACGGGCATTGGACAGCGCGCGGCTCACCCAAGTGAAGATCACCGACCTGAGGGTGACGATCAACCGCCTGAGCAGTCCGCCCACGGCCACCGCGGAGGTGACGGCCCTGCTCTCGGGCCGGGGGCGCCGCGGCGAGTTTGACCAAGTGAGCCGGCCGGTCAGTGTGCGCCTGTTCCTTCGGCCCCAGGGCGAGCGCTGGCTGGTCACCGGCTATGAGACGGACGAGCGGCCGCTCCGCTTCTGAGCCGGCCTGCTATTCCACCAGGTCCTGCTGATCGCAGGCGCGGATGGCCGCAGGCACCACGCGCGCGAACAGGCGCAGCGAAGAGACCAGCAGAAACGCCGGAATCCCTTCCTGGAAGAGCAGGAAGTAGTCGGCCACCAGGATGTCGTCCCGCGGAACAGAGAAACGCACGTAGATGATCTCGTCGTTCATGCGGTTGGCCAGAGCGAGCTTGGGCTCCAGCGCGGCCTCCTCCCTCAGGCCGTAGACCGCCATGAACTTCACCAGCTTCTTCTGCTGGTCAACGGTCACGATAACCCGCGGCCCGTCACTCTGAACGATCAGGTCGCCGTCCTTGTCGAGCGACGTCTTGAAGTACGCCTGTTTGAAGAGATCGTCCAAAGTGGATGTCGTAACCTCGCTCTCGGCGAGAAGTCTGGCGCTGGCCATCGGCTTCTTCCTTTCTCCTGCAAGTTGACCTGAAACTCCTGACGTCGACACGCCGGGACCTTGCGGGCCGAGCGCGTAGGGTGGGTCAAGCCGTAGGCGCA
>CAYXPN010000098.1:0-16468 GCA_964467075.1 uncultured Planctomycetaceae bacterium
AACGCACGCCACGGACGCGAGGGACCGCGTCCCTCCAGTGGCCGCGAATCAACACACAACGCACGCCACGGACGCGAGGGACCGCGTCCCTCCAGTGGCCGCGAATCAACACACAACGCACGCCACGGACGCGAGGGACCGCGTCCCTCCAGTGGCCGCGAATCAACACCCAACGCACGCCACGGACGCGAGGGACCGCGTCCCTCCAGGCCGGACGTGCGTGCGAGCACGCACCCTACGAACCTTCTTACGGTTTCGGCAGCTCGCGCTCGAAACATTCCGCACCTCGCCCCGCAAGACAGGGGGGATCAACGTGCCGGCCGCGCCCAAGGGGGATGCAAACGCTGTTCCAAAAAAGGGGCATTGCCGCGGAAAACCGCGGGCAACCGCTCCCTGGGCGCAAAGTATAAGCCACCTGAGGGGTAGGGAAAAGCCGCCCGCCGATCGGTTGCAACGTCGTGGCCCTGAAAGGGCGCGATAGGAAAGCCCAGGGCTATAGCGCAGCGGAGCCCTGGGTAGGCCGGTCCCCATCCGATAGTTCAGCCCTGAAAGGGCGCGATACCGTGGCCCAAGACGCCGGGCAGTCGTACACCACCAGTCCGCCGAATCGTCACCGAGTTCTTGATCCCTACGGCTCCTGGTGCCGCGCCGACCAGTCGCCCGCGGCCGTCCAGAGCGCCTCGATATTCTCCGACGACACGCCCGGCGGCACCCCGCCCCCGCAGGAGACGATCAGCCGGCGATGATCTTTGAGCGAACTGAGGGCCGCGAAGGTGGCTAGGCGCACGTCCTCCGGCTGGCCCTGGGCCAGCACGTCACGCGGCGGAATGTTGCCCAGCAGGGTCACTTCCTCGCCGGCCAGGCCGCGGATTTCGGAAAGCGAGTGCTCGAAACTGAAGTTGAACACATTGAATCTCATCTGCCCCAGGTAGCGTGCCGTCAAGAGCCCGTGGCAGTCGTTGTGCAATATCTTCACGCGCGCCGGCAGCGCGTCGGCGATGCGGCGGAAATAAGGTACCACAAACCGCCGGAAGTCCGCCTCGCCCACAAAACCGATCAGGTCGTCGAGCACCAGCAGCCCGTCGATCGTGGCGAATCGCTCGGCCTGCCACCCGAGCCAGTCCACGATGAAGTCCGTGATGAGCCCCAGCAGGCGCTCGAGCGCCTCCGGCTCGGTCTTCAAACCGATGAGTGTTTCCGTGTGGCCCAGCAGGTGCGCGGCGATGTTCATCGGCCCACGCGAGGTGGCGAAGCGCACCCGGTGGCCCTCGCGCTCGATGGCCGGCCGGAGCCGCTCGAGGCGCTTGATTACGAACGGACACATCCCGTCGGTGCGGCAGTCGGGCCTCTTGAGGCGCTCGATCTGGGCATAATCGAACAACACCGGCTGCGCATGCGGAAAGCCGTTCTCGGGCCAGAGCAAGCGGGCCCCAAAGGCCGACGGCTCGGTACACATGCCGTATTCGGCCCAGAAGCCCGGCAGCAGCCACACCTCGGGAAAACGGCGCACCGCGCGCAGGTTGACCTCCAGCCAGAGCTGGTCGTCGGTCAGATAGTCGAGGATCGAAACCCCGGCCCAGCCCGGCAGCCAGGGGCAGTCCACGATCAGCCCCACGGGTGGCGAGGGCAGCGGCGCGCCTTCCACCACGCGCAGCAGTGCATCCCATTGCGAGTCAGTCATGGTTGGTGTTCATCCCCCGTAACACTTCAACGGTCTGAACCACTTGCCCGGCCACGAGTTGAGCCCGGCTCGCCAATTGTCTTGCCTGCCTGGAGGGACGCGGTCCCTCGCGTCCGTTCTTCGCCGACGTACGGCATGCGCACCAGGGCTGCAGGGCGGGTCGAGCGGGAGCAAGACCCATCGGCCTTCCCCTTCGGCCTTGGCTCCCGTGGGGATCAACCCCACGGCCTGGAGGGACGCGGTCCCTCGCGTCCGTTCTTCGCCGACGTACGGCATGCGCACCAGGGCTGCAGGGCGGGTCGAGCGGGAGCAAGACCCATCGGCCTTCCCCTTCGGCCTTGGCTCCCGTGGGGATCAACCCCACGGCCCGCCGGTTGTCCGTCAATGGGGGCTGCCACCCGAACCGGGAGCTGACGGGGCACCCGCTTGCGGGTCCGGCTCGCCGAGTTTCGCGTTTTCGCGTTTTCGCGATTGAATCGACTTCGGCTTTCCGCTTTCGGCTTTCGGCTTTCATTCTCTACTCGGCTCCGGCCCGCGGCCGGCCAGCGATTCCACGTAGTGGACCACGTGCCAGATGTCCTCCGGGTCCAGCACACCGGGCGCGCCGAGCCCCGGCCCCGAGGCGGGCATGGGTGTGCCCTTGATGCCCACGTGAATCCGCCAGTAGATGTCCACCGGCCGATCGCCGCCGCGAAACACCCCCTGGGTCAAGTCCCGCGCACGAAGCCGCTGCACCGGCAGGCGGAACCGGCCGGCCAGGCGCCGCGTATCCTCGCGCGTGGCGCCCACCTTGCGCCGGTTCCAGTCGTCATGGAGTTCCGACTGTTCGCCGTCGCCGCGCCCCGAGTGGCCGTGGCAGGTATAGCACCGGGCGACCTTCGAGAGGAACAGCTCGCGCCCGCGAGTGGTCGAGGCCTGCCAGGCTTCCGCTGGCCCGCGCGCAGGCTCCGGCGGCGGATCGACGGCCAGCTCGTCGGCCAGCTCCCAGAGTCCGGCCAGCGGCCCGACAATGTCCTCCTCCACCTCCGTGGGATCGACTGGATACCGGTCGGCATCCACCACCTCCTGGAGCAGGGCCAGCTCCGTCTCGCCGCGCAGGCTGAGATAGATCACATACTCAACGAGCGCCTGGAAATGCTCGTCGGGCAAGGTGGAAAAGGCGGGCATGGCCGTGCCGGGAATGCCGCGGTGAAGCGTGCCCTCGAGGTCTGCGCGCACCGGTTTCGAGCCGCCGGCCGTGGAGGTGTATTTGAACACCCCATTGCGCAAATCCCGCGGATAGGGATCGAGCACGGCCGCGGCCGGGCCTGCGCCGTCGCCCGAGATGCCGTGGCATGCGGCGCAGTGCTGGCGATAGAGCCCCCGGGGCCGGCCCTGTTCGTCGCTGCGCACCCGACCGGCGGCCAGGGCCAGCAGCGCCGGGTCCAGGGGCACCCCGTCGGGCACGCGTGCCTCATCCGGTGTGCCAAAGAGCCTTTCGAGCGTGCCGAGAATTTCCTTGGCCTGCACCCGGCTGATCTGGTCGGCCTCGCGGTCTTCGGTGTTCAGACGGAACTGCACGCTTTGCGAAGACGAGCACCCGCCGAGCACGACAGCGATCAGCGCGCAGCCGGCAGCCAGGCGCCAGCCGGTCGCGCAGGGCGCCATGATCCGCGCAGCGGACTTCGGTCGGGGTTGTCGAAGGTTGGTTGCGTTCAACGTTCTCGGTCGATGGCTCAATTCCCTGGGCGCTGACGGCCCGCTGTGCTTCGCGCAGCAAGGCACAGCATGTCGCACGCGGCTTGCCCGAGGCGGGCCCGAGCCTGCGGCCTACGACCGGGCGAACAAGGCGGGCGGCAGGCGGATCGTGCCCAGGTCGTTCACATCCGGCCGGATGGTTACCGTCAACCGCCCTTTGGGCCACTGGGCAGCGTCCAGGTAGTCCGTCCGCTCATGCCAAAGCTGGAATTCCAGGGTGCCCGGCGGCAGGCCGCGTATACGAAACACCCCGTCCAGGTCCGTGACGGCCACGTAGGCATTCTCGCGCGGCAACACGTAGGCGCTCTCCCAGGGGTGGTAGTTGCAGGCGATCGGCACGGGCCGGCTCTGGCCGCGGCGAAAGGTCCAGGTGGCGCTGTCGTTCGGGCTGGGTGCCGGGGGGAGCACGATGTTGGCCGGCAGGTCGCCCGGCGGCGAGAAGGCCACGTTTTGGGCCACGGGGTCGGAGTTGACGATGTGGAACTCCTGCTTCGGCCACCAAATCCACATGCAGTGGGGCATGAAGATGCAGTCCCGGTTGTCCAGCAACACGCGCGGCCCAAGCTCGGCTTCGAGCGTCGGGCAAATGGGCATATGGCGGGTGCGCAGGTAGACATACACGTTGGCCAGCCCGCCTTCCGGTCCCACCAAGAGCGACTCGTCGCGGATGTCGAACTTGCCGCAGCACTCGACGTCCTTGTCCACGGTGAGCTTCTTGCGCGGCGGCGCCTGGCCGTCGTAGATGAAGCGCCCGGTCAACTCGCCCCACGCGTCGGGCAGGGGGCCGGCCCAACCAGCCGGCTGGTCCAGCGGTTTGCTCATCCCCGTGGCGTTTCCCGCGGGTGCCGGCGCGCCCCGGGCGCTCGGTTCGCGGGGCTCCGAGGGCGAGCAGCCCGCAGCCGCCCCCACCGCCGCGGCCGCAGCACCGGCCAGAAAGCGACGCCGATTGGGATGTTCGGCCGAGCGCGACATCAACACCGAATCTTTCTTATGGACCCTGGCCCATCAGCCGCCGGATCGAGGTCTGCTGCTGCAAGTACCACTTGTAGTTTAACAGCAAGTCCACCACGGCGTCGAGTTGCTCCCGGCTCGTGCCGGGAAACACGCTCGGGTCCAGCGGCCCACCCTCGGGCGGGAAGTTGACCGGCATGGCGGTGTAGGGGAGCACGGCCTGGGGGTGGGCCAGCCACGGGTAGAGATACTCCGGGCGCAGCCGGGAGCCGGCCTCGGTCAGGTCGGGCGCCACGATGGTTTGCACTTCGCCGCCCGGTCGGTAGTCGCCGATCACATGGCACTTGGCGCAATAGGTCGTCCGGTCGATCAACAGGCGCATGGCTTGTTCCATTCGCGCAAGCCGGAATTCGTATTGCTCGCCGGCATCACCTGGTGGCGGGGCAGCCATGCGGGCAGCGGGGCCCTCCGCGGCGGCAAACCGCGGCCCATCCGGCCGATCCGCCGCGGCCAAAGCCGCGAAATACTCGGTCAGGCGCCGGACCTCGTCCGCGGAGAGATTGTATTGCGGCATGCGCATCACCGCCGCGGGCCGAATTGCCCGCGGCCGGAGCAGGTACTCGTCGAGCCACTCGGCGCGCACCTTGGCCCCTTCGTGCGCAAGCGGCGGCGGCAGGCTGCCCCAGGCCGCGCTTTGCGCACCAGCCAGACCGGCCGTGCGCATGCGGGCCAGCACCACCGGGTAGAGCCAGCGGGCCAGCCGTCCGCCAAAGGGCGGCTCACGGGAGCGGATTTGCGTGCTGGAGACCATCACGTCGGCCCCGCCCACCGGCCAGACGTGGCCGTCGATGGCCGCGGGCTGCCAGAGCGTGAAATAATAAAGCGGATTGCCCTCGGCATCCTCGTCTTCCACCGCCCGGCCTTGGTCGTCCACGCGCGCCATACCCACCAGCACCGCGCGCCTGAGGCCCCGCGCGTCGGTCTTGAGCGCGGCGGCCAGGCGCTCGGCAGGGATGCGCGGGGCGAGGAAGTCGTACTCAGGCAACTCGGGCCCAGGGCCTATCGCGCCGGGCATAAGCTCCAACGTCCAGCGCTCCATGCGCAGCGTGTGACATTCGGCGCAAGCGAAGCGCTCGATCAGCTCGCGACCGGCCACCAGGGCCTGGTCTCTTGGCTCACCGCCGAAGACGTACGGCTCGGGCGGCGGATCAGCCACCAGCGAGAGCAGGAACGCCACAATCTGCTCGCGCTCGGCAGGCGTGAAGTCAAACTGCCCCATGGTCAGCCAGTCGAGATAGTCCTTGCGAGCGGCCACCTGGTAGTCGAAGCTCCGGGGCGCGCGCAGCTTCTGCCAGGCAAAGCCCTCACGCCGCTTTTCGGCCACGGCCTCTGCGTAGAAGGCATCCGGCGCTTCGCCGCCCGGCTCCGCGCGCTTAAGCCATTGGGCCACCTGCTCGAAGGCCAGCTCCTCCACACGCTTGCGCCCCCAATCGGAAAGCTCCGGACCGATCGGCCGCGCGGCCTCAAAGCCTGGGATGTCGTGGCAGCCGAAACACCCGCGCCGGGCAATCGAACGCCGGCCTGCGTAGAGCAGCTTCTCGCGCACGCCCGCGGGTGCGAGAAGCACTGCCTCGTCGGCTGTAACTTCGCCGGCCAACTCTCGGGGGATGCCCGCTCGGGCGAACCGCTCGGCCTGTTCGGGCCCGAAACGCCGAGCCAGATAGTGCGCGACCAGCTCGTCGAGGTCGCTTTCGGCCGGCGGTGCTGGTTCGGCCGGTCGCCAGCCCGCGTCGCGCGCCGAGGCCAGAAGATAAGCCGCGATGTGCGCGGCCGGGTCCGCAGCTTGCTGTGCCCCCTCCGGCGCCGCAGCGCCCGCAGCCGGGTCCGCAGGTTGTTGTTCCCCTTCCGGGGCCGCAGCGCCAAAGGGCTGCTCCTGGTTGGGCAGCGGATCGAGCGACACCCGGGGCATCACGCTGCGCGGTCGGGAACCCGCGGGATCGCGAATCCACCGGACCAGCCACTGGCGGGCCTCGGGCGTGGTGTACTTGGCGGCCATGTGCGCGAGGTCGGGCCCCAGCGTGCCGCCGCCGTCGGGAAAATCGCGGTGCTGGTGACAGGCCAGGCAGCCGCGCAAATGGAAGAGCGCCTTGCCCTGCTCGGCCGATGCGCCCGCGAGTTCTGGCAAGTCGCCGGGCGGCTGGGGTGATTCGCCCCCTTCGACCGGTCCGCCCGCGGTAAGCAGGTATTCGGCCACCGCCTGGATTTCCACTGCCTCCCGTCGCTGGGCCAGGGCCCGGCTTTGCGTGTCCAGGTGTTCGTGCAGTCCATACTGGCGCGGCATGCGCGTGGTGGGCAGGAAGCCCCGCGGATCGCGCAGCCGATCGGCCACATAGGCAGCATCCACCCGGGCGGCCAAACCACGCAAGCTTGGTCCCACTTTGCGCAAATCGCCCGGCTGGGAGCCTGAGGCGGCCGAGGCTTTGCGGGCGGACGGTGCATCGTCCGGCTCCGCGCGCATGTCCGGCTCTGGGCGCATGTCGGGTCCCACGGAGCGGCCTGCCGTGTCGTGGCCGCGAATCTCGTGACAGCCGAAACACCCGTAGGCGCGCACCAGCCGATAGCCGGCCACTACACTCGCTCCCCTCTCCCTTTGGGAGAGGGGCTGGGGGTGAGGGCGCCCGGCCTGCGCGTGCGGTGAGTCGCCGAGCGAGATGGGGTGCAAGGCCTCCCTCACCCGGCTCGCTGGCTCGCGGCTCGCCGCTCGCCCGCTCGCCACCCTCTCCCGCACGGCGGGAGAGGGTAATACCGGCGCATCGAGAACCTCCAGCTCCAGCGGCTGGTGGTGGCACTGCAAGCAGCGGCTCTCCGAAAACCGGGGCGCGAGCATGGGCTCGGGCCAATCATGCTCGCGCACCCAACCATACAGGCGCCGCCAGCGGGCCTGCTGCTCCGGGTCATTGGGCGTATGCGCCGCGCCGACAAACTCCGTGGCCGCACCCTGGCCGCCGTGACAGATCGTGCAGCCGAAGCGCTCGGCAGGATGCGGGCTGGAGGACGAAACATACAAGTCCAGGCGCGGATGGCTGCTAAACGGATGCGGCAAGCCGCGCCGCACCAGCAGGCGCACGGCCTGTTGCCGCGCAGCCGCTTCGAGCAGTAACTGTTCGACGTGTTGCCGCCCTGCCGCGACAACGCCGCCGAGCTGAACAATCACGTCGCCCGCGGCCAGCCCGGCCAGCGCCGCGGGCGAGCGGGGCACAACAAGCTCGATGGTCGGCGCGCCGGGGTCCAGGATTCCCTCTTCAGCCAGGCGCAGCCCGTAGGCGTCTTGGAAGGTGGCCTGTTGAGGTCCCCCCGCCGCGGTATCAGCGGCCCTCTGGGCCGAAGGCCGCTCGCTGGGCGCACGGGCCAAGAGCTCGACGGCGAGTTGCGTCTCGACGGGCACGGCCGGCTGCGTGGGGTCGTCCCAGGCACTTCGGGCGATCGCCTGGTGGCAGGTCGCGCAGCGGTCCAGGCGCGGGGCCTGGCAGAAGTGATAGTCCACCGGCAGCTCGGTGAGCACGATCTGCTCGATGCGCAGCGGCCGGGCCAGGGCCTCGAGAAACGGCCATTCAAGCAGGCGCCGCGTCCAGCTCCCGGGGCGGGCGCCTATTTCGCCGTTCGGCAACGCGCCGGGCGACGGTGCGGGCCCGGCCTGCCCGTCGGCCGCGAGCTCAGTCTGGCTTTCAAGGTGGGCCCTGCGGCTGCGCGCCAGCCACGGCTCGACGCGCTCGTGGAACGTGCGCTGGTGCTGCTTCCACGGGCGCTGGTGGTCGGCGCGCAGCAACAGAATCGTCACCACCACCAGGGCCAGCGACGAGGCAGCCATCAGTAGGTGCATTCGCGGCAGACGGAAATGTGACTTCTCGCTGGCTCGCATGGCTTACGGCGGGCCTATATCTGATAGGGGTAGCACGCTCGCAATGTAGCCACGCTCGTCGGAGCGTGGATGATCGGTAGCCACGCTCGCCAGAGCGTGGACATGTATATGTCGAGTCTCGTCGTCAGCACATCGTCCGCCGCCTGGCTTTCGGCGCTCACAGGCTCAACGACCATTCGGGAAAACTGACGATATAGCTCAGGCCGAAAACCCAGCGCAGGATCATCTTCACCGGCAGGATCATCATGCACAACAGCAGGATCACCATGATCCAGTACCGCGCGCGCCCCATGCGCTGGCGCAGTGGACCGAGCAGCGTGCGCCCCAAGAGCAGCGGAAGCCCCGCAAAGTATGTTGCCACCAGCACCAGGCCCGCCATCTCGCGCCACAAGAGCCCTGCCACGCGCCCCAGCCCCGAGGCGTCGGCCGCCACCTGCGGCACGCTGCGCCCCAGCAGCGTGACCCAAAACCAGTCGGAAAGCCTCACGCCGGCCAGGACCTCGATCCGTGCCGGGTCGCGCGCCTCGTAGAGCCCAAAGAGCGTCCAGTTCGGACCGCGCAGCAGGGCCCCGATGAGGATCATCAGCACCCACATCTGAAGAAAACCGAAATGAAACACCAGCCACGCAAACCGGCGCGCCCGGATGCTGTAGTATCCGTTGCCCGCGGGATTCACGTCCAAATAGGGCACCGCGGCCAGGCCGAAAATGATCAAACAAGGCACCACCACACCCACATACCAGGCGTCGGAATAAACCAAAAGCTCCTGCAAGCCCACAAAATACCACGGCGCCTTGGCCGGATTGGGCGTGAGCGTGGGGTTGGCGGGGCCTTCGAGCGGCGCGGGGATGGCTAGCGACCAGATCAAGAGTCCCACCGTCACCAGGACCGCGCAGATCAGCTCGGCATAGACCAGATCGGGCCAGACGAGCACCCTCTGGCGATAGACCTGCTCCACGGGCGGCTTGCCTTGGGCCTGGCGGCGGTCGTTTTCCACGGCCTGTGCCGCGCCCGCCCAGACAAACAGCGCCAAGAGCAGGCCCATCAGCACGATGGCCACGTTGTCCGGCGCGGCCACGACAGCGGCAAACTCCGGATCGGGAAACGAGACGGCCAGCCATAAGAGCAACAGATTCATGCCCAGCCAGCCCGCGGCCGGAACAACCAGCCAGCGACGGAGCAGATAGAAGAGCACCCCCGCGCCCAGGGCCGCGCAGAACAGCGCAGCCGGGCCCGTGGCCGCGTCGATCAGCCGCTTGAGCCCCTCGGGCAGCTCCGGCGGACGGCCCAGCCAGGCAAGCCAGCCGGCCCCGGCGAAGCCCGCGGCCCAGAGCAGCCACAGGGCGGCCAGCGCTGCGGCGTTTTGCTTCGTCCGGCGGCTGGTCCTGGGCCCCGAACTCCCTTCGGCCTTTGGTCGCGTGTGCACGGCGGGCTCCGCCCGAAACCATGCCCGGGCGCCCGCCCACAGATTGGCTGCGGCGCAGACGAGGTAGAAGACGGCCAGCGGACGAGCGGCCTGTTCGAGCAACAAGTTGACCTTGTCCGGGGGCATGGGGCGATGATGGAAACCAGGTGAATACGTGGGGGTATCAGGGGATTGTCCCAAGGTCGTAGGGTGGGTCGAGCCGCAGGCGATGACCCACCTGTTGGCTGCTTGCACGCCGGGCAGGCAGTTGGCTGACCCCGGCGGGAAATCCGGTTGTTGGTGGGTCTGCGCTGGCGCTTGACCCACCCTACGCGCTACTGCTTGCACGCCGGGCAAGGTCGTAGGGTGGGTCGAGCCGCAGGCGATGACCCACCTGTTGGCTGCTTGCACGCCGGGCAAGCAGCGGCACACTCAATACGGCCGCGACAGCACTACCCGGCCGATGCTACAGCGGCCGGCTGATCCCGCCGTCTTTGCGGATGCGCCAGAAATGGACTCCCATCAAAAACGCCGCGGCCAGGGGCAGCGCCACACAGTGCCATACATAAAACCGATTCAGGGTCTCCTCGCTCACATTCGGAGCGCCCAACAGCGCGAAGCCGGCATCCGAGCCGGTGGTGATCAGGTCGAAGCCGCCGATGGAGAGCAAGTGGTGCCCGGGGCCCTGGGCACCGACCAGCGGCGCGGCACGGATCATCTGCGAGCTGACGGTTACGGCCCACAGGGCCAACTGGTCCCAGGGCAGCAGGTAGCCGGTAAACGACAACAGCAAGGTGAGCACCAGCAGGCCCACGCCGATCACCCAGTTGAACTCCCGCGGGGGCTTGTAGCTGCCGGTCAAAAACACGCGGTACATGTGCAGCATCACCGCGATCACCATGGCATGGGCCCCCCAGCGGTGCAGCTCGCGCAATACGCCCAGCGAAACCACGTAGCGCAGGTCGAGCATGTCGTGGTAGGCCCAGCGGACCGTGGGCCGGTAGTAGAACATCAGCAGCACCCCGGTGATCGTCTCCAGCAGGAAAAGGAAGAACGTGATCCCGCCCAGGCACCAGGTGAAGCGCAGGCGCAATGCGTGGCGGGGAATCGAGACCGGATGCCAGTGGAGCACGAAGTTGCTGACAATCACCCACACCCGCTCGCGCCGCTCCGCGGGAAACGGATGGCGGAAGATGCTCTTCCAGAGCTGCGAGTTGCGCAGGCGCTCGAACGGGGCCATTCGCGGTCCTCAAACAGATGTGGGCCCATCTGCCCCGGCCCGAGCCCGGCCGACTATCCGGCCACAAAGCTGGCCGGGTCGTTCCATTGGCCGAGCTCCTCTTGGAACGTGCGCTCGCAGTCCACTTCCAGCCGCCCGTCTTCGGCAATGCGCACCGCGTAGCGCACCAGCGGCCGCGGCGCAGGCCCGGCCAGGTTGATCCCTTCGCGCGAAAAACTGCTGCCGTGGCAGGGACACTGGAAGCGGCCGGCATCGTCCTGCCAGCGGACCATGCAGCCCAGATGCGTACACTGCGCACTGAGCGCCGCAATCTGCCACTGCCCGGCATATTGCCCGTGGACGACCCAAATGCCGTGCGTCTCGCGGAACCGGCCGTCCACCGTGCCCAGCGGAAAATCCTGCGGTAAGCCGATCTTCAGCTTTGGGCACGCCCGGCCCAGCACGTTGGGCAGCATGAATCGGGCCGTGGCCGCGGCCCACAGGGCCCCGGCTGCGCCCAACAGCGCAAAACCCGCGGCACAAGCGGCACGGCAAACGCCCTGCACGAGCCCGCGGCGGGTCGGCTCAGGCAGCAGCGGCGAGGCGCCCTGGCCGGGCCGCTCGTGCTTCGTCTGCCCGACAGCAGTGCGCTCCGGAAGCGCGTTCCGAGCAACGCTCTGGTTTGACTTGCCGGCCGGCGCCATGGTGTCCGCACCTGATTTGCCTTGGGGAAACGTTCTTTATCGCGGGCAACGTGGCGGCTGTCAACCGCGCCCGGGCCAATGGAGCGATCTGTGCGCGCGGCATCGGGGTCGGAGATCGCAGGGCTGTAGGGTGGGTCGAGCGACGGCGAGACCCACCGGCGGGGCAGCGTTATTGGTAGCTCTGCGAGCGGTTTGTAGTGACCGTACTTGTACGGTCTTCAACAGCCCCGATAAATCGGGGCACTACGAACGGCTCTCGGTGGGTCTGCGCCTCCGGCTTGACCCACCCTACATCTTTCGGCGCTCCACCTTCAGTCTGCATGGCTGAGCGCGTCAGACCTCCTCCGGCACGACCCACGGCGCACGATACGTGCGGCGGAAGAGCTGCATGGCCTCGGGGTCGTCGACGATCTGTTCGGTCTCGGGATCGATGCGCAGCTTGCGCCCTCCCAGCCGGTAGCTGATGTTCGCATAGTGAATCCACAGGGCGCTTAAGTGGCCCTCTTCCACGTCGGCGTTGGGCCGCGCGCCGGTGCGCATCGCCTGGATGAAGTCCTCCTTGTGCTCCGGATCGGGGAAACGCCCGTACATCTGCGCTTTGACCACCGGCTGGCGCCCCTTGGTCCGGTCGAACACCTGCCAGCCGCCGCCGTGCCGGCCCACGATCATCAGCCCTTCGGTGCCGAACAGCTCCACGCGCGTGGCATTCTGCTGCCAGTAGGGAAACATGTCGCTGTTGCGCACCCCGGGGTCGGTCTTGAGCATGTAGGGTGTGTAGAGCGTCAGTTCGAATGTGACCGTCATTCCTTCGCATTCATAGACGGCCACCTGCGTGTCCGGCGTCTCCGCGGCCCCCTGGCTGGCAAAGCGCCCGCCCGTGCTGTAGACCGATTTGGGGTATTTCACGCCCACGAGCCACCGGGCCAGGTCGATCTGGTGGCTGGCGTCGTTGGCAATATCTCCGCCCGAATAGCGCCAAAAGTGGTTCCAATAGCCGTGCAGCGTGGGGTTGTAGCGGTGCTCGGGCGCCGGGCCGTTCCACATGTCCCAGTCGAGTCCCTCGGGCGGGTCCGTGTCGGGGGCCATGGCCACGTTGCCCCAGAGCTTCTGGTTGTAGATGCGGCACATGTGCACCCCGCCCAGCCGGCCTTCCTCCACATAGCGGCGCGCAGCCCGGGCATACGGTGCGCTGCGCGTCTGGGTGCCCACCTGGACCACGCGATCGTATTTGCGTGCGGCGGCCACCATCTGCCGGCCTTCCCAGCAACTGTGCGAGGCGGGCTTCTCGACGTAGACGTGTTTGCCGGCCTGGCAGCTCCAGACCGTGGCCGGGGCGTGCCAGTGGTCGGGCGTGGCCACCACCATGGCGTCGACCGACTTGTCGTCGAGCACGCGGCGGAAGTCCTGCACGCACGTCGGCTCGCGCCCGCCTTGGGCCTGGGCGATTGCGGGAGCACGCGAGGGGAACAGGCGCGCGTCCACGTCGGCCACATAGGCGTAGTGGCAATCGCCGCGCGCGAGGAAACCCGCGGCCAGATGGGCCCCGCGTCCCTTCACGCCCACCGCGGCCAGGATCACCCGCTCGTTGGCCGGGGCGCCAAAGACCGAGCGCGCGTTGGGCAAGATCAACAAGCCGGCCCCTGCGCTGGAGAGCGTGCGGAAGGATCGGGCCAGAAACCTGCGTCGCGTGAGCGTGGGCATGGGAATGCTCCTTGCAGTGTGCAATCGTGAGTGTCTTGCTGGCATCTCTCGTCTCGCGCCGGGCGAGACCTTGTGAGCTGGTCAGTGGCGGCCCGCGGCCTGCAAACGATTGTACTCTCACTGGCCGTGCGGGGCGAGCCGCCGGTTCGGGTGGCAACTCCCAAATGCACCGACTGCCGGGCCTGCCACAGCGGGTCCTTCCGCCGGGCGCCCGCCGGGCATACAATCGCGGTTTCGCGGCAATTCGGCGGCCCGAAATGACGCGGCGCACATGGGTGCAGCACGACCCCCGGCCGCGGACGCGAGGGACCGCGTCCCTCCAGGTGATGACGCCGCACCAATGGAGGGCCACGCTCTGTCGTGGCCGCTGACCTGCCACCGGGGTCCATGCGCAAGGCACGTTGGCCGGTCTGACTTTGTTTGATCGCCCCTTCGGTCGGCCTCGACTCCCGGGCGCCCGACCCACAGGAGCAAACAACATGAACATCCTGGTCATCGGCAGCGGTGGGCGCGAGCACGCCCTGTGCTGGAAATTTCTGCAGAGCCCCCGCGTGCGGCGCGTGTTTGTGGCCCCCGGCAACGCGGGCACGGCCCAGGAAGCGCAGAACGTCGACATCGCCCCGCAGCCGGAGAACTTCGACCGGCTCGTGCAGTTCGCCCAGCAGCACGACGTGGGGCTGACCGTGGTCGGACCCGAGCAACCCCTGGCCGAGGGCATTGTGGACGTATTTCAGGCCGCGGGGCTGCGCGTGTTCGGGCCCAATCGCGCAGCCGCCGAGCTGGAGGCCAGCAAGGTCTTCTGCAAGGACCTGTTGCGCAAGGCCGACGTGCCCTCGGCCGAATACTGGACCTTCGACAGCCCCGACGAGGCCACCCGGTTCCTCACCCAGCGCGAAGACGCGCCCGTGGTGGTCAAGGCCGACGGCCTGGCCGCGGGCAAAGGGGTGATCGTCTGCTCCGGCCGGGCGGGGGCGATCCACGCCGTGGACCAGATCGCCCGGCAAAAGGTCTTCGGCACCGCGGGCGACCGGCTGGTGATCGAGGAGCGCCTGCACGGCCAGGAAGCCAGTGTGCTGGCCGTGACCGACGGCAGCACCCTTGTGACCCTCCAGCCGGCCCAGGACCACAAGCCCGCCTACGACGGCGACAAAGGGCCGAACACCGGCGGCATGGGCGCTTATTGCCCGGCCCCGCTGGTCGACGACCAGATGCTCCACTGGATCGAGCAGCACGTGCTGGTGCCCACGGTCCACGCGATGAACCGCGCGGGCCGGGCGTTTCAGGGCGTGCTCTATGCGGGGCTGATGATCACCAACCAGGGACCGAAGGTGCTGGAATACAACGTGCGTTTCGGCGATCCCGAGTGCCAGCCGCTTCTGATGCGCCTGAAGACCGATCTGGTGGGCCTGCTCGAAGCCGCGGTAGACCGGCGCCTCGACCAGCTCGAACCGCTCGAGTGGGACCCGCGGCCCGCGGTGTGCGTGGTCATGGCCAGCGAAGGCTATCCCGGCAGCTATACCAAGGGGCATCCGATCCGCGGGCTCGACGCGGCTGCGGAACTGCCGGACGTCAAGGTCTTTCATGCGGGCACAGCCCTGGACGGCGAGCACGTCGTAAGCGCCGGCGGCCGGGTGCTCAACGTGACGGCGCTGGGCAGCTCGATCGCCAATGCCAAGCTCAATGCCTATCGGGCGGTCAAGTGCATCCGCTGGAAGGGCGCCTGGTGTCGCAAGGACATTGGCGACAAGGCGCTGGCGTAGGATCGGCAACGAGCTGGCGAGCCGGCGGTGTGAGCCGGCGGTTCGGGCGGCAGTGGCGCCGGATGGCCGGGGTTGGAGCGTAGCGAAACCCCGGGAATATCCGCCGACCGCGCGGGAATCGACGAGCCGCTCGCTACTGCGCGCGAGCATTGTCATCGCCGCGGGCATCGTCGGCGCGGTCCTCGTCCTCGCGCCCGTAGTCCTCCAGGTCGGTGCCCTCGATCAGATCGTCGGCATAGTCGGGCGGAAAGACCTGGTCCAAGCCAGCCGCCTCGGCAGGCGAGGGCTTGTCTGAGGAGAGAGGCTCCGGGGCAGAAGGTGTCTCCGGCTCCGCGCCCTCGGCCGGCGCGGGGCGAGCCGCTGAGTCCTCCTCGGCGCGGCATCGAGCCACCCACTCGGCCAGCGCCGCATCGCCGCCGAAGCGGCGCACCCAATAGTCCACGTCTTCGGCCAGCAGGGGCACGGGCGGGCGCTCGGGGGCCGCCTGCCGGGACTGACGGCGCAGCTCTCGCTGGCGCACGATCTCGGCATACCAGACGTCGCTGTCCACGGCCGCGGCGCGCCGGCGCCGGGCTGCGCGCTGGAGGCGATGGTCGCTGGAGACCACGGTCAGGCGCCGCGGGGCCGAGTGCAGCCGGATGAGCCGTTCGATCAGCGTGTCGGCGTCCTGCCCGCGCGCGGCAAATCGGACTTCGAGGCCGCGGTGGACCAGCTCGCGCCTGGCCCCGGCCGGTGGCTCGGCCGCGTCGAAGACCACGACCGTCTGCGCAAGCTCGTCCGCTTGCAGGCTCTCGGCCAGGAAGTTCAGCAGCGCCAGCCTGGCCCGCTCCAAGGTGGCCGGCCCCACGCCGCGCGGCAAAATACCGGCCGCGTTGAGCAGATTGTAGCCGTCGATGATCAGAGGCAACCTGGTGCTCCAAAAGCGGCTCTACCGAGTATCGCGTGCGTGCAAGCACGCACCCTACGGCTACTACAGTGTGTCGCGTGCGTGCAAGCACGCACCCTACGGCTACTACAGTGTGTCGCGTGCGTGCAAGCACGCACCCTACGGCTCTACGGCGGCGCTTTGGTCATTGATTATTCGGGGATTGGGGATTAGGGATTAGGGATTAGGGATTAGGGATTAGGGATTAGGGATTAGGGATTGGGGATTGGGCAGGATGCGCTCCGACATTGGTCATTGGCACTTGGTCATTGAGATTTCGACTTCCGACCTCCCGTCACTGCTCTGCACTGCGCCGAAACTTGACCCGGCCGCCCACGATCACCATCTCGGCCCGGCCTTTCAGCTCCCAGCCGCCGAACGGCGTGTTGCTGCTCTGGGAACGGAACCGGGCCGGATCAACGGTCCAGCGGGCCTCGGGGTCGATGATCGTCACGTCGGCCTCGGC
>CAYXPN010000099.1:0-16443 GCA_964467075.1 uncultured Planctomycetaceae bacterium
CGGCCTACGGGGCGTGCGTGCAAAGCACGCACCCTACGCCGCTGCCGGACAAGCCGGCAGTGGCACCGGGCGCTGGGCTCGGCAGGAGCCTCGCCCTCCCGGCTCCCTGAACGAATCGACGGAGCGCTTTTCCGCGCTGCCAACCGAACCGCCGGCTCACGGTAAGCGGCTCGCCGCCGGTCCCGACCTCGACCTGAACCGGGAGCTAACGCTCCCGGCTCGCCGCCAGCTCAGTCTTCCACCTGGAGCTTGATCTCGTCGGAGTTGGCCTTCAGCTCCGGCGCATACATGGCCCAGGCGCGCGTGGGCAGGGCGCTGAACTTGCCCGGTATCTCCGCGCGCATGCGATACGACACGCTGTGGGTGCCGCGCGCCAGCCGGCTGACGAAGAACACCACCCGGTTGTCGCGGTACTCCACGTAGGCCCCCATCTCGTTGCCCGTGTATCCGCTGCGCAGGTCCACGGGCTCGAAGCCGGCGGGCTTCATGTCCTCGAAGACCAGGTATTCGTAGTCGTTCTTGCTCTCGATCACCAGCTCGATTTCGACCAGCTCGCCGCTCTGGAGCACGGCGCCGCTGGGAATTTCTTCGCGCTCGTATTTTTCGACGCGCTGGTCGACCACCTGGCCGCGGTCGCCGGCCGCGGGGATGGTCTCTTCGACGCGCTTGAGCCGGAAGTAGCGGCGCTGGACCTTGACTTCCAGCCCGGCCGCGGTGATGAAGTCCTCCAGGGTGAAGTTGGTCAGATAGCCGTTGTAATAGAGCGGGCCGGTGCCCTGCTTGCGCAGCTCGACCGTGTGGCGGCCGGTGGTCACGGCCTCGCCGTCGAGCACGAACGTGTTGTCGAAGCTGAACAGGTTGTCGGGCGTGATCTCCACGGCCTTCTGCTGCTGGCCGTCGTAGAACACCTCGACGGTCATCTCGGGTTTGGCCTCGCCGCTGGCGCGGATGAAGTCGGCCATGGCCTCTACGCACAAGGCCGTATCGCGCGTGGAGTTCCAGTAGGTGGCGTGCTTGCGGTTGTTGAGCAGGTACTTGACCAACCGCGGGGCCAGCTCGCCCTTGGGGTCCACGCGCGCCAGCAGCTTGAGGAAGTAGGCGTGGGCCTCGTACTCGCTGCCGTACCAGCACCACCAGTAGCCGCCCGGCAGGTTGAGCCAGGCCGACTGGTTCTCGTCGTCCTGTTGGACGTACTGGCTGATGTTGCGCACCACCATGTCGAGCTTCTCTTTGTCGCCCTGCTTCTCCAGGGCCAGCCCGAACATGGCCAGCGCATAGACCGACAGCTTGGTGCGGTCGCGATAGAGGAACTCCTTCATCTCGTCGTTGCGCACATCGGCGTCGACGAGCACCATGTAGACGAAGGCGTCGGTGTTGTCGGCCTGGTTTTTCCAGGGCTTCTTCTTCGGGTCTGCCAGCGCGTTGTTGAGCTTGCGCACCTGCTCGTCCTGGTAGCGCTTCAGCCACTCCACGCCCCGCTCGAGCATGCCCGGCACCAGGGCCACGTCGTTTTGGCGGGCGATTTGCAGCCCGTGGACCACCAGGGCCGTGGTGTGCGGCGAGCTGCGCTCCCCCCAGCCGGAGAACCATCCCCAGCCGCCGTCGGAGAGCTGCATCTCGGTGAGCCGCTCCACGCCCTGCTTGACCATGCGGCGCACCTCCTCCTCGTCGAAGACCGGGTTGCGCTGGTAGCGCTGCCACTGCTCGGCCCGTTCCGCGGGGTCGCCCAGCTCCTGCGGGTTGAGGTTGACCCGTTTGTTCTTGATCTCTTCGAGATTGAGCCCCATGTCGATCAGGATCTTCTGGGTGATCACCGTGGGCAGGAAGCGGTTGAGCGTCTGCTCGGTGCAGCCGT
Source organism: uncultured Planctomycetaceae bacterium (assembly GCA_964467075.1). GTDB lineage: Bacteria > Planctomycetota > Planctomycetia > Pirellulales > Thermoguttaceae > CAYXPN01. Next base: position 1,856 of record CAYXPN010000099.1, read on the forward strand.
AGGGATAATTGACCAGGTAGGGCAGGGCATCGACCATGGCGCCGGCCAGCGTGGGCGAGTAGCGCACCTCCAGGCGGCTCTGCTTGGGCCGCCGCTCGGCGGGCACCATGAGCGTGAAGCTGCCGCTCTGGTCTTCGGGGCGCAGGGCGCCGGACCATGCCTCCATCTTCAACATGCCGTGGATGTAGCAGGGGAACTCCATCTGCATGGCGTCCGACTCTTCGTCCGTGAGCGCCTTCATCACCACGGTGGCCTGGCCCTCGTCGAGCACGCGCACGCGCCAATCCACGCGCGCCTCGCCGTTGGGCTCGATCTGGACGGTCTGCTTGGCCGTGCCGGGCTCGATCAACTCGAGCACGTCGCCCTCAAGCCCCAAGACCACCTCCGCGGCCTTGGCGTTCTTCAGGTAGTTGTGTACGTTGGCCGAGAGCACCACCTCGTCGCTCTGCACGAAGAACCGCGGGGCCTGGAGGCGCACGATCAGGTCCTTGCGCGTGACCACGTCGGTAAAGCCCTCGCCCACCGTGGTGCCGTGGCCCATGCCCCAGACCTTGATCCGCCAGGTGGTCAGGTTTTCGGGCATGTCGAGCTGGACCCGGGCCGTGCCGTCGCCGTCGGTCGTAAGCGCGGCGATCCAGAGGGCCGTGTCGGCAAACTTGCGGCGCACGGTGGGCTCGACCATGGCTGGTGCGCCGTCGGCGGCGCCCCCCTTGGCCGCAGCCAGCCTTTCGACCGGGGCTCCCGCCGCCGCGCCCGGCGCCGGTGGAGCAGCCATGCCATCGGCCATGGCCGCAGACTCCATGGCCATGGGCATGGCCATGCCGCCGCCGCGCCCTTCGCCGCCAAAGGCCATGCGGCGCTGTTGCATGGCATTGGCCTGACCGCCCGTGGCGGCAACCCACTTGTCGCGCTCCAGCTCGTCCATTTCCTCGGCCACCGTGGCGCCGAACACGCCCAGGTTGGCCATGCCCTGGGCCTTGGGCGGGATGATGTTGCGGAAGAAGCGGCTGAGGTTCTCTTCAGTGCGCGGGTTATGATGGCGCCGCCACTTCCAGAAAAACTCCTTGATCTCCGGCACGTTGGTCCCGCCGGAGATGTATTCGACCGACTTGTCGTAGATGGCCACCACCGTGGAGCCCACGAACGGCTCGCCGAAAAAGTCTTTGACGCGCAAGACCACCTCGGCCTTCTCGCCCGGCTTGTAGGCCTCCTTCGAGGGCTCGATCTGGACGCTGAGCACGCGTTTCTCGGGCGGGACGACCAGCTCGCGCGTCTCGCTGTAGACCCGGCCGTCGGCCACCGTGACCGCCTCGACAAAGAAGTTGGGCATGTCGCGCTTGACCACTTCCAACTGTTCGACCGTGCTCTTGCCCTCCAGGCGGATGACCTTCGGCGGCAGGTAGATGCCGTTGGCCGGCCGGGCAAAGAGCAGCACCGTGCTGCCTACCCGATCGGTGTTGACCTGGAGCTGCACTTCCTCGCCGGGCGCATACTCGGCCTTGTCGGGGATCAGCTCCAGGGAGCTGAAGCGGAACTCCGAGCTGTCGAACCCCTCGCCGATGATCGTGAACAGATAGCCGCCCTCGATGGTGTGCTGCTGGCTGTCGGTCACCTTATACGAGAGGCGGTATTGCCCGGCCTGGCTGGCGCGGATTTGCTGCTGTGCGCGGCCTTCGACGTCCGTGTCGAGCTGCCAGCTTTGCACCGGCGTTTCCACCGGCTTGCCCTTCTTGTAGCTGATGCGCAGAAGCGTCAGCTCGCCGCTGCCCTTGACCGGCTTGTGGTCCAAGGTCTGGGCCGAGAAGCTCGCCTGGATCACGTCGCCCACGCGATAGTAGCCGCGATCGACCCACGAGTAGACCTTGAACGGTTTGCGCGCCACCAGCACCTCGCCGGTGCCGACGATGGTCCGCCGCGACTGGTCGGTCACCTCCGCGGTGATCTCGTAGCGATGGTCCTGGTTGCCGTGGACGGCCTTGGCGATCTCGGTGTCGATTTCTACTTCGACCGTGCCGTCTTCGCCGATCTCCACCTCCTGCTCGGCCACCAACTCGGGCGGCTGTTGGGCCCGCGGCCACCAGAAGGGCCAGGGCCGCGGGCAGCCCCAGTGCTTCCAGCCCGGATACCAGTAGTAGTCGTAGGCGAACCACCAGTAGCCGCGGCCATAGAGCCAGTCCCACGGCCGGATGGGATACCAATACTCCTCGTATCCGGTGCGCAGCACCTTGAACTTCACCTTGGCCTTGGTCACCGGGGCGCCGAAATAGTAGTCAGCGTGAATCGTGGCCGTGATCTTCTCGCCCAGCATCACCGGCTCTTCGGGCGCCTCGATGGTGACCTCGAATTCGGGCTTCTTGTATTCCTCCACGCGGAATTGCACTCCACCCAAGACCACGTTCGGCCGGCTGACCACCGCGCGCTTCATGCCCCGCAGCATGGCCGCGCCCACACCCGGCGGCGGCGCGGCGTCGTCGAGCCGGTCGCCGCGCACGCGGATGTTCCACATGCCCAGCATGGCGTCGGCGGGCAGGGCGTATTCGCCCTGGATGCCGCCGTATTCGTCGGCCTTGAGTTCTTCGGTGGTGACCGTCTCGCCCTTGGGATTGCGAATCTCCACGGTCAATGTCTGGCCCGCATAGTCTGAGGTGTCTTCCTGGTCGTAGCGCGCATGGCGCACCCAGAACTTGTATTTGACCGTCTGGTCCGGTCGATAGACGGGCCGGTCGGTGATGGGAAACACCTTGGTGGCCCGGTATTCGGCGTCGTGGCGCCGGCCGTACCAGACGCCGCTGAAGCCCAGGTAGCCGAAGTGCCCGTCCTCGGTCCGGGCGATCACCAGCCACTGGAGGTTCTGCGGCTGGCGGTCCGGGCCGAGGATCAACTGGCCGTCGGCGTCGGTGAATTCGGCGAATTGTTTGACGTCGATTCGATACTGCCGCGCCTGGACGTGTTCCTGTCGCCAGCCGAAGAACTCCAGGTTGGCCTTGGCCAGCGGGCGGCCGCTGGCGGCGTCGGCCACGAAGTAATACGTGGCGCCGTCGAGCGGCTTCTTGACCAGTGCCGTGTCGTTGAGCCAGATCACGATGTAGCTGGTGTTGCCGTCCCGCATCTTGGCCGTCAGCAGATAGGCGCCGGCACGCTGCAGCGGCGTGGTGATGGTCACGCGCTTGTCGAAATGCGCCTGCCGCGGTTTGACCATCATCTTCCAGCGGGCCACCTCGGCGCCGATGTATTGCTTTTGGTCCTGGTGGATCAGGCGGTAGCCGATGTTGCCGATGTCGACCTTCTGCCGGTCCGCGCGTGAAGGATTCGACTTGAGGTATGCCTTCACGTCCTCGAGCAGTTGCTCGATCTTGATCTCGTGGGCCGTCAGCTCCACCACGTGGCCGTTGCGGAAGCGGAACTCCACGGTGGCGCCTTGGCCGGCCGGCTGGGTCATCACCGGCTCGAACTGGCCCCAGTTGTCCACGATTTGCTGCAAACGCCGCTTGTAGTGCTCCGCGGAGTTGAGCTCGATCACCTTGCGCCAATAGTCCGCCGCCTTGGGATACTGTCGCCGGTTCTCGAAGACCTGCGCCAACTGGGCCAGGGCGTCGTCGGCATGGCCCGTCTGCGGCTCGTCGGCGATCTTCTGATAGACCTTGATGAAGTTGAATTCGTCGGGCAGCTTGAACCGTTTGACCCCGGTGGCCAGCCGGGCGATGGTCTCGTCCTCGCCCAGCGTGTGCAGCTCGTAGGTGCCGCTTTCGTCCTGTGTGTCGTCGGTCTGGGCGCGCCCGAAACGCCAGCCGTAGGAGGCCATGGTCTGCACACCGAACTGGTTGAACAGGAAACCCGCATATCGCATGCGCACTTCGTTCTTTTGTTGCGGGTTGAACTCGATGGCCTGTTCCAGGCACCAGCGCCAACGTTCGCCGTCGGTCTTGGCCTCTTCGAAGCTCGGCGGCACGTGGTGGAAGACGGGGTTGCCCTCTGCATCCACCGGCGCGCCAGGTGTGCCGCGGTGATAGCCCCAGCCTTCTTGGTAGTCGGGCAACTCGCTCAGGTCCGTCAGATACTGCAAGCGCCAGCTTTCCTGGTAGCCGCGGTTGTTCAAGAGCACCTCGCCCAGATAGAGCAGGAACTGACCGACCGCCGGGTGGTCTTCATCCTGGCGCGCAAGCGCCAGGCCCTGGACCATAAGCTGCAAGGCGCGCACGCGGTCGCGTTCGGTCGCGTGCACCACCTTGCCGCCGCCGCGATGGGGTCCGCGGTGGAACTCGCCGGCGATCATGAAGCCCTGGTGGGGCAGCTCCATGTAGTTGCGCGCCGCGGCCCACAGCAGGCGCCAGTTGTCTTTGTGCACCTCGATGACCGCCTCACGGAACGCGTCCACCTCATTGAGCCGATTGAGCCGTTGGAGGCAGTTGGTGGCCGTTTGCAGGTCCTGGCCCACCAGGCGCGGATCGTCGCTCGGGTCCAGGGCCAGCCTGCGGAAAAGCTGGTAGGCGTCGTTGTAGTTCCCGTCGCCGTGCAGCTTGTGGGCCCGGGCCCGGATGGCCGACAGGTCCACCGCGTCCTCCCCGGCCCTCAGATCGCCGCCGGTCCAGAGCAACATCCCGGCACCCAACATCAGACTGGTCAGCCATCGCCGTGTCATGGTTCTCTCTCCTGCTGAATAGGCCCTTTGGGGGGGTCATGTGCGAGCCGGTCCGGGTCGGTGCCGCGCCAGTGCCGTGCTTGGCGCCAACGCCGGCGCGCACCCCGGCCTTGCCCTATTGACGCAACTCAATGGCCCGAAGTTCCTCGATTCCGCGAATGAACGACCGGCTGGAGGGCGAATCGAAACAGGGGCGGAGCGAAGCGAAAGAAGGGTCGGGGCTCATTTGTGCGAAGCCGGACACCGACCGAAGGTTGGTCGCGGGCCGTTGAAGGCAAATGAGACCCGACCCCCTTTTTTCCTCCGGGCCTGCGATCGCCCAGCCTTCGAGGCCCGAGGCCCCTCAACCCTCTGACGCGCTTGCCATTTGACCAGTTGGCGGGCTAAGATCAACCCATGCTGCCCTTGATAAATCACCAGTCAGTCGAGGCTCCCCTTGCAGCCCGGTTTTGACCCCTATCGAGAATGGCTCGGCATCGAGACCGGGCCGCGTCCGCCAGACCACTATACGTTGCTTGCGCTCGCCCCTCGGGAGGAGGACGCACGACGTATTGCCCAGGCCGCGGACGCCCAGTCGGCCAAGGTCCGCGGGATTCGCCCGGGCCCGCACCTGGCCGAGTGGAGTCGCCTGTTGGACCTGATCCAGGCGGCCAAGGTCTGTCTGCTCAATCCAGAGAGCAAAGCGGCCTACGACGCGTCGCTGACGGGCCCCAAAGTGCCCGGCTCCGGTCCGGGCGCGCCGGCCACCCCGTCGCCCCACGATGCCCCCACGCTGGCCACGCCGCCGAGCCCCAGCGGGCCGATCCTGGCCACGCCGCCGGGGACGAGCGACCCGGCCCCACCACAGCCCGGCACTCCATCTCCGCCTTTGCCGGCGTGGCAATCCAAGGCAACGTCGCAGCCAGCGCCGGCTTCGCCGCCATCGGACGCGGTGCCGCCCGCGTCCCCCGCGACGTCGGCTTTTCCGGCACCCGTGCCTGCGCCCGGAGAGCCGTCTTCCCGCAGCGAACCGCCCTGGCGGCGCGATCCTCCCGGTTCCCAGCAGCCAGCCGCCCCGGGCCCCTCGACCGGATCGCCACAGTTAGTCAGCCAGCAACCCTGGACTTCGTCGCCACAGCCGATGAGCGAGGAATCGACCGCTCGGGCGTGGGCCTCGGCGCCGGTTCCGCTGGGCAGCGGACCGGTGGCCCCGGGCGGTGCGGGCGGCGATCCGTCGGGCATTGCCGCTTCGTCGGCGCCGGTGCCGTCGTATGCCGCGGCTGGCCAGAGCGCGCAGAGCGGGGGCCCAGCGCGCGAAATCCCCCGCGCCATTCCGGTGCGGCCTTCGAGCGCCTGGGGCAGCGCCTGGGCTGCGGCGCTGACGGCCACCGTGGTGCTGCTGATCGTGGGCCTGGGGGCGGGCTTCGTCTATCTACGCTACCACGAGATGGGGATGCTCGGATCGGCTGCACCCTCTCCGGGACAAGCAGACACCGAGCGCGGCCCAGCCCCGGACGAATCGCCGCTGTCGGATACGCCGGCCCAGGCAACCGCCGACGCACCCGCGCAACCGCAAGCCGGCACCCAGGAAGGTGTTGCGCCGGGCGGTTCCACGGATCCTGAGAGCGAAGGGCCCGGCCAGAGAAGCGTTGTCGGGCCGGGTGTTGGCCAGGGGCCAGCTCCTGGGAGCGCCGGACCGGAGCAGTCCGCTGCCGCCACCCAGCCCGGCACCCGGCCTGGAGAAACGCCCGCGACCGGGCATCCTCCCTCGTCCGCTGATCCGTCCGGCGGACCGGGCTCGTCGGGCCCAGCAGCCGCGGCGGCCGAGGACGCGCAGAAACGGGCGGCTTTTGATCAGGCGGTGGCCGCGGCACGCGAGTCGATGGGCGCGCGCGACATGGCCGCGGCCCGCCAGCAGCTTCGCCAGGCCCAACAGGCTGCGCAGTCGCAGGCCGACTTCGACCAGGTGACCCGGCTGGAAACCATGGTCAACATCCTGGAGGAGTTCTGGCGGGGCGTGCGCGAAGGCGTGGCGAGCCTTGGCGCCGGGAGCGAGCTGCAGGTGGGCGACACCTACGTAGCCGTGGTCGAATCGTCGCCCCAGCACCTGCTGATCAAGGCGGCTGGCCGGCTCCGCAGTTGGCGGGTCGAGGAGCTGCCCACCTCGCTGGTCCTGGCCGTAGCCCAGCAGTATTTCCGCGAGGACGCGGTCAAGAAGCTCTTGATCGGCACGTTTCTGCTGGTCGATCCCAAAGGCGATCCTGCCCGGGCCCGGCAACTCTGGCAAGAGGCGGCCCGGGGACAGACGGGCGTGGACGTGAAGCTGCTGATGCCGGAGTTGGATGCCGCGCCCGCGGGATCAGGGCCGGGCGCGGTGCCGGCTGGTTCAGGGCACTCGGGTCCAGGGCGGCAGCCGCGGCCGACGGGCGCAGAGCTTCAGGCGGCTGAAGAGGCGGTGCGCGAGAGGTTCGCACAGCAGTTCGCCGACATGCTCACGCCGGCTGGGCGGCTTTCGGTCGCGCGCGAGCTGCTCAGCGCGGCCCGCGGCGAGCAGGACCCCGCCCAGCGGTTCGTGATGCTGCAGAAGGCCGTGGAGCTGGCCGCGGCTGCGGGCGACGTGCCGGCCACCCTGGAGGCCCTCGACCATGTGGCCGGGGATTATGCGATCGACGCCGAAGAGTCGAAGCTCTCGGCCCTGGAGCAACTGGAGCGCAACGCGCGCAGCCTGAGCACCCATCGCGACGTGGCCATCGAGGCGCTGAAGCTCTTGCAGCAGGCGATCGAGGGCAAGGACGCGGAGTGTGCGCAGCGCCTGGCCGAGCTGGCCACCGCCGCGGCGCGCGGCTCGCGCAACATCATCTTGATGCGCCAAGCGGTTCAACTGGAGCAGGCGGCCGAGGCGCTGGGCGGCGGATAGGGACCGTCGGTAGCACGGTCAAAGGTTTGCGCAGGGAGACTGTCGGAGCATCGAATTCCCAGAACCCCTGAGACCTCACAGGTAACTCGCAGCATTGGGAGGCACGGGAATGAACAGGCCGGGCCGGTAGCCCCCCCGCACAACGAGAGCGGCCAACAACCTCTTGGCGGCTGACGCCGCCCCAGGTTGACCAGCAACCTGGGCCACCCGGCGAGCAACCTGGGCCACCCGGCGAGCAACCTGAGCCACCCGGCGAGCAACCTGAGCCACCCGGCGAGCAACCTGGGCCACCCGGCGAGCAACCTGGGCCACCCGGCGACGCCGCAGAACGCACGTTGCGCCAAACGTCCGCCTCCGGTTTGCGGGCCGAACCATACACACCATGCCTTCGACCACGGCAGCGCCTCAGCGAATCTCGGCATGGTATTGCTGCAGGCTTTTGACGTGCCCGCGGCCTTCGCGACAGGCGCGGATGCCTTTGGCCGCGGCCATGGCCGCGGCCAGCGTGGTCACGTAGGGCACCTTGCACTTGATGGCCGTCTGCCGGATGTAGGCGTCGTCGGCCTTGCTGACCTTGGTCCGCGGGGTGTTGATCACCAGGTGGATTTCGCCGTCGATGATCGCGTCGGCGATGTTGGGCCGACCCTCGCGCATCTTGGCGATCGGCTCGCACTCGATCCCCACTTCGGACAAGAACCTCCGCGTGCCCTCGGTGGCCTTGATCTTGAAGCCCAATTCGGCAAAACGCCGCGCCACCTCGCGCACCGCGGGCTTGTCGCGGTCGGCCACCGTGATCAACACCGTGCCCTCCAGCGGCAAGGGCGTGCCGGTCGCCTCCTGGGCCTTGTAGTAGGCCAGCCCGAATGAGTTGGCCATTCCCAGCACCTCGCCCGTGCTGCGCATCTCCGGGCCCAACACCGGATCGACCTCGTGGTACATGTTGAACGGGAACACGGCTTCCTTCACGCCGAAGTGGGCGAAGGACTTGCGCGCGAGATCAAAGTCGGCGAGCTTCTTGCCGAGCATGATCTGCATGGCGATCCGCGCCATGGGGATGTTGCAGACCTTGGAGACCAGGGGCACTGTGCGGCTGGCGCGCGGGTTGGCCTCCAGGATGTAGACCGTGTCGTTGCAGATGGCGTACTGGATGTTCATCAGGCCCATCACGCCCAGCTCGATGGCGATCTTGCGGTTGTACTGGTAGATCGTGTCGATGTGCTTCGGCGGGATGCTGATCGGCGGAATCACGCACGCCGAATCCCCGGAATGGATACCTGCCAGCTCGATGTGCTCCATCACCGCGGGAACGAACGCATCCTCGCCGTCGGCAATGGCGTCGGCTTCGACTTCGATGGCGTTTTCCAGGAACTTGTCGATCAAGATCGGCCGTGTCGGCGAGATGCCTACCGCCCGGGTGACGTAGTGCCTGAGCATCTGCTCGTCGAGCACCACCTCCATGGCCCGGCCGCCCAGCACGAACGAGGGGCGGACCATCAGCGGGTAGCCGATCTGGCGGGCGATCTCCAGGGCCTCGGCCAGGCTGCTGGCCATGCCGGACTCGGGCTGGGGGATGCCCAGCCGGCGCATCACCTGGCGGAAGCGATCGCGGTCTTCGGCCAGTTCGATGGTTTCGTGTGAAGTCCCCAGAATTCTGACGCCGGCCTCGGCCAACTCCGCGGCGATATTGAGCGGCGTCTGCCCGCCGAACTGGACGACCACGCCTTCCGGCTTTTCCTTCTGGTAGATGCTCAGCACGTCTTCGACCGTCAAGGGCTCGAAGTAGAGCTTGTTGGAGGTGTCGTAGTCGGTCGAGACGGTCTCCGGGTTGCAGTTGACCATGATCGACTCGATCCCTTCGTCGCGCAGGGCGAAGGCCGCGTGGACGCAGCAGTAATCGAATTCGATGCCCTGGCCGATGCGGTTCGGGCCGCCGCCGAGGACCATCACTTTGCGATTGGGGGACGCCTCGGTGGCATCGGGGGCGTTGTAGGTGGAGTAGTAATAGGCGGCGTTCTCCACGCCGCTCACCGGCACCGCGTGCCAGCCTTCGACCACTCCCAGCGCGGTGCGCCGATCGCGGATCGCCTTCTCCGGCCCGCCGAGCAACTGGGCCAGGTACTGGTCGGCAAAACCGTCCTTTTTGGCGCGGATGAGCAGTTCGTCGGGCAGGGTGGCGCCGCGGTGCTTGAGGATTTCTTCCTCCAGCTCGACCAGCTCTCTCATCTGCTCGATGAACCACGGCTTGATGTAGGTGGTTTCGTGCAGCCTTTGGACGTCGGCCCCTTTGCGCAGCGCCTCGTACATGATGAATTGCCGCTCGGAGGACGGCTCGACGAGCATGGCCATCAGCTCCTCCAGCGACCGCTGGTGGAAGTCCTCGGCGAACCCCAGCCCCGCGCGCCCGATCTCCAGCGACCGGATCGATTTCTGGAACGCTTCCTTGTAGGTCTTGCCCAGGCTCATGACCTCGCCCACCGCGCGCATCTGGGTGCCCAGCTTGTCCTCCAATCCCTCGAATTTCTCAAAGGCCCAGCGGCAGAACTTCACCACCACGTAGTCGCCCGACGGCGTGTATTTCTCCAGCGTGCCCTCGCGCCAATAGGGGATTTCGTCCAGCGTGAGCCCGCCGGCCAGGAGCGACGAAACATGAGCGATCGGAAATCCGGTGGCCTTGGATGCCAGGGCCGAAGAGCGCGAGGTGCGCGGATTGATCTCGATGACCACCACGCGCCCGGTTTTCGGCTCGTGGGCGAACTGGATGTTCGTGCCGCCGATGACCTCGATCGCCTCGACGATGTCGTAGGAATGTTTCTGCAGGCGCCGCTGCAGCTCCTCGTCGATGGTCAGCATGGGGGCGGTGCAATACGAGTCGCCCGTGTGCACGCCCATGGCGTCCACGTTTTCGATGAAACAGACGGTGATCATCTGGTTCTTGGCATCGCGCACGACCTCCAGCTCGAGCTCCTCCCAGCCGAGGACCGATTCCTCGACGAGGATTTGGTGGACCAGGCTTACCGCGAGGCCGCGCGCCGCGACCGTGCGGAACTCGTCGATGTTGTAGACCAGCCCTCCCCCGGTTCCGCCCATCGTATAGGCCGGCCGGATCACACACGGCAGGCCGATCTCCTGGACCACGCGCTCCGCCTCCTCCAGGCTGTTGGCGATCCGGCTGCGAGGCATCTCGATGCCCAGGCGATCCATGGTGTCCTTGAACGCCTGCCGGTCTTCGCCGCGCTTGATGGCGTCGACCTGCACGCCGATCACGCGCACGCCGTGCTTGTCCAGGGCCCCGGAGCGGGCCAGCTCGGAGGAGAGATTCAATCCCGACTGGCCGCCCAGATTCGGCAACAGCGCGTCGGGGCGCTCTTGCTCGACGATCTCGGCCATGGCCTGCAGATTCAGCGGCTCGATGTAGGTCGCGTCGGCCATGCCGGGATCGGTCATGATCGTGGCGGGGTTGGAATTGACCAGCACGATCTCGTAACCCAGGCTGCGCAGCGCCTTGCACGCCTGGGTGCCGGAGTAGTCGAACTCGCACGCCTGGCCGATCACAATCGGCCCGGAACCGATGATCATCACCTTACGGATGTCGTCGCGTTTCGGCACAGTGGAGGGCTCCTTTCGAAGGGGATCTATCGAGTGCTGCCTGGGCCGTGAGCCAGGCCGGTGGGCGGGAGGCCGGTCGTGTCTCGGATGCGTTCAAACAAATCAACCAACGGCGTGATGACCAGTGACCAGTGACCAATGGGTGAACGACGAAAAGGGACGTGCGTTTTCGTGCCTTCGTCGTTTCCGCTTTTCGTGATTGTCGTCGGCTCCGCCCTGGGGGCTGAAAGGGAACGACTGCGGGGCCACGGAGTTGGCCATCTTGCCAAACGTACACGCTTCTGTCGAGCCACCTCGTTGTGGCCGGGTCTCCCGACCCGGCCGCCCGATTCGACCGAAGGTCTCCCCAGGTTGCCAGCGCCTTAGGCGTGGAGCCTGGAGCGTGGAGCGGCCAGGAGACCGCTCCCCAACAAGGGTCTGAAATGTTTCAAGCGGACTGACAGCGATCTCCATAACTCTTTGTCCTGAAAGATGTTGCGACTTGCCGCCCGATTCCCGCTCAATCCTCCGGCCTGCGGCGGTCGATAGGTGATTGACAGCGATAGGGTACATATGTACACTACAACTGGAGGTCTTCGCCCCATGCACTGCCAACCGCCCGACGCCAACCTGGTCGAACACCTGCGCCGCCAGATCGACCGGCTCGAGGGGGCCCATCGGCCTGAAGGCCGGCCGGTCGTTTCCAGCGGCTGCCGGGCCTTGGACGAGCTGTTGCCCGAGGGCGGCTTTCGCCGCGGCACGCTGGTCGAGTGGCTCGCCGAGGGCGAAGGCACCGGCGCAGGCACCCTGGCCATGATCGCGGCCCGGGAGGCCTGCCGGGCAGGCGGCGCGTTGGTGGTGCTCGACAGCCGGCGCGACTTCTGCCCCACCGCGGCCCTGCGCCTGGGGATCGACGCCGGGCGCCTGCTGGTCGTCCAGGCCCGCAGCCCGGCCGATCAGCACTGGGCCCTCTGCCAGGTGTTGGAGTGTGCGGCGGTGGGCGCGGTGGTGGCGTGCCGGCCGGAACACAGCGGCCGAACCATCGACGCGCGCACCATGCGCCGCTGGCAACTGGCGGCCGAGAAGGGCGGCTCCTTGGGATTGTTGCTGCGCAGCGCAGCGGCCCGGCATACGCCTTCCTGGGCCGAGGTGCGTCTGCTGGTAGTTCCGCTGCCGGGCGGGAAACGGCAGCGACGGGTAAGCGTGCACCTGTTGCGATGTCGCGGAGGGACCGGCGCTCGCTCACTGGACGTGGAAATCGACGATGAGCAGGGTACTGTGTGCCTGGCTGCCCAACTGGCCGATCCAGCGGATCAGCGCCAGCAGGCCCGAGCTTAGAGCTTGTAAGCGAATTGCCTCCCCAATCCCGTGCCCCGACGCGGGTGGCCGGGACTGGAGCGAAGCGAAGCCCCGGGAAGTAATGCCTTTCCAAGCTCTTACTGATGGTTGCATGGCCAATGACCGGTTGGTTGAGCCCGAACATATCCAGCCCGAAGATGCTGAAGAGTGGGCCCCTGTTGGGCGCTCTGGGCCGATCGGCCGGGCAAGGGTCGATCCGTGCCGGCCGGTGGTATTGTATGCGGTGCTCGGCGGGGTGCGTCGGGTGGTGGCATGTTGCGCGCAGGCGGCCGGGCTGGGCGTGCGAGTGGGCATGACGCTGGCCGAGGTGGCGGCTGTCTCGAAACCCGCGGGTTCGCCGGGCCGGGCTTCGCCCGAGCCGCTCACCGCGTTGCCCCATGATCCAGCGGCCGATCGTCGGGCCCTGCTGGAGCTGGCGGCCCTTTGCGGACGGTTCAGCCCGGTGGTGGGCGTGGAGGATGCTTCGGCGCCGGAATCTCTGCTGCTGGACATCACCGGAGTGGCCGGGCTGTTCGGCGGCGAAGAAACTCTCGCCCGGCGCGTGGGCGAGGAATTGGCCGTGCGGGGACTCGAGGCCCGGCTCTGTGTGGCCGACACTGTGGGCGCGGCCTGGGCCGGGGCCCACTGGTTGACACACGTTGGCAAAAGCACCCACGGCGATCCGCACGACGAGCAAACACACAACCAAGGCACGCATGTGAAGCACCTGCCTGGCGCAAGGGTGTGCCTCTTGCCACCGGGCAAGACCGGGGAGGTTTTGAGGGCCCTGCCCATCGAGGCGCTGCGTTTGCGTGCGGAGACGGTCGAGCTGTTGCACCGGCTGGGTCTCCGCTGGATCGGCCGGTTGGAGTGCCTGGCGCGCAAGGAATTGGGCACGCGCTTCGGCGCGGAGCTGTTGCGGCGCATGGACCAGGCCTTTGGCCGGTTGTCCGAGCCGGTCTCTGCCGCGGCCCCGCCCGCACGCTATCGAGTGGAATGGTCCGGCGAATATCCGCTCGTGCGCCAGGAGCAGATCGACGACGTGCTGGGGCGACTGCTCGAGCGCCTCTGCGCCGTGCTGCGGCGCAGCGGCCGGGGGGCAGTGGGCCTGGAGTGCCGCTTGGATTGCCTGGGCGGCGGGCGCGTGCCGATCCGTTTGGGGCTGTTCCGGCCTGCTGCTTGGGCCACACATCTCGCGGAGCTGGTACGACTGCGATTGGACTGCCTGCGCCTGCCGGGCCCGGTGGTGGGTATGGAATTGGAGGCCGTGCGCACCGCCCCGCTCAAGAGCGTTCAAGCGCGCCTGTTCGACCTCTCCGGCAGCAACGAGCCGGGCGCAAACACCTGGCAGGGCGATGCACGCGAGTTGGCCGGCCTGGTCGAGCGGCTCAGCAGCCGGCTGGGCAGCCGGGCGGTGTTGCGCGTGCGCTGGCTGCGCCACTGCCAGCCGGAGCTGGCCTGGGAGTATGAACCGGTGATAGACGGCCAGTTGCGCGCTCGGCGCAGACCGGCGCGCCCGGCACCGCGCTCGGCCCCGCCGTTGCGCCCGCTCCGCTTGCTGCCCCAGCCGGTCCTGCTCGAAGCGGCGGCGATTCATTCCTCGCTGTCCGGTGGCCTGCCGGCGGGTCGTTTTTCGCAACCCGAAGCAGTTCAGCCCGGCGCGATTCAGCCCGGTGCAATTCACTTTATCGGCGAACCCCCGCCCCGACAGTTCACCTATGCGGGTCGGCGCCATCAAGTAGCACGAACCTGGGGGCCGGAACGCATCGAGACCGGCTGGTGGCGGCGGGGGGCGATCCGGCGGGACTACTACCGCGTGGAGACCACCAGCGGGCGGCGCTATTGGATTTTCCGGCGGCTGGGCGACGGGCGGTGGTTTTTGCACGGGATGTTTGAGTGATCGGGCGGCGAGGCGACAGGATGACAAGATAGGAAAGGGACAGGATCACAGGATGACAGGGATGTTGGAGACAGGATCACAGGATGGCAGGGATTGAGATAAGGGGGTAAGGGGACAGGATCACAGGATGACAGGGATGTTGGAGACCGGATCACAGGATGGCAGGGATGTTGGAGACAGGATCACAGGATGACAGGGATGTTGGAGACCGGATCACAGGATGGCAGGGA
>CAYXPN010000100.1:0-16298 GCA_964467075.1 uncultured Planctomycetaceae bacterium
TTCAAGGAAAAGCCAGTCGGCTCGATCTCCTCTCTCATAGTGTCACCCTACGCGCGTGGCAGCAAAATGGTGGGTCTGCGCCTTGACCCACCCTACGCGCGTGGCAGCGAAATGGTGGGTCTGCGCCTGCGGCTTGATCCACCCTGCGCGCGTGGCAGCGACACGAGTGTTCACAAATCGCGCACGCTGATTTAGTCCTCGCCGTTGCGCGAGCCCGGCGACCGCGGCTCTCGCACCTCGAACCGGCACGGCCCCCCGTCGTCCAGACGGCAATGGGTCAGCTCCACCTCGTGGCCGATCAACTCCGAGTAGAGCAGCCGCTCCATGGCACACACGGAACGATCCTGTTCGGCCAGGCGCGGATAGGGGCAGGCATGGGTCGTCAGCGCGGCGTGCTGGTTCAGCTCTTCAACCGACACGGGGATGCGCCGCTGGGCCAGTAGTTGTTGCAGGCACTGCATTCGCTCGGCCGGCGTGCTGCCGTGGATCTGGTGCACATAGCCGGCTGCCAGGGCCGCGGCCACCCGGCGAAGCAGCACCTGGCGCAACTGCGGGTTGTCCAATGCCCGGACCTCCCGCCACAAGGCCACGGCCAGATCGGTAAAGTTCGACCCGGTGGCTTGCACTCCTTTTTCCGTGAGCCAGTATTCGTGGTGTGGCCGGCCCCGGCCCTCGCGCACCGCGGCGCGTTGGACCAGCCCCTGGCCCAGCAGCCGGGCCAGTCGCTGGCGCACGGCCGTGGGAGTGACCTCCATGGCCTCGGCCAACTCGAGGATGCCGAGCGGGCCGGCGATGCGCAGCAAATCCAGCAGGTCGGCGTCGGAATTGGGCGAACGAACGCTCATGACTTCGTGCTTTCGGCTGGCCCCGGATCGGCCCGGCAGCCGAGGACGTTGGGCATCGAAATTGGCCATAACGTGGGGGGGCGGCCCCCCTGATTCGCCGGGCCGAAGTTCTCCCAATCACGTGCCTCGGGTAACAGGGAACCATGAAAATTATACGGGCGCCAGCGATTTCTGTCAATAGTGCCTGATAAAAATGGCGGCCTTCCCGGAAACGGCGTTGGAGGGACGCGGTCCCTCGCGTCCGTTGGCATCTCCCACGACACGGCCACGACGGAGCGTGGCCCTCCATCGACTCGCCGGACACGGCCTGGGAGATCGAATGCCTCGGCGCCCCGAGCCCCCGCGGCCCCTTCTCCACGCCCCCCGGGGCTCGGCACGCTCGGCCGCGCATGCACTCGCTGCATGCGCGTGCGCGCCGCGGGCCAACGGTTTCTGGTCGGCCCGCCAGATTCCCCGGGAAGGCGGGTAGAGAGAAACGGGTGCCAGATAACCAGATACGATGTCCGGGCGGCCCCGGGGCTGGCCAAGGGCGGGCGAAGTGTGTTATGTTTCGCATCCATAAGTCCCGGCTGCTGGGGCCAAGTGGGAGGCGTTCGATGCAACAACAGTTGGCCACGCGGGAGCATTGGGGGTCGCGCATCGGCGTGATCCTGGCGGTGACCGGCAGCGCGGTGGGGCTGGGCAACTTCCTGCGCTTCCCCGGTCTGGCCGCCCAGTACGAGGGCGGGGCCTTCATGATCCCCTATTTCGTGGCCCTGATCGTGCTGGGCCTGCCCCTGGCCTGGGGCGAATGGGCCATGGGACGCTTTGGCGGACGCCACGGCTACAACTCCTCGCCCGGCATCTATCGCGCGATCGCCGGCCGGAATGCGGCCGCGTATCTCGGCGTGCTCGGCATGATCATCCCGGTGGTGATCTACATGTACTACGTGCTCATCGAGTCGTGGTGTCTCGGCTATGCCTGGTACTACTTGAGCGGACAGATGGCCCAGCTCGGCCAGCAAGCCCGGGAGTTTTCCAGCGGTGGGCAACTCAATTCCAAGCCCTACGAAGGGCTGTTCGACACCTTCGTGGGCACCAAGGCCCACGGCGCGGCGCTGGGCGGCCCGGCTTTGTGGTTCCTGGTCTTCTGTTTCGCCCTGAACTTCGCCCTGATCTACCGGGGGTTGACTCGCGGCATCGAGCGTTTCTGCCTGGTGGCCATGCCGGCGCTGATCGTCTGTGCCCTGCTGGTGCTGATGCGCGTGCTCACCCTGCCGAACGTGCTCGACGGGCTGGGCTTCATGTGGAACCCGCACACCGAGAAACACGGCTTTCTCGGGTCGTTGGCCAAGCCGCAGATGTGGCTGGATGCCACGGGCCAGATCTTCTTTTCCCTCTCCGTAGGCTTCGGCATCATCATCACCTATGCCAGCTATCTGAAGCCCGACGACGACGTGGCCCTCTCGTCGCTCACCAGCGCGGCGGGCAATGAGTTTTGCGAGGTGGCCCTGGGCGGGATGATCACCGTGCCGGCCGCTTATATCTTCCTGGGTGGCGTGGCGGTGACCGCGGCCGCCAGCTCGTCGTTCAATCTCGGCTTCCAGACCCTGCCGATGGTCTTCGAGTCGATGCCGCTGGGCTATGTGGCTGGTTTCCTGTTTTTCTTCCTCCTGTTCCTGGCCGCGGTGACCAGTTCGCTGAGCATGTTGCAGCCGGCCATCGCCCTGCTGGAAGAAGGGCTCGGGCTTAACCGCAAGGCCTCGGTCTCGATCCTCGGCTTCATCACCCTCTGCGGCGCGATGTTCACGCTGTATTTTTCCAAGCAAACGGCCGCCCTGGGCACCTTTGACAACTGGGTGGGCACGTTCTTCATCTACCTGCTGGCCATGTATCAGACCATCATGTTCGGCTGGGTCTTGACACCCAAACGGGGCACCGAGGAGCTGCGCCGCGGGGCCGAAATCCACGTGCCGCGCGTGGTGGGCTGGAATCTGCGCTACGTGGCCCCGGTATACTTGTTTGTGGTCTTCGCCGCCTTCATGTGGGAGCAGGTTTACAACAAGGGCGGCGGCATGTTCGTGGCCATCTTCCACGAGCCCGTGGTGGCGGCTTCCGTCGGCTTCATCCTTCTCGTAATCCTCTTTTTCCTGCTGATCATCGCCCAGGCGGTCAAGCGTTGGGAACGGGCCGAACGGGCCGGCCAGGAGAAAAAGCCATGAGCCTCGGCGGCTGGATCATCATGCTCTTGTCCGTCGGCGGAGTGACCAGCCTGTTGGGCTGGTGTGTTTACAAGGTGCTCACCACCCCCGGTTCTGCCGAACACCTGCACTCCCAGGCCGACATCGAGCCGCCGGATACGGTCGACATCCTGTAGCTTGCCGGCCGGACGTGGGTCGCCAGCCGGCCCGGCTGCCGCGCCGGCCCCGCTACCGGTCGAAGAACTCGCCCGCGATGGCCACAAACTGCTCGGCCCCGGCCGCCCGGCTGATCCGCCGGCGAAAGCCCCGGGCCCCGCGCAGCCCCTGGCCGTAGCAGCAGGCGCGCCGGCGCATGAGCACCGTGCCCCGCTCTGGCCCGTACTGCTCGCAGACCAGTCGGTAGTGTTCCAGCAGGATTTCGCCTTGTTGCCTGGGCGACGGCTCCTCAGCAGGCTCCCGGCCGCGAAGCGCAGCGGCCACTTGCCGAAAGACCCACGGCCGGCCCAGCGCCGCACGCCCGATCATTACGCCGTCGACCTTGTACGCGGCAAACGCCGCAACCACGTCTCGGGCCGTGCGCAGATCGCCGTTGCCGATCACCGCAATGTGCTCAACGTGCTCTTTGACCCGCGCAATCTCGCGCCAGTCGGCCCGGCCGCCAAACGCCGCTTCGGCCGTGCGCCCGTGTACCGTGACGCCCACGGCGCCGGCCTGCTCGATCGCCTGGGCCACCTCGACCGCATTGATCCGCGCGCCAGTGAGCCCCAAACGGATTTTGGCAGTCACGGGCACCGGGCCACAGGCTTGCACCACTCGGCCCACGATTCGGCCGACAAGCTCGGGATCGGCGAGCAGCGCGGCCCCGCCCCCGGCCCTGACGCGGACCGTGGGCGCCGGGCAGCCGAAATTCAGGTCCACCACGCTTGGGCCCAAGTGTTCGACCAGCCAGCCGGCCGCCTCGGCCATCACCGCGGCGTCGCGCCCCCAAAGCTGCACGCCGACCGGCCGCGGCTCTTCGGCCACGCCCCAAAGCTGCTCGGGCAAGTTTCTCCCGCGGCGGAGGCGCTCGAGAAGCCCCCGGGCGCAGACCATCTCCGTGGTCACCAAGCCTGCGCCGCCCAGTCCGCGCACAAGCCGGCGGAACGCGCAGTCCGTGTACCCGGCCATGGGCGCCATGACGAGCGGCGGCTCGACCTGGAGTTCTCCGAGGCGCAGGACGGTCGGCGGCCCGGCGCGGGGGCGATCCAGGGGCATGTCGTCGTCCGGCAAACTGTACTCCTTGTTGCTGCTCTGCGTTGCTGTTCTGCTCGTTTTCCTCTGCTTCTGCTATGCTACATTGCACTGGACGCAGTGTTCCAGACGGTATGGCTGCAGGACGGCCACAAGATTGTGGTAACCGTTCACGGGGTATGCAGCACGGCGGTCCGTCGGCGCAGAGAGACGTAAACGAGAGCGTTGAGAGAGTGCCGTCAGGTAGCTGACGGGAAGAGCGCAGGCCGGGCACCGTAGCGATTGCCGCCGAACCGGGCAATTTCGAAACCCAGCGCACCACCCCCCCGCGGAGGCGGTTTCGGCTGGGTTTTCCAGGATTTGTTTGGGGGCCTCCAAAGTATTGACCTCTGAGACAGACGGAGTAACCTATGCAGTCGTGTCCGCTCCCCTGCGGGCCCGATTTCTTTCCGCGTCAACCCGACCGAGTGAAGCCAGGGAGGCAGCGAGCCAGAGTCGACAGCGACCGGGCGTTTTTGACGCTGCCTCTCGGGTTGGACGTGCTTGTTTCGCGCCGTCAGCCGACGTGGCTTCGGCGGTCTTGGCCCTCAAGCGCCGATCCGATTGCGCCAGTGTCGCCTTTCGCTCCGCGAAAGGAGCGCTGTGGGCTTTCGCTCCGCGAAAGTAGCACTCGATTGACGCTGCCTTGGCGGGATGACGAGGGCTGGGCGCTACCGATTGCTCACGTACGCCGCGAAAGGAGCGCTGGATTGACGCTGCTTTCGCGGAGCGAAAGGCGACAAAGGGCGAAAGGCGACAATCCAGCGAAAGGCGACAAAGGGCGACAGCTTGTGGGCCCACAAGCCGTCTTCACGAAACCTAGATCCATTTAGGACTTGTAAAGGAATTGTTTGCCGAATTCGATGCGCAGCCCCGGGTGGCCGGGGCTGGAGCGAAGCGAAGCCCCGGGAAGTAATACTCTTACAAGTTCTTACACCGGGAGGAGAAGCATGTTGGTCAAACTCTTGTTTCGATCAACTGCGGCCCTGGGGCCGCGTTAAGAGGTAGTACCCTTTATCCTGTGTTCCTTTTACACCTTATCCTTGCGCGGCGCGAGCGCAGCGAGGGCGCGCGGGAGTTGGTTTTCCAGTCTCGGATTGCTGGCGGAGGCAAATCGCCGGATCGAGCCTGCGCACTGCCTGCTCCGGCCGCCTGCGGCTCGCCGGCCGATGAGAAGCCTACTCTGGGTGTCCAGAGCGTCCGCACAGCAAGGCCAACACAATGAGACCGCCCAACGTCCACGCCGCGGTGGTGTCTGAGGAAAACATTGTGGACTACCTGCTCAATTCCCGACACCCCGACGGAGCCGGCAAGGCAACATTCTTCGCGGCGCGGGGCTTTCGTCGCGACCAGTGGCGCGTGCTTTCAGACGCGCTGCGGCGCCTGGCGGCCGAGAACGCAGTGACTTGTTGCATGGCCTCCGCTCACGGACGGAAGTATATTGTAGATGGGCGGGTCGAAACGCCTGATGGCACCGCCCCCCTGGTGCGCACGGTGTGGATGGTCGATCACGGCAAGAGGGCGCCAAGACTCGTAACCGCCTACCCATGTGAAAGGAAGGAGGCAGATGATCAGTGAACACCAGCGCGTTGTATTGACCGCGCCTGTGCCCGACGAGCAGCTAGAACCCGGGGACGTGGGCACTGTGGTCCACGTGTATGCGGACGGCAAGGCTTATGAGGTAGAGTTCGTGGCGCTTGACGGACAGACCAAGGCCGTCGTCACGCTGCCCGTCGACCAGGTGCGGGCCGTCACCGCCCAGGACATGACGCACGCAAGATCCATGCAAACAGCGTGATCCTGGTATCGAGGCTTGCGTGCCGCCAGCCAGGCCGTCAGGCAGACAGTATGTCGCCGGGCCGCGGCGAGCAGGGACAAGCAAAAGGCGCGGCGCTTATCAATCGCAAGACAGGTCGCGAGCGCTCGACCAGCCTCGTGGCCTGTCTTCTCAACAAAGCCCGCTACGTGCACAATGCCCGTGAACCGTTGCAGATTGTGGTTCCACAACCTATGGTTCGCGGCGGGCGCAGCGTGCGCAGGCCTGCGGAACGAACCGCGACGACAGCCACACACCAAGGTTGCCCGGATGAAATCCACCCTCAAGCCCGGCGTGTGTGCCGAGGTCCGCCATCGCGTGGTCACCCAGGACCTGGTCAGCTCCGCGCTGCGAGGCATGCCCGCGGTGCTCGCCTCGCCGCGCCTGTTGCACCTGATGGAGGTGGCCGCCTGGGAGGCGCTGGCCCCCCACCTGGACCCCGGCGAAGTGTCGCTGGGAGTGCGGTTCGATTTCGAACACCTCGCGCCCACGCTTTGCGGCCAGGTTGTGGTGGCCGCGGCCAGGGTGACGGCCGTGGACCAGGCGCGCGTGACCCTGGAGATATCGGCCCGCGATCCCGGGCAGCTCATCGCCCGCGGCACCCACGTGCGCGCGGTGGTCGATCTTGAGCGGTTCAACCAGCGGTTGAAGCAGCGGGGCCCGGGGAAGTAGCGCGCCAGCGGTCGGGCGGTTTGCCCCCGGAGAGCGCCCTGCTGCGGCGATCCAGGCGCGGGCATGTGGGGCCTCGGTCGCATCACTCAGAACACGAGCCGGGGCTGCCGTCGGCCGCATCGCTCGTGGCACGACTTCAAGGCCGTCAAACGGCCGTGGTCCAAAGCCCCAGGGCAGCGAGGGCCGGCTCGCCGTCATTCGACGTACTGCTCTTCCTCTTCGCTGGCGTGGGTGCTCACTTCGCCGGCGTCTTCCAGGCGGCGGATAATGTCGACGATCTGTTGCTGCGCATGCTCCACGTCTGCGAGCCGCACCGGGCCGAGGTATTCCATTTCTTCCTTCAGCAGGGCGGCCGCCCGTTTGGACATGTTGCTGAGTATCTTCTCCTTCAGCTCGTCGCTGGCGCCTTTGAGCGCCATGGCCCACTGCGAGCTTTCCACGTTCTTGAGCAGGTTCTGCACGTCGCGGTCGGCCAGTTTGCTGATGTCCTCGAAGACGAACATCAACCGCCGGATTTCGTCGACCAGGTCGGGGTCTTCCTGGGCCAGGTTTTCCAGCAGGTTGCGCTCGGTGGAGCGGTCGATCACGTTGAGGATTTCGGCCACGGCGCCCACGCCGCCGGCGTTTTCGAACTGCTGGCTCATCACGCTGGCCATCCGGCGTTCCAGCCCCTGCTCCACCGAGCTGATGATCTCCGGGCTGGTCTGGCCCATGGTGGCAATGCGGCGTACGACAGAACGCTGCTGATCGCCGGGTAGCCCGGCAATGATGTCGGCCGCCTTGGCCGGAGCGAGATGACAGAGGATCAGGGCGATGGTCTGGGGGTGTTCGTCGGTGATGAACGTCAAGAGGTTCTGGCTGTCGACCTTCTGA
This sequence comes from uncultured Planctomycetaceae bacterium, assembly GCA_964467075.1. Taxonomy (GTDB): domain Bacteria; phylum Planctomycetota; class Planctomycetia; order Pirellulales; family Thermoguttaceae; genus CAYXPN01. The sequence goes on from CAYXPN010000100.1 coordinate 7,656, forward strand.
AGGAAGCTGAAGGGCATCGCCTCGATCGACCGGCGCACGTTCTCCAGGGTCAAGGTGGCATTCTTGCCGAGCGCCTGTTCGACGAGGTGTCGGGCCACCTCCAGGCCGCCGGACCTGCCGGTCAAGGCATTGGGGTTGGCGTTGGCAAACTCGCAGATGGTCGCCTCCTGCTCCTCGCCGCTGACCTCGCCCATCTTGGCGATTTCGATGGAGATCGCCTCGACCTGCTTGGTCTCCAAGCGACCGAGCAGTTGGGCGGCCTGCCCGTCCGGCAGGCTCATGATCAGGATGGCGGCCTTGCGAATGTCCTGGCTGGCCATAAGAGTGTCCCGCGACAGTGGACAGGCCCTAACGTTTTCCGTAGATTACGCAGCCTTCCTATTCTTCCAAGCCATCATGTTTCCGTCCCGTGTTGCTCTTTGTGGCGCGGGCATTATCGGCACGGCTGCGCGGCGGACTTGACTGCAAGGCCCAGGCTTGTCTGCCTGGTGCCTCTCGCGCTCTGAAGCCGGTCCGCCTGCCGGCAGTTCAACCCGCGGGGTTCGATCGCGGAACCACCGGCTGATGTGGCCCGACCGCAGGCGTGCTGCCAGGATGCACGGCCAGAAGTCCTGCTCAAAAGCCGGCGGCAGCCCGCCCCGGCTCACTCACCCCGAGGCGGAGCAAACCCCACCTCCACGGCCAGCGAGCCCCAGTCGCTGTCGAAAGGCACACAGATGGGTGTCACGCGGGATGGGAAGCGGATCTCGTGGCCGCGGCCGGTGATCACGTTCGGCAGACTGACTGATAGTTGGAATTCCGCCAGTTGCGCCTTTGCCCCGCCGGCCACCATGTTGGTCAGCTCCCCCACCGCATCGGCCACGTCGTCGTCGACCTCTCTGGCCTCGTACATCAGCAACGTGGAAGCGGCCTTCAATGCGACCGACTCCGAGAGACTGAGCACCACCATGCCCACGGCCTTTCCCGACAGCCCGATCACTCCGCTGACCTCGTGCAGCGGCACGCGGTCCTTTCTCACGCTCACCTTGCCCCGACGCACCTCGCACCCCAGCATGGTTCGGAATGCGTTGGTCAGCGACGAGATGAAGGGATTGATGTACTCGGCTCGCATGGACGTCATCCTGGCAAGCGCGTGCCGCACGCGCGGGTGGCCTTCCCCCGCGCGTCTGCTGCCGCACGCTCATCGCCGCCCGCTCCTGACAACTGCCCGGCGGACTTTCAATCGCCCGGGGCCGTCGAGCGAACTTGGGCCCTATGGAAAACTAGTTCCTGCTCGCGGGGACGGTAATTGTGCGACCCGACGAACCTCACCGGGTCCCAGCCGGTTCAGGGCAGGCTGTGCGGATCGTGTCAACAAGGGCGCTGGAACCAGATGCGACGCGTCGCCCGGGGCCCAGTGCATCCGAGCCCAAACCCCAACCACGCGCTCGGCCGGGCGGCCCGCACCAGACGCACACCTTGCCGGCCCGGCCGATTGTCGATAGGCTGGAGATGGCGGTTTCCCGCGGTGCGGCCCCGCGTCGTCAGACGGCTGAAGTGTTACTCGACTACCGAAGACACCTGAACAACCGGCGATTCACAGCCCAGCGAATGTCCCTGGGTCTGGCGGAGTTGAGCAGAACGACACTCGCGCCCGTAGCTCAATTGGATAGAGCATCGGTCTTCGGAACCGAGGGTTGCAGGTTCGAGTCCTGCCGGGCGTGCTTTGCTCCTCTCGCACCCGCTGCGGTGCAAATCGGTGCGAATCGGTGCAAATTGGTGCAAACTCTCCGTCGGCTTCGCCCGAACTCCCGCCCCGCTCGCCACTTTGGGCACGACCCTCGGCCAGATAACCGCTGCCTTTGGCGCGCCTTGAGTGCAAATCGATCGAGATCGATGCAAATCGCAGCAAGCAGTATAGCACCAAATCACTCACCCCGGCTCCGCCGCTGGAGCACCACAGAGAGCACCTTTTGGTGTGGTTGTCACCACGTGCGTCGAGCGCAGAAGGCCGGGCTCGTGCGGAAGATCGGGTGGGTTGGCGGATGGGTGGCGATGGGGTAGGCGAAAGCGCCAATGCCCGCTGGGCTAACGACACTCATCAGCCGCCGGGTGGCCAATGACTGACTGTAATTGTTTACCGTGTTCAAACTGGCCTTGGTAGATTCCGGGGAGTTGGTGTAAGTTGATCCGCGTTATGGACGCGGAGAAACGAAAACTGCCGGCTGAAAAGCAACGCTTGGCGAGGAAGAACGAGTGCCTGGCGGGGGAAAATCAACGCCTGGCCGGGCAAAACCGGCGCCTGGCGGAGGAAAACCGGCGTCTGCGCGCCCGGGTGCGGCAAATTGACGAATCTCCTCCTGCACCTCTCGGGCCTTCTGGGCCGCCATTTCCTTACCCATTTCGCGCTCCTTCCATGGTTTCACATATTGCCGTGGATTTCTGCCTCCCCCCAAGAGCACAAAAGTAGGGCTCTTCCGGTTTTAGGTGCAGAATGCTTTCTTGTGGCGCGCTGCTGAGCGACTTAAGTGGTTGTGCTGCAATAACTTACAGCCATGCTACGCGAGATGCTCACCAGCAGTGCTAGCTGCGTGTTTTCCGCGTTTCGCACCTAAAACCGGAAGACCCAAAAGTAGCTTCACCCCCCTTTTGCTCAAAGACCAATTCTCGCCGTGCAAACCGTGTCCCGCCCCCATTCCCAAGAAATGCCGAAAAAGGTGGTTGACAATTAAAAACGACCCTGGTAGTATTACCGCAGTAGCGGATGGGCGGACTGTCGCCCGGGAAACGTAAGCGCCGCTGGTTCGGACACTGAACGGTGGGCACATTCATGCGGTCGGCGACCGCCAGTTCAAAAAGTAAGACCATGCGTCACCTGCAATCCTGTTTTGTGGCGGCAGCGGTTGTTCTCATCGTCGCGCCAATGGTTTCCGCGCAATCCTGGGTGCACACCATCCAAGGTCCCGCGCCGGGAGACAGCGGCCCTCGCATTGACGCGATTGTTGTGCGGCAGATGCTCAACATCGCCGAGTCGTCCGCCCGGCTGGAGGACGGCGACCGGGTCATCTACAACCACCCCTCCATGCTCTGTCAAACACGCGAGGGGACGATGATCTTCATGTGGAATGGCGGACCGAGCGAAGCGGAGTCGCAGAACCGGATCTTCTTCTCGCGGCTGGAGAAAGGCGCAAGTCAGTGGGCCGAACCGAAGCGGCTCGAGAACCGGCAGATCGACTTCGGCACGATCTTCCAGCCCAGCAAGCCGGGCGCGCCGGTCCTGGCCGGCTACTGGTACGGCGACCCCAGCGGGGCCCAGTCGGGCATGATGATCTCGCACGATGACGGCAAGACTTGGAGCGATCCTCGGCCGTTCCCGACCAGCGACGACCCGTTCTGGGCTCCCCGGCCCTCGCAGGGACACCTGCGCTGGGCGATGAGCCCACCGGTCGTCTTCCACGACGGCACCCTTTGGTTCGCCAGCGAGGGCCAGTTCCGTTACCCCGCCATCGTGATCGTCCCCCCCGACAACTACACCGGGCAGACTCCGGGTGGTGCGCCATGGAGCACTATCCACGACAATGGTCTGGACAAGGGCATCCTCGGAGACTTCCTGGTCCTGACGCCCGACCGCCGGAGCGTCATCTACATCATGCGCTGGGGAGGGAATTACCTGACGACCGACGGCGGAAAGACCTGGACGGACGTCCCGCGGATCCCCAAGGGCGGCGCCGGCGTGGCGGCGCTGAGCCTGGACGTGGACGGCGGCCCGGCCCAGGGCTGGCACGTGACGGCCGGCTGCAACCATCCGGCGCGCCACAGGGGCCTGTTCGTCTGGATCTCGAAGGACCCGACCAACGCCTCGAGCTGGAAACAGGTGCTCCAGCTCCATGAAGACGTCGGCGGCGAGGACGCCGACCCCAGCATGATCCAGACCCCCGACCGCAAGATCCACCTGCTCTTCACCGGCCGCGGGGAAGAGCTGCTGAAGTACTACATCCTCGACCCCGACAAGCTCATCGCCGACGCACCGCCGGCTCAACTGCCCGACGACTGGCCCGGCCGCATCAAGAGCGTGCAGGCAAGCCAGACCGCGGCCGGCGTCGAAGTCTCCTGGACCGAGACGCAGAACGTCACCGGCTACAAGGTCTACCGTCGTATGTTCGAGGACGGCGAACCGACCTACCTGGTCGCGGAGGTGCCCGCCGGCACAACCACCGCCACCGACACGGCGGAGCTTGGCCGCGGGCGCTACGGCTATAAGGTCATCCCCTACAACGACAGTACTACGGGACAGTACACCGGCACGGCCGTCAGCATCAGCGGCCAGCGGCCCCAGCCCGGCGCCAGCAGCGGCCAGAGCGCCGCACCAAGTGCGACGACCCCCCGCCGCCGCGGGGAGCAAGGCGGCAACCGAGAAGAAGGCGCCGAGTCAGGCAGCGGGGGTGGCGGCCGCGAAGAAGGCGCCGAAGAAGGCGGCGGGGGTGGCGAAGGGGAAGAGGGCGGAGCGGAGACCACCCGGCGGAGTGGGATGAAAGGGGCGAAGGCAGCGACGCCGGCACCGGGGCCGGAGGCAAGGGCTGAAGCGGCTGCCGCCACGCGCGCCGGCGACTGGTTGATCAACGGCGACCAATCGGCGATTGTCGACAAGAAGGTGATTGAGACGGGTGCCGCCTACAACCATCCCGCCAACATCGAGCAACTGGCCAATGGCGACCTGATCATCGTCAGCGTGGCCGGTGAGGGAGAGGGCGAGTCCACAGCGATCAGCGCCGTCATCAGCACCGACAACGGGGCCACCTGGAGCGACCCCATCGGTGTGAGCGGCGTGTCGTCGTACTACGATCCGACCGTCCAGCAGGCGGCCAACGGGGACGTCTACTGCTTTTACTACCTCGGCTGTTGCAATAACCATAAATGGAGGGTTTCCACCGATAACGGGCGCACCTGGGGTAGTGAGCATGATGTCTCTGATGCCATCGGTTCCAGGGATCCTGTGTCTTTGCAGGCCGGAGAACAGAGCAACGCCCTCCGTCATCCCAATGGGGACTGGCTGTGCGGATGGTCGGAGGGCAAAACTGGCGGGCGGCAGGGATATACTTCCCATATTCCGAAAGGGGCTTTGGGCGATCCTGCCCAATGGACCAAACACTGGGCCATCGACCAGTTCTGGAACCCCGCCTTCCTGGTCTTGAATCCTGATAATGCTAAAAACGGGCACTACCAGGAAATCCTGGCCGTCATGCGCACCCAGTTCCACAATTCCGGCGACGGCTCGGATTTCGCGCTTTCCACCGATGGCGGCGTCACATTCAAGCCGATCGGGAAAATAGGCTTCACCAGTACGGTGGGAGACAGGCGGAACACCATGCACGCCGCTGCCCCCACCGGAGTCAGCCTCGATCTGGACGGCGGCGCCTTGCAGGGCTGGCACGTCATCGCGCAGTCGGGCGACGCCATGGACCCGGCCAAGTCGGACTGTCCGAAGGGTCGTCGATGCCAGCGCCACTTCATGCGGGTTGCGGTCTCCAATAGCGGCGATCCAAAGGACTGGCAGCTAGTGCTCGAACTGCGCGAACGCACCGCCGGCGGCGAAAACGCCGACTGCAGTATCATTCAGGACACCGGCGGGAACCTGCACTTGATCTGGACCGGGCGAGGCACGTCCGGCATCCGCTACATGAAGCTCGACGCCGCGACCCTCGTCGGGGGCAGGGCACAATGATGGGTGTCCACGAATCGCCTTTAACGGCTTGTCCCTTGTAGGCTTCAGGCGAACCCGGGGACGCTGAACAAGTACTACTGGCGGGAGCCTCCTCGCCATGGGCAGGGAGTGACGACGATGCGGAATCCGATACGTGGCTTCGGCATCGAGTTCCTCGCGGCGCTGTGGATGCTGACCGCGCCTGGCCGCGGCCGCACGGCGACGCATCGACAAGAAAGGGCCGCACGATGACGCATCGCAATGAAGCCGGGTGGGCGATCCCTCATCCCACGGTCGTTGCGGCGTGTTGTCTGGTTCTGGTGATCGGAGGCCTGGTCGCCGAAGCTCAGGATCAGTTCGACACGCCCTGGACAGGGAGCGTCGAGCCCCGAGAGCCGTTGCCGCCGCTGCGGATCAATGGGCCCCAGGCGGCTTTGTTCGTGGCCCCCAACGGGGAGGACCGCAACCCGGGTACGCAAGAAAGGCCCTTTGCCACGCTTGCGCGGGCCCGCGACGCGGTGCGCCGGATCAACCGGGAGATGACCGGCGACATTGTGGTGTATCTTCGCGGCGGCAGCTATTTCCTGCCCGAAGGAGTCCGCTTCGACGTGGAGGACAGCGGTACGAACGGATACCAGGTGGTCTATATGGCCTATCAGCAGGAGCAGCCGGTGCTTTACGGCGGCCCGCGGATCGTCGGCTGGGAGAAGTACCGTGGCGGGATTTGCCGCGCTCGGCTGCCGGAGAGCCTCAGAGGCCGCGGCGACTTGTGGACGCTTTTAGAGAACGGCCGCCGCAGCAATCTGGCACGCCACCCGAATCACTTTGCCGTGGATGACCACCATGGCGGCGGCTTCTTTGTGACGGACAACGAAGGGGTCGATGCCGAAGCCGGTGAGTTCCGATACCAGCCGGGGCAGTTTCCCGACCACTGGGATGCCCGCCACACCCTGTTCGTGCGCACGATGGGTTGGGGCAGCGACTGCAAGCACGTGGTCAGCGCCGACCCCCGGAAGCGCATCATCACGCTTGAGCCGGTGAAGAACAAGCCCAATCGCAGCGATCCCTACTTCCTGGCCGGATCGAAGGAGTTCATCGACCTACCCGGCGAGTGGGCACTGGGCCGCGATGGGTACGTGTACTACTTGCCAAAGCACACGCCGATCGAGGACCAGGTTGTTGTGCTGGCCACAACCCAGCGCCTGATCAACGTGGAAGGAAGGGCCGAAGGACACTACCCGAACCGCGCGGTCACTCCAGCACACGATATCGTGTTCCAGGGCTTGACCCTCTCAGGAACCACCCAGGCCGAGCCGTCCCGCAAGGCATTCGGCGAGACCGACGCCGGCAACGGCAACTGGGGTTCCCTGGAGACGCAGCACGGGCTGGTCACACTGCAAAACGCCCGAAACATCACAGTGCGCAATTGCCGGCTGACGGGCGGCGGCTGGTGTGGCGTGGTCTTGACCCAGTATGCCCAGGGCAACATCATCTATGGCAACTGGATCGAGGGGATGAATCTCCACGGTGTGTACCTGGTCGGCTGGTTCTACGAGAAATGGAACCATCACGTGCGCGAGCCGACCGATCCGCCCGAAAAATACATGCGCCGCTTCCCCATGGGTGGGTACGAGAACAGGAACAACCTGGTCTGCAACAACTACATCTTCGACTTCGGCAAACACTACAGCGATGGGCACGGCATCAAGATCGTGCAAAGCGGTGAGAACGAAATCTCTCACAACGAGATCCGCAAGGGTCCGCGCTACGGGATCAGCCTTAAGGGCGTGGTGGACCGTCCCGGGCCTGATGCCTCGCAGGCCGGCCGCGACTTCCGGTCGACCTACGTCTACAGCCGCAACAACGCCGTCAAGTTCAATGATCTAAGCCATTGCATCGACTCGACCAGCGACACCGGCGCCATCGAGCAGTGGATGGCCGGGGAACACAACCTGCTCTACAACAACTTCATCCACGATATCTACCATACCGGTTACCAGATGGGACGCTACTACTCCGCCCGGCACAACGTCTATCTGGATGATGGGGCCCGCTACTGGGTCGTGCGCAACAACGTGGCCTGGAACGTGCTGGGCAATACAAGCCGCATCGGCAAGAAGGGCCCGGCGATCGTGGAGAACAATGTCTTCGACGTCCCCGACCCCTACACGCGCTCGCAGGCGATGGAGGCGGCGAAGGCCGCGGGAATCGACATCCAGCACGTAGGGTTGCTCAGCGACTTTTCGTGGCCCACTCCGGCCCGAGAAAGGCAGGAAATCGAGCTGCCGGCCGGATGGCTCTACGACCCGGACGTGCCCAGCCCCAGGATCGTACCAGGTAGCGGCACCGGAGTTCTGGGGCAGTATTATGCCGACGCCCACTTCCAGCAGCTCGTCGCCCAGCGCATCGACCCGCTCATGGCGATCTACCGCAAGGCACCCATCCGCGGCGAGGCCTGGTCCATCCGCTGGATCGGCCAGCTCAGTCCCATGGTCAGCGGCGACTACAGATTGGGCTACCGCAAGTTCAGCGACACCCGGGCCAGGGCCTGGATCGACGGGCAGGAGCTGGTCTTCGGCGAGCCTGTCACCGAGCGCGACGACGCAGCGGACGTGCTTGTGAGCCGTCCCCCAGTTCGGCTCGAGGCAGGCAGGAAGTATCCGTTGAAGGTCGAGCTGACCGGGAAGGGCGAACCGACGTTCGCGCTGCGATGGTGGAGCCTCAACCAGCCGGAGATGATCATCCCCACCGGCCAGCTTCATCCTCCGGACCAGTCGCCGTGATCCAGCAGCCGGCTTGTCGGCGTCTCCAGCCCGATCACGACAGTGACGCTGGCTTCTGCTGCCGGGGCCCCGCGGCGTGGCGCGGGGCTGCCGACGGTGCATCGGGGGTCAGAGCGCACTTAGGCATTGCGAGACAATTAACTACCGGAGTTAGAGCGCGCTTTCTGAGGATGGATTTCG
>CAYXPN010000101.1:0-16203 GCA_964467075.1 uncultured Planctomycetaceae bacterium
CACGGTTGGGCAAGCCAACCGTGGCACCCCACAGTTTAGCCGTGTCGCACTACTAGCCCCAGGCCGCAGCAGCGCCCCCGGGCGCGATTCCGCGTGGCCCTCCGGCAGTGAGTCCAGGCCCCTGGCCCGCCCCAGTGCAGCCAGCCGCGGGAACACCGCCCCGGCTCGACCGCAGCCCCCCGGCTTCCGCGACCGCCGGTCCCAGCGGGTGGGCGCAAACCCATCCCCTGCGCCAATGTATCGCTTATACTACGTGGCGTCAAGCGGCGTTGTTCCTGCGTTCCTGCTACGTCTATTCGTCCGGCGCGTCGTTTCCTTGGGCCCGGAACCTGGCTCATCGGGTTCCGAACCTGGCTCGTTGGGTTCCCAACTTGGCTCATTGGGCTGTGAATCTGGCTGCATGGAGGTGCTGAATTACCATGCCCGATTTGTGAACACTCGTCTCGCTGCCAGTCGCGTAGCGCGTAGGGTGGATCAAGCCGTAGCGCCACAGCCCCACCATTTTGCCTTGTCGGTGGGTCTCGCTATCGCTCGACCCACCCCCTACGGTCCCGGGCCCTTCCGGGGACAGCGCAAGAACAGCGGCGCCCACGAATTGCGCACGGCGATTTATTCGCGGAAATACGACGCGGTGTGGGAGACCACGTCGCAGCCGTCCAGCTCGTGGGCGAAGGCCGGCACGGCGCGCAGGTCGCCCCGGACGAAGCGGACGGGGGCATCGCCCAACAGGCGTTTGCCTTTCTCCGCGGACCGCAGCAGCCCGACGACCTGGTGCCCTGCGCCGGCCAGCAGGCGCGAGAAGTTGCCGCCCAGCAGCCCGGTGCAACCGGTGACAAAGGCCCTCATCACACACCTCGTACTGCAAAATGCCCCGGCCGGGGCCGGCTTGAGTCAGGTTGAACCAGAGGCCGCAATCGCGGGCTGGTTGACGCGCTGACAAAGTAACCCACCGCCCGCACGTCGCGGGGTGTTCCTTCATTGCGACATCGTAGCGCGACATTCCGGTGTTACGTGAAGGCCAGTGTATCCGGGCTGCTGTTGTGGCGGAACAAGCGGCCGCCGAATACAATGGCCGCATGGAGGACCGTGTGGGAAGATCTCCGTCGGAGCAGCGGACGACGGTTTTCCGGCCACGACGGAGCGTGGCCCTCCATGGGCAGGGGCGTCGCCTGCAGGGGCGTGATCCGTTACGTGCGCCGCTTCAGTCCGCCGTGTTGCTTCACACGGCTGAATGGTCACGTATTCCTGGGAGGAGATTCCCATGGGCTTCAAGGAGAATCCGAACCTCGCCGTGCTGCTCGCGCTGGTGCTGGCGTTGCTGGTTGCGCACCCGGCACGGGCGGAGCAGGCCGGCACGAGCCCGGTGAAGGTCTTTATCCTGGCCGGCCAGTCGAACATGCAAGGCGCCGGCGCGATCCACGGCAACGTCGAACGAAACGGAGGCAAGGGGAGCCTGGAGTACTTGGTCAAGAACCCGGCAACCGCGGAGCGATTCAAGCATCTCGTCGACGAGAACGGCGATTGGCGCGTGCGCGACGACGTGTGGATATCGCATTTCGATCGTCAGGGCCCCCTGACGGTCGGCTACGGCGCGCGCAGAGACCGCATCGGCCCGGAACTGCAATTCGGCCACGTGCTGGGCGATCACTTCGAGAACCACGTGCTCTTGATCAAGGTGGCCTGGGGCGGCAAGAGCCTGGCCGTCGATTTCCGGCCGCCCACGAGCGGCGGGCGGGTCGGGCCGTATTACACTGAGATGATCCGCCACGTGAAGGCCGTGCTGGCCGATCTGAAGACGCAATTTCCCGACTACGACGGCCGTGGCTACGAGATTGCCGGCTTCGGATGGCACCAGGGCTGGAACGACGGGTGCAGCGCGGGCGCGGTGGCCGAGTATGAGGAGAACATGGTCAACTTCATCCGCGACGTGCGCCGGGACCTGGGGGTCGAGGACCTGCCGTTTGTGATCGCCAACAGCGGATTCGGCGGCTGGCAGCAGAAGATCGACCGGCGCTTGGGCATCATCAAGGCCCAGGCCGCGGCCGCGGCCCGGCCGGAGTTCCGGGGCACGGCCGCGTGTGTGGAGACACGCGACTTCTTCCGGCCCGCGGGCGAGTCGCCCTCGCGCCACGGCTATCACTGGAACTCAAATGCCGAGACGTATTTCCTGATCGGCGACGCCATGGGCAAGGCCATGATCGGGCTGCTGGGGGCAGAGCGCTGAGGGCCCGGGGAAACGCCGGGCCGAAACGCGTTCACGCGTCGTGAAGCGACGTGACGATGTGGGTCCGCGCCGCGCGAATCGCCGGCATCAGGCCGGCCAGGGCCCCGACCGCCAGTGCGGTAATCAGCCCGGTGGCGGCCAGCGTGGCAGAGGCGCAGAACTCGATGTTCACACCCTCGGTGGCCACGGCCAGCCCGCCCCAGGCCAGCACCGCCAGTGCCGCCCCCACGCCGATTACCCCGCCTAAGGCGCTGAGCAGCACGCTCTCGACGATCACCAGCCCGAAGATGCGCCCCGACGTGCAGCCCAGGATTTGCAGCACCGCATGTTCCTTGATTCGGTCCTGCACGGCCATCGTGGTGGTGGTGGAAACGAGTGTGAGCACCAGAATCACGCAGGCGTAGCCGAGGTAGTTGGTCAAGCCGATCATCTCGGCCAGGTCGCCCACCGCAAAGGCCTCAAAGGCGCCTTTCAGCCGGGTGTCGGTGGCCACGCGATCCGCGTGGAACCGTTCGTCGATGGCCCGCGCTACGCGCTGCGGATCGGCACCTCGGGCCAGTTTGACTTCAAACTGCGTGACCACTCCCACCGAATTCAAACCGCGCGTGTATTGCAGGAATTCGAGCGGGCAATAGATCAGCCGTTCCTCGACGGGCACGGGCGAGGCGAAGATGCCCGCGATGTGGACCGTCACCTCGCCGAGCGTGTAGGTATCGCCCAGATTGAGCCCTCTTTGTCGGGCGGCCTGCCGGCCGATCAGTGCGGCGTTGCGCTTTCGCTCGAAGGCGTTCCAGTCGCCTTCGAGCAGCGTCAGGTTGCGAAAGCTGCGCAACTTCTGCGGGGGCACGCCATGGAAGACGACCAGGTCGAGCGAGGCCTTGCAATTGTTCATGAACACCCTTGTGGGAAGCACGTCCGCCACGCCCGGCAGGCCGGCGATCGTGCGCGCGTAGTCGTCCGGCAGCCGGCTGGTTTCCGGGCAGAAGCGGTAGCGCTGGAAAACGATCAGCGACTGGTCGCTCTGTTTGCCCTCGCCGAGCCGGTCAAGTCCCTCTTGGATACCGCCGACAAAGCAGAACACGAACAGGGCCACCGCGGCCCCGCTGAGCGTCAACAGCGAACGGGCGCGGTGCCCCCAGAGGCTTTTCAAGACGTATGGAAAGAACTTGAACATCTCAGGCCCTCTGCAACTCGGTGTCGGGGTGGGGCTCCTGTTCGATCAGTTTGCCGTCGTGCAGCCGGAGCCGGCGCCGGGCGATTTCCGCAGCATCAGCGTCGTGGGTGACCATCAGCAGCGTGGTGCCCAACTCCTGGTTGAGCCGTTGCAGCAATTCGAGCACCTGCTCGGTGCTCGCCGCGTCAAGGTCGCCCGTCGGCTCGTCGGCCACTACCAGCACCGGATCGGCCACGATGGCCCGGGCGATGCCCACGCGCTGCTCCTGTCCGCCGGAGAGCTGGCGCGGATAGTAGTCGGCGCGGTCCGCCAGTCCGACCGCCTCCAGGGCGATCCTCACCCGTTTGCGCCGTTCCGCCTTGGAGAACGGCAGCAGCAGCAAGGGCAGCTCCACGTTCTCGTAGGCCGTCAGCACGGGGATCAGGTTGTGTGTCTGGAAGACGTAGCCGATGTTGGCCGTGCGCCAATGGGCCAACTGCCGGCGCGACATGCGGGTGACCTCCGCGCCGTTGACGATGATCCGGCCGGAGGTGGGCCGGTCGATGCCGGCGATCAGATTCAACAGCGTGCTCTTGCCCGACCCGCTGGGACCCATTAGCGAGACGAAGTCGCCGGCCTCCATTTGCAGAGCAGCGCCGTCGAGCGGCCGGATCACGTCGCCGCCTTTGTGGAACTTTTTGGTCACGTCGATCACTTCCACCAAAGCCATGAATCGGGTTCCTTTCGGGCAAATCGCCTGAGATTGCTTGTCGCGATGATGCTTGCTACGCGCCCGCGTCGCTGCCGGGCATGATCCGTCGAATTCCCTTGGAGGGGCCTCGCCGCGGGGCCATCTCGACACCTTGCGTGGCGTCCTCCGCGCTGACGGCGATGCGTTCGCCGTCTTCGAGCCCCTCGCGCCCACCCACGATCAGCTTGTCGGTCTCGCTCAGGCCGTCGAGGATTTCCACCAGGTCTCCCTTGCCGGTCGGCTGACCGACCTTAACGGTGCGGGCGCGGGCCCGGGAAGCCGCCTGGTCGGCCACCCACACGCGGCTGCCGCCCTCGCCCTGCTCGATCAGCGCGGCGGGAACCAGCATGCGCAGTTTCTCTGTCGGCTCCTTGTCGGCACCAGGCTTGGGCACGGCCAGGAAGGTGACCCGAGCGAGCATGTCGGGCTTCAGGTCGGCCGGCGGATTCTTGATGGCCACTTTCACGTCCAGGGTGTTCTTCTGGAGGTCTGTAAACGCGGTCTTGAAGAGAACCTCGCCTTCCAGGCCCTCGGGCACGGATTCGGTTTCGATCTTCACGGGCTGGCCTACTTGCACGCGCGGCACCTGGTCCAGCGGCACGTCGGTGCGAAGCTGCAACCTCTGCGGGTCGTAGAGCGTGACCACGGTGCTTGCCCCTGGCTGTGCCGGGAACGAGGAGCCAGAAACGCGCGTGCCCGGCGCCGCTACGAGACGCAGCACGCGCCCGTCGCAGGGCGCGCGCACGACCATGCGCTCCAGTCGCAGCCGGGCCGTATCCACGGCATTCTGTGCCTGGCGTACGAGGGCCTCGGCGGCCCTCACTTCGGCCTCAGCCGCGGACAGGGCACCGTGCTCGTCGATCATCAGCTCGAGCCGGCGCCGCAGGGTATCGCGGCGTTCGCTCAACGCGGCCACTTCTTTCTGCAATCGCTCCCGACGGGTCTCGAGTTCCTGGATCGCCGCGGTCGCCGTTTCCAGTTCGCTTTGGGCCCGGTCGATCTGGCGCTGCGGCAGGGCGCCGCCCGCGGCGGTCTTGCCTTCAAAGTCGAGCCGGGCGAAACGCTCTTTGGCCCAGGCCGCGGCCAGCAAGGCCGGCAGCACGCCGAGTTCCTTTTCGGCCTTGGCCAGCGCCGCCTCGGCTTCGGTCAGCGGGGCTTCGAGATGGACCGGGTGGTCAACCCGTTTCCCGGCCGCTTCCAGCGCGGCCTGGGCCCGCGCCAAATCCGCCTCGCGCAAGGCAAGCTCGGCCTCTGTGCCCTCCAGGGCGAGTTTGGCGTCGGCGTCGATCAGGTAGGCCACCGGCTCGCCGGCCTCCACTTCCTGATCCTCGACCACCAGCAGCCGCTCCACCACGCCCTCGGCCAGGGCGGTGACCACGATGGGGGTGGGACGCGGCTCCACCCAGCCCGCAGCCTGGAACAACGGCGTGCCCGCTTGTTGCACCTCCGTCCGCGCTACGAGCACAGGCATCACAGTCACCTTTCGCGCAGGCAGCAGGCTCTCGCGGGCCGACCAGCCCACCAGCCCGAGGAAGCCCAGCAGCAGCACGGCCGGCAGCACATAGCGGGTAAGCAGGTGGGAACGCCGCGGGGGACTGCAAGCGGTCGATGTCTCTGCGCCTGCATGGCGGCGCACGGCGAGCTGGCTCAAGTCAACGCGCGAACCAGCCGGCATTGAAGACGCACCGCGCACCGTCTGGCCGTCTCCATCGTCGGTACGGTGGCTGACCTCGATATGCGGTTTCATGGTCGTCGGCCTTTCTGCAGGTTTCGGCAGCCCGTTCAGGCTGTAACAAGGCTTCCTCGGCCTGCCGGGTTTCATCGCCCACTGGCGTGCTCGGTGCGGCGTGGATGCCGTCTCTTGGACTGCCGGCCGCCGCAGGTGATCACTCGGGCATTGGAAGTCCGGTATCGAAGACCGGCAGCGTCTCGGGCGTATCCTGCTGGACGGCCACCCCCTCGGGCGCCATGTACGAGTCGCCGCGCATGTACACGCCGTCGGCAAGCAGCGCGGTCACTTCGCCTTCTTCGGTACATTGCACGCGCCCGCGGACCACCACGGTGGCGCCCTCCTTGACACCCAACAGCCCGTGGGCGTCCTTGAGGATGGTCTTGCCCTGCTCATCGACGAACTTGACCAGCACGATCCTGGGGAGCAGGACCTCTTTGGGCACGCAGCACAAGGTATGGGGCGTCGCCGTACACTCCATCGGCGGCACGTTCAAGTCCACGATGGTAAAGGCAGCCCGGCCTTCCACGATCGGCTGTCGGCTGCCCGCGATCCAGCCGGCCACCACCACCTCGTCGCCCTCCTTTGCACTCTCGCGCAGCTCGGCCACGCTCAGTGCCCCGGCTGGCTCCTCGGCCAAGACGAGCAACGGGTCGAGTTGCACGGACGCTTTCGACGCGGTCGAGGTTGTGGCATTCGAGCTACCGCCGCAGCCCGAGAAGAGCAACGCGGCAAGAGCGCCCGCCAGCAGTACTGGAACGACTCGGTTCATGATTTGCTCCTTTGCGATCCCAAACGGACACCGTTCAAATCGCTTTGAGGCTCTCGCTAATCGGCATGCGCATCGCGCGGACCGCCGGCGGCAGGGCCCCGATCACACCGAGCAACAGGCCCGCGCCGCACCCGATCAGCAGCGCCGCGCCGTCGATCCGGAGATTGAACGCCCCCATGGTGAAGCGCACGGGCATATGGTCGATCCACACCAGGGCGACTGTTGCGGAGATGAGCGAACCGGCTGCCGCCAGCAACGCTCCTTCCTGCACCAGGCTGACGACGGCGGCGCTGCGCGCGTAGCCCAGGGTCTGCAGCATGGCCAGTTCGCGCACCCGGCCCAACACGTTGCCGTACATCGTGTTCAGCCCGGCGAACACGCCGGCACCGCCCACGAGCCAGATCACGATCCAAGCCAGCATGCGCACGGGGCGGTAGTGTTTGCGCAAGGTCTCGTAGTAATAGGTCTCCGGAGTGGCCTGCAACTCCAGGTCGAGCCGCTCCTTGCAGAACTCGTCGATCGCGCCGAAGTCGCCGCCGGGCCCCAGGGTGACGGCCACCAGGCTGATGTCTTCCCGCTTCATGGCCCGCTGAAACTCCTCGAGCGGCCCCCAGATTTCCGCTTCCAGCGCCGAGCCCGCGGCCGCAAACACCCCGCTGATGCGCCACCGGCGCCCTTCGATCAACAGGCTGCGCCCCACGGCGAGGCTCTCCGCCGGACGCGCGAGCTTGGTGGCGGCCAGGCGCCCGACCATCACCTCTCCGCTCTGCGGCCAGCGTCCTTCGAGGAGCTGCACCCGGCGACGAACCAGCACGGCCCCTGAGGTGACCCCGCGGATCAGGCCCAGCGAGGCGTCTTCGTCGCCCTCCACACTCACGCGCGTGGCCAGATAGAGTTCGGGTGACGTGTAGGTGACGCCGTGACGGCGCTGGACCCCTTCCAGGCTGGCGCCCAAGAGGGCTGCGCTGCGGGCCGGAATCGACGAGGCCTCCATGTTCTCACCGCCGCCGATCGAGTGGATCAGGATGACACGCGGGTCGCCGCTGACGGCTAGTGAGCCTTCCAGACCGCGAATGAATCCCACGACCACGAACACCAGCAGGATCACCAGCGTCAGGCCGGCCAGCGTGAGCAAGGTGCGTCCCGGCCGGCGGAACAGGTTCCGCACGCCGTATTCCCACGGGAGTAAACGAGGCTTGAGCATGGATGCACCACTGCACTGGGCTGGAATGCAACTGGCCGAATCTACCGGCTCGCCCGTGCCCGGACGGTTCCGTCGCCGGAGGCTGAAACGCTTCGACCGGCCGGCCGCTTCTTACCGCCGCGGTCCGACGCCTGGGGAAGGCAAGACCGCGAGACCGGAGCGCGGCACGGCCAAGGGCGCAGCATGTCACGCCGGGGGCGCGCACGGCGACCGCAGAGAAACGATCAACCCATTGGCGGGCGGATCAGCTCGTCGGGATGAGGCTCGCACAAACGGAGAAAGGTGCAGAGCTTGAGCGCCCCAAGACAGCTAAGACCGTCAACCACAACAGCCGGCGTATGTGCAAAAAGGGTGATGCCGGCACTGCACAGATAACACCCGTCCGGACACGCGTGGCCGCCCGGGCACAGGGGCTTGTGAACCGGCCCTTGGGCACACGAGGCCGCGAGTGGGCTGTCCGTTCGGTTTGCGCAGCGCGCGCACCCGGCGGCGTCAGCAGGTCGCGGCTGTTCACCGGCCCCATGCTTCGCTGAGTCGCAGCACGCCGCGGCGGCGCCCGCCATGTTCGAGTCCACACACGCGTGTGGCTGCCCGTTGCACAGCGGGCAAACGCCCCAGGTTGTGTACCCGGCCACGCCGGCGACCAGGTAGGCCGCCAAGCCCACACCAGCGATCAGCAGTCGACGCAGGCCGGACACGACTTTGCCTGCCAAAGGGCCTTGAGCGAGCCTGGGGGGGAATCCCACGAGGTAATCCAAACCGTATGAACGCATCTCACCATATTCTTACGACCTATCGGCCGGCGGGTCAACTTGAATCAGCCAAACCGGCCGGAAAAGCCCGAAATCACGGACTCCCGGCCGGGCCACCCGCGTCAGCGGCCGGACTCTCCCCCCGGTTTTTGGCAGATTCACAATCACCACGGTCACCATTGCCGTAGCGACGCGCCGCGCCCCACGCGGCGGCGAGCGTGGCTGCCGTGTTGAAACAAGGCTTAGATCACCCAGGGCTCGCGCTTGGCACGGTCGCGCAGGCGGTTGGCCTCTTCGTCGCCGGGGAACTCCTGTGCGGCCGGGTCCCACTTCAGCGAGCGCTTCAGCTCGTAGGCGATCAGCCCCAGGTGGCAGACGGCCACGGTATGGGAGGCGATCTCGATGTCGCGGAACGGTTTCTCCCGGGTCTTCACACAGTGGATGAAGTCGCCGTAGATGCCGCCCTGGCCCTTGTAGCTGGGCACGGGTTTGGGCGGCAGCTTCTCGCCCGGTGTGCCGACCACGTCGAGATTGCCCATTCCCGGCTTGTTGTGGTGCAACAAGAGGCCATTGGCATAACGGAAGGTGAGATAGTTCTTGCCGTCCTCGTCGTGGTAGATGACTTCGACCGGCTCAAGCTCGCGCACGCCCACGGCGAAGGTCGCGCCGCCGAAATGGTGGGCCCCCCAGTCGGTCATGCCGCCGCCGGAGTAGTCCTTGAACGAACGCCAGCTCTGGCCGTTGATCGAGTAGCTCCCGCTGCACCGCCAAGGATGATACGGGGCCCAAGGCGCGGGGCCGAGCCACATCTCCCAGTCGAACCCCTCGGGCACCGGCTCGCCCGGCAGGTTGCACGGCCGCGGCAGGGGACCCACGTTGACGTTGATCTCGCGGATCGTGCCCAGCTCGCCGCTCCAGCAGGGATCGACCACCTTGCGGTAGTCTTGCAGCACGCGCTGGCTGCCGCCGGAAAACACGCGCCCGTAGCGCTGCGCCGCGGCCACCATCAGCGGGCCTTCGGCCAGGGTGCGGGTCTCGGGCTTCTGGCAATAGACGTCCTTGCCCTGGCGGCAGGCCTCGATCACGATCACCGCGTGCCAGTGGTCGGGCGTGGCCACGTGCACGGCGTCGATATCCTGGCGGGCGAGCAGCTCGCGGTAGTCGTTGTAGGTCTTGCAGTCGGAGTTGCCGTAGCGCTGGTCTGCGCGCTTCTTGGCGTCTTCGCGCACCGATTGTTTCACGTCGCAGACGGCCACGTACTGCACATCGCTGCGGCCCAGGAAGGCGCCCAGATCGCCGCGTCCCTGGTTGCCGATGCCGATGCCGCCCATCACGATCCGCTCGCTGGGCGCAGTCTGGCCGTCGGCTCCCAATGCCGAAGCGGGAATCACGTAGGGCGCCATTGCCAATCCGGCCGCGGCCTTGAGGAAGTCACGCCGATTCGCAGCCGGGGTTCCGCGCTGTGCCGGTTTGCCGTTCCGATGGGACATCTCGAGCTCCTTTCTACAGTGAAAGCCTGTTGCACGTGTTTTTTCGATTCGCTTCTCCGGGCCAAAGCGACGGGACCCGCCGGATCGTTCGGGGTGCCCGTCTCGCGGATACAGTCTACCCGGACTGCCCCGCAAATGCCAGCGGCACCCGCCCCGCGGTGCGCCGGGTGCTCGGGGCAGCGGGGCACAAAGGCCGCGGCGCGGCGTCCTGCTGCCCGCGGTGGAAAAGGCCGGCTCCCCGAGTGCTCGGCTGCGGTTGGGGTGCGCCGGGGCGGGTTCACTCGGGTAAGTCGGGCAACTTGGGCAGCACGATGCCTTCGCGCAGCGTCTCGCCCGAGGCCAGCAGGCGGTACTCGCCGTCCAGCTCGATCTCCACTTCGTGCAGCCCGATGCGAATCACCCGGCCGCGCGTGCCGCCGATCTCAAAGGCCTCGCCTTCGCCCAGTTCCCGCCGCTCTCCGGTGGTTTGTACGAGCAGCCAGACCCGCGGCTTGCCGTCGATTTCCAGGATGGCGCTGACCTTGGTGTACTTGCAGTGGTCGAAGCGCGGCGGCGAGGGCGGCGGCTGATAGGGCGGCGGGGGCTCGGGCGGCCTCGGCGGCGGCGCGGGCGGCACGTAGGCGGCAAACACCCCGCCGCGCTCCACATACCGCTGCCCTTCCATCAGGCGCCGGTCGATCTGTTGGAGGTAGGCCTCCACGTCGTCGAGCTTCAGACGGTCCGAATGCACCTCCGAAAGCGTATCCCGGCGGTCGGCCCTCGGCAGCGAGAGCGCCTCGATCGAGACGGAAACGTCCAGCAGCCCGGAACCCTCCGCGGGATAGAGCGTCAGGCGGCGGACCTTGTGCAGATGGCCGGCCGTGTAGAATGCGTGCAGAAACTCAACGACCTGCTCCAGCGTGGCCCGGCCTTGAATCCGAAACGGGAACACCGTGTAGATCGGCACTCCACCCGGGCCTTGACGCGACTGCGGCTCGCCCGAGAATACCTCCCGGCCGCGGAAATCCAGGCGCTCGATCAATTCGCGCAGCCAGTCCTGGTAGTGGGCCCGCGCCGCCGCGGGATCGCTCGGCAGGCAGCGCCGCTGCCACTGGGCGAGCCTGGTTGCGGCTTGTTCTGCCCGCTCGACCGTGCGGCGATGGTCGTCGAGCACTTTCTGTTTTGTGTTGCGCTGGGCCCGCAGGTCGGAGAGCGACACGCCCGGCGTGCTCAGCCTGCTGCGGATGAGCACCAGCCCGAGCTGCCATAGCACGATCGCCAGGGCCACGGCCACCACCACCGCCAGCACCTTTTCACGGCGTCTGAGCCTCACGGCACTCCCTCCGCTTCGACGGACACTGTGGCGGAGAACTGCCAGGAGTATGGGCCGCCGCCCTCCGCGCTGCCGCTGTCCCTGGGCACCACGCGATGGGTCTCGTCCTGGAGCTTCTCGCGCACGCGGCTGATGGCCTCGGCCGAACTGGCCAGTCCGTTCAAGTCGATCATGCCGCGACGCCCCACCGCGGCGCAGGTCAGTTCGCGCAGTCTTACCTGCCGGGCCTCGGGAAACCGGCGGCTCAGGCGGGCCAGCTCGTCGAGCCAGACGATGTCCGAGGCGGTCCACGTTTCGATATCGGCCACGCTCTTGCGAGTCTGTTCGGCCTGTTTGGCGCGCTGTTCCCAAACGCGGCACTGCTCGTCCAGCTCCTGGTTCTCGCGAGTCAGGCGGCGGCATTCAAAGCCGTACCACAGCAGCGCCGCCACCGCCAGCAACACCACGCCCAGCGCCGCGGCCGCATATTGCAGATGCCGGCTGGGTGGTGGGGGCGGCTGGCGCGGGTGGAGGAAATCGATCGCCTGGCCGGTCTCCTCCAGTTGGCCCAACAGCGTGCCCAGCAACGGGGCGAAACGGCCGGGACCGTCGGGCATGGCCTGACGCAACTCCGGCTCCAGCGCGAGGCCCTCGAACGGATCGAACAGTTCGACCGGCCGGCCGAGCGCCCTCTCGATCGTCTCGGCCGCGGCGGCATGCTCGGGACCGCTGCCGTAGAGCACCACGCTTTCCGCCCGGCGACCGCCCAACTGGTTCTGCGCCGCCACCATGGTGCGGCGGATTTCGGCCACCAGACCGTCGCCTTCCAGGGGCCGCCCCGAGAGGCGCGTGCTCCGCAGGAACACCACCTTGCGGTCGATCATCACCGTCAGGTCTACCCCGTCGGCCAGCAGGCCCACCAGCAAAACGGGCGTCTCCGGGCGGTAGGCGGTGCGCCGGGCATAGAGCGCGGCTGCCGCACACGGTCCGAGCACCAGGCGCCGCGGGCGCAGCGATGCGCGCACGCAGGTCGCCTGCACACTGTCGACCAGATCCGGGGCGATGGCCGCGGCCAGCACGGTCCGACCGCCCTCGGCCGACTGCTCCAGGGGGATGAAGTCCAGCGGCCAGTCTTCCTCCAGCTCGTTGAATTCCCGCAAGGCCTGGAAGCGAACCAGGGTGGGGAGCTCTTCGTCCGGGGCCGGCGGCAACGACAACTGGCGCAGCTCCACCTGGGCCCGACCCACCACGACCAGCGTGTCGATGCGCCCCAGATGGCGCAGCGCCAGGGCCGCGGCCATGCGCCCGCCGATGTCCACCTCCGCCTCCTGCGGCCCGGAGGTTGCCGGGCGCAGGTTGACGGTGAAGGCGTGTTCGACCACCACCCGGCCTGCACGCCGCGCGGCAACGGCGATGCGCGCCTCGTGGGCGTCCCACTCGACGGCGGCCAGTCGCGAAGGCGTCTTCATGCGCATGGTTTTTGCTCAGCGGCTGTCAGCTCGTAGGGTGCGTGCTTTGCACGCACGCGATTGAACTCGCTCTCAGTCGCCTGTAGCCGCCGAAAGCCAGGCGGCGGACAAATCACCAGGGAAGCGCCGTGACCATCCACGCTCTGGCGAGCGTGGCTACGGTTTTCAATCTTAATACGCCTCGAGCCCCAGCGTCTCCAACGCAAAACCCCGTCCCAGGTGGCCCAGATCGCGCACCCGCACCAGGCGCGTGGTCAACTGGCTGGCATCCCAGGTCGCCTCCAGGCGCGCGGCCGGGCCCTCCGGGTCGTAGTAGCCGATCACCTGGGCCCGAAACACGCTGCCGCGGGCGGTAATCAGCGGCATCAGTGTCTTCATTTCTTCGAGGCTGACGATCCCCTGGCTGAGAATCCATGTCTCGTAGCGCTGCTCGGCCGGGGCCTCGACCGGGTCCTCCACCCGCTGGCCGAGGATGGCCTCGACCGCCTCGGGTTCCAGCCCCGGGATGCTCTCCAGCATGCGCCGGGGTGCCAGGTTGATATTGATCCGGCCGGGAATCACCGACGAGGGGTACACCGTCAGGTTGTCCATCATCTCCGGCAGCCAGGCGCTCATCGCTCCCGGGCCTGAACTGAACGGCGATTCGATCACCACGCGCTCTTCTTCACCCTCGAACTGCACGCGCACGCGCTGGTCGACCAGGTCGAGCACGCTGCCCAGCGGCGTGCCGCCCGGCTTCGACAAATCGAGCCGGCCGGTGGCGCCGCGCTCCGCGCGGTCGCGCCCGGTGTAGGGGCCGTTCTGCCGATAGGCCACAATGAAGGTGGCCCACTCGCTGCCCATGGCCTCATCCAACTCGTTGTAGAGCTGCTCCATGTCCTGCTGGTTGAGATAGACCTTCGGCCGCCCGTCGGGCCTGAGGTTCGACTCCAGACTGTAAAGCGTCAGATACGACGCCCAGCCGCAGGTCATCGAACCGTCGGAGTTGTCCACTTCGGCCAGCATATCGGGCGCCGGCTCGTCGGCGTCGGGCAGGCCGTTGCGGTTCAGGTCGCAACCGAAGAGCAGCTCCGGTGTGACATCGCGCACCAGCAGCAATTCCTCGATGGTCCTCAGCAGGCCGTTGGCCGGCTCGTAGGGCGGGTCCAGCAGGGAGTAGTATTCCCGTTCCGCGCCGTACTCGCGCGGCTCGTCGTCCGAGTCCATCCAGTCGAGGATCGCGTCGGCGATCTGCGGCGTCATGCCCGGCAGTCCCATCAGCAGCTCGCGCGCGCCGCCCGGCAGCTTGTCGTCGAGCTGGGTCAGCACGTTCAAGTTCAACCGTGCGGATTCGTCTTCCAGGCCGAAGCGGATCGTCGGCCCGACGTTCTCCTGGAACTGCCGGGCCACCACGGTGAACCGCGCCCGCGGGTTGCCCACGCCCTGGTCGACGACCAGCCGGCCGCGGAGGAACTGGGCGTTGTCGTACCAGCCGCCCCACTCGGTCTGCACCTGCTCGTCCTGGCTCAAGAGCCAACCGACCGCCTCGATGCCCGAATGGGCGACCGCCTGGGCCTGGGCCTGTTGGACCGCCAGGTCCGCGGCCTCGCGTTCGCAGAGCATCAACTCCGCCAGCGTGAACCCGCCCAGGCTGAGCATGGTAATCACCACCAGCACCACCACCAGCACCATGGCCCGCGAGCTAGGCTTTGTTTCAAAACGAATGCGTGGGTGTAGCCACCGTCGCCAGACGGTGGGAGGACCCCCTGTTTCACGGCGTCTGCACGCGGCGCCCCACGCTCTGGCGAGCGTGGCTACCGTCTTGAAACAAGGCCTGGCCCGGCCCGCTTGTCGTGACCGTACTTGTACGGTCTTTTGGGAGACCCGATCAGTCGGGTCACTACGAACGGTAGACCGAGACAGTACGAACATAGGTAAGTCATCCGGGTTCATCGCGCGGCGCCTCCGGACGCGTCGTCTTCCTCCGTGCCGGGGTCCGGACCAGCCGGCGGCGAATCTCCGCCGCCTCCACGGCTACCCCCGGTGCCGCCTCCGCCGGGCGGCGCGGGTCCGGGCTCCTGAGGCGGCCCACCCGAGCCGCGGCCAGAAGCTCCTCCGCCCGAGGGCTGCCCCGAAGTGCCCGAGCCGCCGGTGCCGGGCTGACCGCCTGCGGGCTGGGTGCCGCTCTGGCTTCCTGCTCCGAATTGACCTGAGGTGCCCGCGTCGCTCGCCGTATCGGACCCGCCCGTTGTGCCCGCGATGGCGGTTGACGTGGGCACCGCGGCCGGCAGATCGACCGTCAGCCGGTAAACGGCATATCCCTTGCCCAGGCTCGCGGCGTCGGCGTCCAGGGGATAGAGTGCGGCGGGCGGCAGGCCGGATTCGGCCCCGGCCCTGCGCAGGCAGAGTCCGATCTCGACGGCCATGGGCAAGCCGCCCTGCGCTTCGCTGTCCCACTCGTCGAGCCACTCGACTCCGTCGAAGTAGCGAAACTGGATGGCCGCCACTTCGGGCGCCACCACGTCGTCGTCCTGTTCGCTTGCCCAGAGCACGCCTTGCTCCACAGCGAACACCGCGCTCTGGCGGTCCAGTTCGCGGCGCACCAGGCCGCCGCCCGAGAGGCCCGTTGCAGCCGTTCCCGCTCCGGACGAGCCGGCCGGGGATCGGGCGCCCGCCATTGCGGACGTGCCGAGCCCGGTTGTGGTCTCGGCCACATAGTAGGTGACGGTCTTCAAGTCGCTGCCGGTACCGGCCAGCGCAAGGCTGTCGCTGGCCAGCGAGGCGTCGGCCATTTGCCAGGCCGCTTGCAGGGCATCCATGCGCGGCAGGCGGCTGATGTCGAGCTGCAGGGCCCAGGCGTCGCCATACAGCCCGGCCGGACCGGTGGAGACGCCTTGCGAGGCCCGATCGCCGCCGAGGTTCTCGACCGCTTCGGCCAGTCCGGCGGCCTCGTCGTCAAATCCTTCGAAGCCCGCGGCCTCGGCCGCTGCTCCCAATTCCGCTTCGTCTATCCCGCCGCCCGAGCCACCGGACGCGCCGGGCCACACGATCTGGTATCTTGTCTTTTGCTGCGGATCATAGGGGATCACGCGGCGGAGGTCGCCGGCGATCAACTCCAGAAGCGTGCGCGCCAGTTGGGCCTCTTCCACTTGGGCCCGACCCGCCGACTGGGCCCGAAAATGGATGCTGATGGCCATGCCCACCGCGCTGAGCAACAAGACGGCCAGCGCCAGGGCCAGCAACACCTCGATCAGCGTGAACGCCCGCGGCCGGGCGCCCCGGCCACACCCTTTCGGAGCGTGCCACCCCGCCGCGGGTGGCCGGGGCTGGAGCGCACCGGCGGGTGGCCGGAGCTGGAGCGAAGCGAAGCCCCGGGAGGTAATACCTCT
>CAYXPN010000102.1:0-14239 GCA_964467075.1 uncultured Planctomycetaceae bacterium
AGCCAGCCACCCACCACCGCCGCGGTCAACAGCCCGAAGCAGAGGGTGTTGGTTGGGTAACGGGTGTTCATGGGCTTCGGACCCCTTGGAGGCGATTGGACCAGCGGTGGTGATGATGGGGGCGGGGGCGGGCCTGCTCGGATTCGTTTTCTCCGAGTTGCCAAGCCACTTCGCCGCGTAGGCCCCCACGCGGTTGGCCGATCCTGGGTGCCGGCGCAGCGTCGGGACCCCTGGGCAGCAGCAGGCTTAGTCTATTTGGGCAATCTGGGAAATCTGCGTCAGCCTGGTTTCCCTCCGCAAACTCGCACTAATCGCTGCTGTCGCAATAATCGGCAAAGTTTGCCAGCTTCTTGATTCGGCTTGCGATTCCCTCGGTCGGCCGCCCAGGTCGGCTTGCCGCGGCCCGGTGGCCGGGTCAGGCGCCCCGGCGACAACGCGGCGCCATTGGCGGGCAGATAGGCGCGGTGGCCGGCGTGAGCGGCAATCGCAAGATGGCCGATCAGACGAACGGCCGAAGAGAGGGCTCCGCTTGGTTTTCTTGCTCTTGGCCGATACGGCGGATGTCATCGCGCGCGCGGAAGAGCGCTTCGACCACTTCCGGATCCCACTGTTTGCCCGCCCCGCTGCGGAAGATCTCGTCGATCTTCTCGTCCGGCATCCCCTTGCGGTAGGGACGGTCGCTGCTCATCGCATCGTAGGAGTCGGCCACGGCGACGATGCGGGCGATCAGCGGGATGTGTGTGCTGGCCAGCCGGTCGGGGTATCCGCCGCCGTCCCAGGACTCGTGATGGTGGAGCACGACCGGGAGAACGTCTTCGAGCTTGGCGATGTCGCAGAGAATGCGGTGGCCGATCTTGGCGTGACGCTTGATATGTTCGTATTCCTGCGCGGAGAGCCGGTCGGGTTTGCGGAGCACGGCGTCGCTCACACCGATCTTGCCGATGTCGTGGAGCAGGCCGGAGAGATATACGGTATTCAGCGCCTTGGCGTCGCAACCCAGTTCTTCGGCCAGCCGGACGGCGATTCGCGCCACGCGGTCGCTGTGGCCGCAGGTATAGGGGTCCTTGGCATCGATGGCCGAGGTCAGGGCACGCACGATCCCGGCGAGCAATTCCGATTGCTGCCGATACAGCTCGATGTTGCCGCTGTGGATGCCGAGGATGGCGCCCACGGAACTCAGCAGGCTGGCCTCCACCGTGCCGAACTCCGCGTCGTCCACGTGGTTGATCGCCGCCAGATAGCCGAACAGATTGTCGCCTTCGATCAGGGCCACCACGATCAACTGGCGCACGGCCGAACAAGGCCAGCCGGCCCGCTGGGTCACCGGCAGGTTGGCCACGATCGGGCGCCGGCGAACCTCGGCGCCGAAGTGGGCGATCAGTTCGGAAAACTGCCCGTTGTCCAACGGGCACCGGCCGCGGGTCAACAGCAGCGGCTCGCTGCGGAACTGGTGCGTCAGGGCGCGTGTTTCGCCCGAGAAGGGAAGCAATTGCAACGCCAGCCCGCGCGCAGGAACCACCTCCTGCAACCACTCCAGGGCCACGCGGCCCAGCTCCTCATCGCCCTGCGAGAGTCGCAGGTTCTCGGTCAGGCGGTGCAGCAGGCTGATCTCTTCGTAGGTCGAGGCCAGATGGGACGAGAGGTCCTCGGTCTCCTGTTCGAGCTGCTTGATGCGCCGGTTGGACTGCAATTGGAGCAGAACCAGCTCGGCCATGCGCATCAGCGCGTCGGGCTGCCAGACGGTGCGTCCGGCGGCCCAGCGCTCAAGCTCCTCGGTGGCGACGCCCACCCCCGCGGCCGGCTGTACCAGGTCGTCGCGGTCGCGCACCGCGCGGCTGAGGAAAAGCCCTGCGCCCAGCGCGCCGGTCTGATTCTCGTCACCCAGCGGCAGAGCCAGCGCCAGCAGCGGGGCTTCCTCATAGATCAATTCGGGGCGGCCGCTGTAAACCACGCGCTGGCAGGCCGCGCCAAGCAACTGCCAGTCAACCTGCGGTAGCTGCGCGGCCGGCTCGACCGGCTGACCGGTCGGGCCGTCGAGATAGCAGAACGGTGTGCCGAAGGCCCCTTCGAGCAGGGCGCGCACCCGTTCTTCCGGCGCTGCTCGGCAGACGCCTGCCGCGGCCGAAGATCGACCTGACGAAGCTTGTTCCGAGATCAGCATCGAGTTCATCGATCCACAGGGGTTGCGCCGGCCCCGGCCCCCGCCCGCAAATCCGACACTACTGCCCCAAGAAAGTCTAGGTCACGGCGCCGGCAGCGCAGGGAGCAACGCCGTCGCCGCACATCCTGCTGTTCAAAGCCGGACCGCCGGCGCGGCTGTTCGGCCTGCCGTGCCGCGCGGGTGTTCCGGCCGTGCGGCTTGGCGCGGTCAGACGCCCTTGCCGCAGCCCGACACCCGGGTTTCCCCGTTTTTCCGACCGCTCTCAAGTCGCCTGAGCCTTGGGTGTAGACCACGGTGGTGGCTGATGCAGCTCTGGTCGAAATCGCCGTGGCCGGGTATGGTTGGGGTTTTGTCCGGGGTCATCGTGAGCGCCTCTGGAGGGGCTGGCCGCCCCGGGCTTTTGGAGGGGACGGCAGGGTGTCCGTGGTCGGCCGTGGTTGGGCAACGACGGCAGCCCTGTCGGCCGGCTTGATCCGGCTGCTTGGACCACAAGACAAGCACGCTGCGGATCGCCGCACTGCCACGACAATCGGAGGACACCGGCCATGGCCGAGCCCGACGTGCTTTTCGAGGGCATCCGTTTCCGCGTGGTCTCGCTCACCCAGACCATGCCCGACGGATCGTCCCACTTGCGCCAGGTCGTGTGTCATCCCGGCGCGGTCGCCATCGTTCCCCTGGTGGACGCGGAGCGGCTTTGCCTGGTGGAGAACTATCGGGTGGCGGTGGACGAGACGCTTCTGGAGTTGCCGGCGGGCACGCTGGAGCCCGGCGAGCCGCCCAGCGAGACGGCCCTGCGCGAGTTGGCCGAAGAGACCGGATATCGGGCGGGGAAGCTGGAGCATTTGGCCACCTTCTACACGTCGCCCGGCATTCTCGACGAACGGATGTTCCTGTTCCTGGCCACGCAATTGGAGCCGGGTGAGCCGGCATTGGAGGCAGGAGAGCAAATCCAGACGAGGGTCTGCACGCGGGCGGAAGCGCTGGAGATGATCCGGCAGGGACGGATTCGAGACGGCAAGACACTGGCCGGACTGCTGTATTACGAAGCCCTGGTGCGGCGCGCGTAGCCGGCAGGCACGGGGCCGAGCGCGGGCTCGCAGAGGGTTGCGGTGCTTGCGGTGCATGCCAGTGTGCTGATCTTGACCCGGGGGCGCGTGGGCAATTATGCTGCTTGCCGCGCGACGCGTGTTTGAGACGGAGAGGCCAAGACATGGAACCGGTCTGGCTGTGGGCCTACTTGATCCTGGGCACGGCGGCCCTGGCGCAGTCGTTGCTGCTCGCCCTGCAGGCCTGGGAGCACCGCCGTTACACCCGAAGCTGCCTCAGCAGGGTGAACGACCGGCAGGCACGGGGTCGGGCCGTGGTGATCGTGCCGTGCAAGGGGGTGGATGCCGGCCTGGCGCAGAACCTGCGTACACTGTTCGCACAGGACCATCACGAGTTCGAACTTCGCTTCGTGGTCGAAGAGGCCGACGATCCGGCCTGCCGGGTGATCGAACGGCTCATGGCCGAGCACACCGCGGTGCGCGCGCGACTGGTCGTGGCGGGCGTGGCGCGAGACTGCGGTCAGAAGGTCCACAATCTGCGAGCGGCCACGGCCGAACTGGGGCCTGAAGCGGCGTTTCTGGCGTTCGTCGATTCCGACGCCCAGCCCCGGCCGTGGTGGTTGCGCGCATTGCTGGCGCGCCTTCAGGACGGGCGTGCCGGGGCGGCGACCGGCTATCGCTGGTTTTTGCCGCTAAAGAACACGCCGGCCAACCTGCTGGTCTATGGCGCCAACTGCTCAGTGGCGGTGTTGTCGGGCCGGCGGAGCCACTACCTGATCTGGGGTGGTTCCTGGGCGGTGCGCCGGGAGGTGTTCGAAGCGCTCCAGATTCGCCGGGCCTGGCAGGGGACCCTGAGCGACGATCTGCTCGCCACCCGGCAGTTCCGCCTCGCCAGGACGCCCGTCTGGTTTGAACCGGCCGCAGTGGTGGGCTCCCCGCTGGATTGTACGCCCCGGGAGATGTTCGCCTTTGCGCGCCGCCAGTATCAGATGATGCGCCTGTATGCGTGGCGCTGGTGGCTGTTGGGGTTATTGACCAACGGACTGACGAACCTGGCCTGGGGCACGACGATCGCGGCGCTGGCTGTCGGAGCATTGCGGGGGGGTGCGTTGCTTTGGCTTGCCGCTTCGGTCGGCGCGGCGCTGTACCTGGTTTCTGTGTGGCGCGGTCGGCTGCGCCAGGATGTGGCGCTGCTCCACTTTCCCGAGCTCGCAAACCAGCTTCGCCCGGCCCGCTGGTTCGACATCTGGCTGGGCCCCCTGGCCGGCCTGCTCGCGGGATGGGGCCTGCTCAGCTCGGCGCTGGGACGCACCGTGCGCTGGCGCGGCATCCGCTATCACCTGGGCACGCACGGCCGCATCGCGCGCATCGATCCGCCCGCGGAGACACGTCCCGGCCACGCGCGCGCTCGGAGCACGTCGGCGGCGGTGAACACGTCGGGCCCGGGAACCGAGTAGTCTGCAGAGAGCCCGGCGCTGCCGGGCGTACGGGCGTTTGCCCGCAAGGGCGCTTCAGTGCAGCCGAGACGGCGGCACCACAAGGGCCACGAAAGGGTCGGGCTCACCGAGGTCTGGCCACCCGTTCCAGATTTCCTTCGCGGAAGGCCGCGGCCATGGCTATCGGCACCTCGGCCTCGGCCAGGACCACCAGGGCGCGGTTGCGCGCAACCTGGGCCTTCATTTCCTGTTCGCGGGCCAGGGCCAGGGCGCGGCGCTCTTCGGCCTTGGCGCGGGCCACACGCGTATCGGCCTCGGCCTGCTCTGCCTGAAGGCGGGCGCCGATGTTGTCGCCCACGTCGATATCGGCGATATCGATCGAGACGATCTCATAGGCGGTCTGCGCGTCCAGCCCCCGCGACAGCACGGCCCGCGAGATCTTGTCCGGGTTTTCCAACACGTCCTTGTGGGTTGTCGCGGAACCGATCGCCGTGATCATGCCTTCACCCACCCGGGCGATAATCGTCTCTTCGGTGGCCCCGCCGATGAGCTGTTCGAGATTGGTTCTCACGGTTACTCGGGCACGCACTCTCAGTTCGACCCCGTTCTTGGCGATGGCGCTGAGCGTAGGCTTGTCGTATCGCTGGGGGTCGGGGCAATCGATCACCTTGGGAAGCACGCTGGTTCTCACCGCGTCCAGCACGTCGCGCCCGGCCAGGTCGATGGCTGCGGCCCGATCGAAGTCCAGGTCGATGTCCGCGCGGTGTGCGGCAATGATGGCCCGGATCACGTTGGGCACGTTGCCCTCGGCCAGATAATGGGCTTCCAGCCGGCGGGTGCTCACCCCGGTGTCGCTTTCCGGCCCGATGCCTGCTTGCACGGCCATGATCTTGGCCTGGACGATCACGCCGGAGTTGACCCGCCGCAGGCTCATGCCGATCAGGCTGAAGAAGCTCACATCGGCGTTGGACATGTACGCCCGGAACCAGATCGGGAAGTAGATCACGCCCAACAGGCCCAAGACCAGGGCGACCAGGCCCACGACGACCGCCACCGCGATGGCGGTGCCCCAGGGAAACTCCTCGGCCGCCAGCAGCATCGCACCTTGCCAGTCCATGGTTTCCTCCCTCAACTACGGCCAACACGGCGCTTTGCTCGGTCTGCCGTGTGTCCCTCGCCTTTGGACTCGGTCCCAGGCCCCCCCGTGATACACAGGCCGGACGAGGAGGGCCGAGATTGAGGATTAAGCATAGCCGATTCGAGACGGTGGCAACACCCGTCCCAAACCACGCGACCCGGAAATCTGTGCCACCAGCCGCCCAGCACTCGCCCGAGGGACGGGCTTGAGCGGCAGGTGTCTCTGACCGCGCGGGCAAGGCGGGGCCTGGGCGAGGCGCCGCTCTGGGCGGGCGGCCCCGTGGCCGGGCCGGTCAAGAAAAGGGCCTGCCCGAGCCTGCGCGAAGGCCCGGGCAGGTGAGTGGTTGGCAAGGTCGGTCTGCTAAGAGGCTGTCGTCGGCGTGACGTCAGGTCAGTAGGGCAGGACCACTCGGCGGCTGGCCTGGAGGATCGTCTGCGGGGGACGGACCATCGCCGAGGGGTCAGCCACGGGGGCCGGAGGCAGCGGGGCGGCCTCTTCCTCGGGGGCCATGGCGGGAGCGGGCCCGGTGGCCTCTCCGCCGCCCTGGATCATCACGGCGCCGCAGCCGGCGGGCTGGCAGCAGCCGGGATCGCAGCAGCACTTCTTGCGGCCGAACATGCCGTGCAGGGCGTCGAGCAACGGCCGGCGGCAGCGTTTGGGCTTGCAGCAAGGATCGCCGCAGGCGGGGTCGCAGGCAGCCGGCTCGGGGCAGCAGGCCTGGACCTCTTCGCAGGCAGCCGGCTCGGGGCAGCAGGCCTGGACCTCTTCGCAGGCAGCAACGCCGGCGCACGGGTCGCAGCAACTCTTGCGACCCAGCAGGCCCTTCAGGCCGGCAAACAGGTCGCAGCGTGGCTTGCAGCAGGGATCACCGCAGGCCGGCTCGCAGGCCGGCTCGCAGGCGGGCTGCTCGCAAGCGGGCTCGCAACAGGCCGGCTCACAGCATCCGCCGCTATTGAGTCCCAGCATCCGGCCCATCAGCTCGAAACCGAACCCCTGGTTGCCGACGGCCAGGCTCACTAGCAGCGCTCCAACGAACAGTTTTCCTTTCATGGAACACCAACTCCTTTTCTGAGAACTGCGGTTGCGCCCGTCCTCAAGTGTGCCGACCGCCAACCAACGTGCTTCTCGTGAGCACTAGGACGGCCAGGACAGACCCGATCGCGCAAGGCGGGCCCGCCCCGATTTTGTGCCATCGCGGCGGAGATAGGTGGGTCAGCTCGCGCAGTTCGCACGGTTTTTTGCACCAGGACCGTCGAGCCCTTCCGTGGCCCGATCTGAATCCCTTGCGGCCACCTGGCGCACCCTTCGAGCGTGCCGAGTTCGACACGCGCCTTTCGCTGAAGGTCAGATACGGTATCGGCTGTGCCGGGAAGATGCCTTGAACACGCGGAACCTGTTTTCGCCAAAAGACTTACAACTCGTGTCAGGTAAACCTTGCCGACCCCGGAAAGGGGCGAAAGTTTGCGGATTGTCCGGGTCCGCGCCAGGCGCTGATCCGCTTGATGAGCAGCGGCATACCGCAAACGAGCGAAGGTTTGCCGATTGTTCGGGCCCGATGGGGCCCGGGAGTGTCCTAAGACGCCACACCAGGCCGCAAACTCGCCCCCCGGTCCCCGACTTGTTTAATCCCCCAAAGTTACTCCTGCCTGCCGGACGGTGCGCCGGTGGCGAGTGTGTTTCCTCGCGGAGTCCTGTTGGGTAAGATGAGCAAACAGCCCTTTTGCGACGGTACCATCCGCGGCTCTTGCCGCGGCGCGGGCTTTCCCCAACAACAAGAGAATGGTGAGAGGCGGCCCTCCCCCAAGAGAGACCTGCCCCACCGTCGAGCTACCTTGGCAGGACTTCGGCTCGACGGCTCGCCCTGAACCCGTGCAACTGGGCGCGTCCGACCCTTGCCCATGCCTTCCGCGGCGTTCAGGCCACACCGCCTGACCAGCGCTTGGGCCGCACCTGCCCCGCACCCCGCCACCGAGCAACCGACAGCTATGCCTGACCCACGCTACCGGATCATCGACTTCGACCAGTTGCCCGGTGTGGCCTGCCCTTGCGGCACAGCCCGTCGGGCCCTGGGCGACGTGGCCGAACTGCCGGCCACGGTCCATCGCACGCGCATCACCACCGACGCAAAGCTCCACTACCACCGCGGCCTGAGCGAGACGTATTACATCCTGGAATGTGGGCCGGAGGCGCGCATGCAGCTGGACGACGAGCTGGTTCCGCTACGGCCGGGCCTGTGCATCTACATTCCGCCGGGCGTGCGCCACCGTGCGATCGGTGAGATGACCGTGTTGATCTTCGTAGTGCCCAAGTTCGACCCGGCCGACGAGGTGATCGTTGAAGACGGTTGAGTTCGCCGCCGGCTGCGCAGAGAACGTAGGCCGGGACAAGCCGCCCTGGCGACGAGGTTCCGGCACCGGCACTCGCCAACGTGATTGACAGGGGGAGGGCTGCAGGGTGGGTCGAGCGATAGTAGGGTGGGTCGAGCAAAAAGCGAGACCCACCGACCACGCAAAATGGTGGGTCTGCGCCTACGGCTTGACCCGCCCTACGCGCCTAACGCATTGCGCACCGTGGTTTAGCCCGTGTGATTGACAGGGGAACTGACGATGCAGCAGACGAATCGCGCATTGCAGCGATTGTTGCCTTCGGTGGTCCGGCTGCTGGCGATTGCTCTGGCCTGGGCCGTGGTGGGCTGGGATGTCCACTCGATGAGCGTGTCTCGGGCCGCGGACTGGCCCCAGTTCGGCGGCTCGTCCACACGCAACAACGTGTCCGAGGCACACGATCTGCCCGCCGAGTGGAACGTGGGCAGCTTCGACTACGAGACGGGCCAGTGGGACCGGCGCAACGCGCAACACATCCGCTGGGTGGCCCGCCTGGGCTCGGTCAGCTACGGCACGCCCGTGGTCGCCGGCCGGTCGGTCTATTGTGCGACGAACAACGGCGCGGGCTATGTGCGGCGCTGGCCTAAGGAGGTGGACCTGGGCTGCCTGATTTGTTTCGGGCGGAGCGACGGGCGCTTCGGATGGCAGCTTTCGCGCCCCAAGCTGGAGGCCGGCCGGGCCCTCGACTGGCCCGAGCAGGGGCTCTGCTGCGCGCCGCTGGTCGAGGGCGAGCGCCTGTGGGTGGTCACGAACCGCTGCGAGGTGCTCTGTCTGGATGCGATGGGGTTCTATGACAATGAGAACGATGGGCCATACAGCGACGAGCCGGCTGTGGACCGCGACGAGGCCGACATTGTCTGGCAGTTCGACATGCTCGGCCGGCTGGGGGTGGTGCCGCATAACATGTCGAGTTGTTCGGTCACTGCGGCGGGCGACCTGTTGTTGGTCAACACCTCCAACGGCGTGGATCAGTTCCACGAAGACATCCCGGCTCCCCAGGCGCCCAGCTTCATTGCGCTCAGCAAGCACACCGGGGAGCTGATCTGGGCCGACAACTCGCCGGGCCGCAACATCCTGCACGGCCAGTGGTCGTCGCCGGCCTATGCGGTGCTGGACGGGGTGGGCCAGGCGATCTTTCCCGGCGGTGACGGCTGGGTCTACAGCTTCCTGGTGGAGCCGGCCGATCTGAAAGACCCCAAACCCACCGCCGGTCGCCGCCCCGATCTGCTCTGGAAGTTCGACTGCAACCCCAAGGCCTCGGTGTGGAAAGACAGCGGCATGGGAGACCGCGCCAATCTGATTGCCGCCCCGGTCGTCTGGGAGGGCAAGGTCTATGTGGCCACCGGCCACGATCCGGAATACCTCGAGGCCCCCGGCCGGCTCTGGTGCGTCGATCCGGCGCGCCGCGGCGACGTGAGCCCGGAGCTGGTCCTGGACCGCGAGGGCAAGCCGGTCGCGCCGCGCCGCATCTGCGCGGTGGATGCCGAGGCCGGCGAGACCGTGCGCCCGAATCCCAATTCCGCTGCGCTGTGGCAATACACCGGCTTCGACCAGAACGCCGACGGGCGCCTGGACTTCGAAGAAACCTTCCATCGCACCCTGGCCATGCCGGCGATCAAGGACGGGCTGCTGGTGATCACCGATCTGGTCGGCATGGTCCACTGCCTGGACGCGCGCAGCGGCAAGGCCCACTGGACCTACGACACGCTGGCCTCGGTCTGGGCCTCGCCCCTGGTGGCCGACGGCAAGATCTTTGTGGCCGACGAAGACGGCGACGTGAGTGTGTTCGAGCTGTCGGCCGAACAGAAGCTCCTGGCCGAGAACAACATGGAGGAGTCCGTCTACGGCTCGCCCGTGGCGGTGGGTGATACCCTCTACATTGCCACCTCGAGCCACCTGGTGGCCATCGGCAAGACGGGTCCGGCGCAAGAGAAGCCTGGGGCGACAGAACAACAGTAAGACCCCGGAAGGCACTCCCTCAGAAGGGCGCGCCGAGCAGCACGGTGCGTGGCACGCCCTGGAAAAGCGTGGCAAGCAGCACGGCGGAAGGCACGCCCTGAGAAGGGCGTGGCTAGCGGACCAGTGGCAACAGACAACACCACGCCCATCGCTGGCGCTGAAGGGCGTGCCACCCGGCGGTTGGCTGAAGACGCTGCGTATTCCGGTCCACGTTAAGCCGGCACGCCAGCGCACGATACGTCAAGACATTATGGGCGGTGTTCAGTGCAAATCGTGCAATCACATGAGGGATTGGTGAAGTGGCGGACGCCGACGGCTCGACCATACCGTCGGTCGGCTCGTGAGAAGATCCTCTCGAATATGTCGACTTGGTTGTTTTCCAAGTATCGTCGCAGGCCATAGGCACAGAGGTCCGCGATCTGAACCATCCCCGTAAGCTGGCTATCCACAAAAAGCGGTGTCTCAATGATATTATCGACCTGAGTCCACAGGGTACCGGAGCGATGAAATGCTTTCATTAGTTCTGTGTGTTTCCGCGCTACAGTCGGGTTGTTGTCGTGAATGAGCAAGCCAAATGCCTTCTCAGCGGGCACGCTGGAAACCGCCTGCAAGTACTGTTGATATCGTGAAACGACTTGTTCGAACGCCTGTTCGTCAACCGACCGTCCGGTGCGATTTGGGTCGAAATGCACCTTGTTGATACACTCTGCAAACAGTCTGGCAAACCCCCAGTCGGCCACACGCTCAGCCACGTCCAGCACAAAGCTCTTGCGCTCCTGGTAAGTCAGGTGGATATAGTCGGCGGTATGTTGGTAGTTCTTCTTTGTCTGGCGGTAAAGCCTGTTGGTCTGCCGGCCCTATAAGCGGAGCAGCTCCGCTCTCCGCAGCTTCTCCACCTCGCTGCGCCGTTGGCTCTTGGGCAAGGCGGCGAAATTGGGCAGCCTGTGTTGCTCAAGGTATCTTCTCAACAGCCACCCGGTATGGATTTCCGCGTCTGCCAGACCATATTGCTCCTTGATCTGTCTGAGTTCGCGGTCGCACTGCTTCCAGTGCCAGATCGGAATAGAGATTCCCGCCAAGACGAAATGAGACGTGTTTCCCGGAATGCTGGAAGTTCCGGATTCGTCCATGTAGCAGAGATACATCGCGCCTGCCCTCGGTGCGGTTGCGCATAAAAAAGCGACTGGGCTTTTGGGGCGGATCGCCCCAAGGCGAGACGCTTTGCGACTCATCCCAGACGCAATTGAATTATCGGACCTTTTCTCCCCGTAGGCAAGGCAAAACGCCCGCGAAAGCCGCATTTGGGTTGGTTTTGTTCGCAAAGCTACCCGCCGGCTGCCCCTCGCTTGGGGGAAGCCCTTGCGCATCAGAGCCACCGGCGATCTGCCCCGCGCAAGAGTAGCGGGCAACCTGCAGGCAGTTTCCAATCGCCGCACTGGCGCCGGATTGGGGGGGAAAACGAGCCGCGTGGAATACGGCGAAAGCGTGTGGCAAAAAAAGCACGCGATCGGTACGCCATCTGGGGCGTCTATTCCCCACCCGTGTGCAGCCATTCGGGCACTTGCTGGAGCTGGCCCTGGCGGTCGACCAGTGCCAGAGTCACTTGGCCCACGGCCAATAGCTCCTGGCCGCGCAGGAGATCGTACCGGTGTTCGATCCTGGCCGCGGTCACGCGCTGGACTGTGGTGCGCAGGCGCAACAGGTCGTCGTAGCGCGCGGGCCGCAGATAGCGGCATTCGGCGCGGACCACCACCGCAAACAGCCCCTCCTCTTCCATGCGACGGTAGTTGCCGCCCGCAGCCCGCAGCAACTCGGTGCGCCCGATCTCGAAGTAGACCAGGTAGTTGGCATGGTGCAGCAGGCCCATGGGATCGGTTTCCTGATAGCGCACGCGGATTTCGATTTCGTGCTCTCGGAGCATGTTTCCCAGTTCCTTCTGATCGACAGCGGCAATCAGCGCCGGGCACACCTTTCAGCCCGCTGGTGGGTCGATTTCTCAGGAGCGCAAACGGGACTGTCCCCCGGGGGCTGGCTCATTTTTCGGCTGCAAGACGCAAGGGTGCCACTGGCTCTGCCAGTGCTCCTGCCTTTTGCGCGGTGGCTGTTGACGTGCAGCCGTCCTGTAGGGGCGACGCATGCGTCGCCCCTACGGCAAGACCGCGTGCGTGCAAGCACGCACTCTATCGCACTGCTGGACGAGCCAGCCGTGGCACCCGGCGCCAAACCATCCATTATACAAACTGCCGGCGAGCCGGCGAGCCGGGTGCGGGGCACGGGTGCGCGGCAAGTCGGCAGTTGGCGCGCAGCGGTTTGACGGCAAGTCGCAGGGGCGTCGGCTTGCGGCCGCTGCGCTCTCCAGGTATCTTGGCGGCTTCATGGCGAACGCCCTGGTGCGTTGTAGCCACCGTGGCCGGATGGTGGGCGCCGCCAGACGGTGGCATATCCCGTTTGTCAGCAAGACGTTGGCACGCGCCCTCCACGCTCTGGCGAGCGTGGCTACGGGGCTTTCCACGCTCTGGCGAGCGTGGCTACCAGCGGGTGGCCGGGGCTCTCAGCGAAGCGAAGCCCCGGGGAAGTAATACCTTTAGAAGTTCCAAGGCTTCGGCCAAAGGACACGGCTGTTTGGCCGGGATCACCACTGAAGGAGCACGGCAATGGAGCGTCTTGAACCCATGCGGCCGCCGGGCAGCTCGCGCGCATACGTGCTGGGCTGCGCATTGATCGCCGCGCTGGGCGGGCTGCTCTTTGGTTTCGACACGATCGTGATCAACGGCGCCGAACAGCGGCTCGAGCTGCTGTTTCAGCCGGTGCAGGGGCTCGGCGAGACCGCCCGGAGGTTCTGGCACGGGTTCCTGGTGGCCAGCGCATTGATCGGCACGATCGTCGGCTCGGTGGCGGTGGGCAAACCGGCCGATCGTTTTGGGCGGCGCGCGGTGATGTTCATGCTGGCGTTGCTCTACTTCGTTTCGGCCATCGGCAGCGCCCTGGCCTGGGACTGGTATTCGTTCGTGATCGCCCGGTTCGTCGGCGGGCTGGCCGTGGGCGGCGCCTCGGTGGTCTCGCCCATGTACATCGCGGAGATTTCCCCGGCGAAGGTTCGCGGCCGGCTGGTGGCCCTGGCGCAGTTGAATATCGTGTTCGGCATTCTGCTGGCCTTCCTGTCGAACCTGACGATCGGGTCCCTGGGGCTGGGCGAGGTCGAGTGGCGCTGGATGTTCGGCGTGGAGGCGGTGCCCGCGGCCGTCTATTTCCTCTTGTTGTTCCTCGCGCCGCGCAGCCCTCGCTGGCTGGTGGCTACCGGCCAGGAGGACGAGGCCCGGGCCGTGTTGCAGCGCGTGGGCACCGATGCGAGCGACGAAAGCGTGGACGCGGAGCTGGAAGAGATTCGCCGGTCGCTGGCCCAGGAACGCGACAGCCTGCGCGAGCCTTTCTTCCAGCGGAAGTACTGGAAGCCCATCCTGCTGGCCTTTGCCATCGCCGCCTTCAACCAGCTTAGCGGCATCAATGCGATCCTCTACTACTCCAAACGCATCTTCGAGACCGCGGGCTTCGGCAGCAGCGCCAGCCTGCTGAGCGGGGTGGGCCTGGGAACGGTCAACCTCGTGTTCACCATCATGGCCCTGGCGGTGATCGACCTTGTGGGCCGCAAGAGGCTGATGCTCGTCGGCTCGATCGGCTACATCCTGAGTTTGGGAGTCACGGCCGTCGCCTTCTATTCCCAAAGTGCGCTGGTCGAGAACGCGGCGGGCGAAATGGAGCGCCAGATCAGCGGCACGGGCGGGTGGATCGTGCTCGGCGGCCTGCTGGTGTTCATCGCCTCCCATGCCTTCGGCCAGGGGGCCGTGATCTGGGTGTTTATCAGTGAGGTTTTTCCGAACCGGGTGCGCGCGCGGGGGCAGGCGCTGGGCAGCTTCACCCATTGGGGCTTCAATGCCATGATCTCGTGGACGTTCCCCTTGATCGCCGAGGTCTCCGGCGGCCACGTCTTCGC
Source organism: uncultured Planctomycetaceae bacterium (assembly GCA_964467075.1). Taxonomy (GTDB): domain Bacteria; phylum Planctomycetota; class Planctomycetia; order Pirellulales; family Thermoguttaceae; genus CAYXPN01. The sequence continues at coordinate 14,116 of CAYXPN010000102.1, forward strand.
CTTCTATGCCTTGTGCATGATCGGCCAACTGATCTGGGTCGTGCTCATCATGCCCGAGACCAAGGGCATTCCGCTGGAGAGAATCCAAAAAGAGCTGGGCATCGAATGAGCAGAGCCGCGCGTG
>CAYXPN010000102.1:14339-16180 GCA_964467075.1 uncultured Planctomycetaceae bacterium
AGCGGTCTCCTGACCGCTCCGCTCGATACACGACAACCACTGAATACACTACTCCGTGCTTCTGACCACTCAATGCACTACACTACACTGCGATACTGCGATTCCGACCCAAGGACTGCTCCATGACCCCCCGGCAACGTGTGCTCGCAGCACTGAACCACCAACAGCCGGACCGTGTTCCCGTGGATTTCGGCGGCCATCGCTCCTCGGGCATTGCCGCGCTGGCCTATCGGCGGCTCCGCGCGGCGCTGGGACTGGAGCCGCGGCCGATCCGCGTCTACGACCCCATCCAGCAGCTTGCCGTGATCGACGAAGACGTGCTCGACCGCTTCGAGGTGGACACCATCGAGCTGGGCCGCGGTTTCGCCCACGAAGACGAACACTGGGTCGATTGGACCTTGCCCGACGGCACACCCTGCCAGATGCCCGTCTGGGCCGCGCCCGAGCGCGAAGAGGGCCGGTGGGTGCTCAAGTCCGAGAGCGGGCGCGTGGTGGGCCAGATGCCCGACGGGGCCTTGTACTTCGAGCAGACCTACTGGCCCTATCTGGAAGACGACGACCTGGCCCAGTTGCCCGAGGCGCTGGCCGATTGCATGTGGGTGGCCATTGCCAGCCCGCCCGGTCCGCTGGTGGCGGGGCGTTTCGGCGACGAGGCCATGGCCGAAGGGGCCCGGCAGCTTCGCCGGCGCACGGATCGGGCCATCGTGGCGCTGTTCGGCGGCAACCTGCTGGAGACCGGGCAGTTCCTCTATCGAAACGACAAGTTCCTGGCCCTGCTGGCCGCGGAGCCCAGGCGCGCACACCGCTTTCTCGACCGGCTGGTGGAAATCCACCTGGCCAATCTGGAGCGGTTCCTCGCCGTGGTCGGGCCTTATATCGACGTCGTCGTCTTCGGCGATGACCTGGGTATGCAGACCGGCCCGCAGATTTCGCCGAAGATGTATCGCGAGTTCTTCAAGCCGCGCCACGCGGCCATGTGGCAACGGTCCAAGGAGCTGGCCGAGGTGAAGGTGATGCTCCATTGCTGCGGCGGGGTGCGCCCGCTGCTCGGGGACCTGATCGAAGCCGGGCTGGACGCCATCAATCCCGTGCAGATTTCCTGCGCCGGCATGGACGTCCGGGAGTTGAAGGCCGAGTTCGGCCGGCAACTGACGTTCTGGGGCGGCGGGTGCGACACCCAGGATGTGCTCTCGCAGGCCACCCCTGAGCAGGTGCGCCGCCACGTGCAGGAGCAGGTGGCCATCCTCAGCCCGGGCGGCGGCTTCGTATTCCAGCAGGTCCACAACGTGCTGGCCGACGTGGCGCCGGAGAACGTGATCGCCATGCTCGACGCGGTCAACCGGCCCGGTTGAGGCGCCTTGCGCCCGCCTGGGAGCGACGGCCGTGGAGAGTCCTCGATGAGCCAGTGGGGACTGTCCACGGGTGGCCCAGGTTGCTCGTCAACCTGGGGCGGCGTCGGCCGGCAAGAGGTGCTCGGTGCGGCGCGGTCTCCCGACCGAGCCACTGGCCTCGACCGAAGGTCTCCCGACAGGTTTTGGGATAGGCTCTTATGCTCCTGGTTCGTGCATACCCTGGTCCTGCGCCGCGGGGTGCGTGGGGATTTGCAGGCGCAGGTCGTCCCACGAGGAGCCGTCCGGGGCCAACTCGGCTTGCTCTTCGTCAAGGGCGGCGTTCTTGCCGCCATTGTCCTCCATGTTCGGACCTACGCTGTAGAGCAGGAAGCCCTCGTCCGTACGCTCATAGTGCAGCAGCTTGCCGCTGAACACGTCGTCGGGCAGCTCGGCCAGGTAGTCGGGCACCAGAACGCTAAGCCCCTCGGGCCACTGGCCGTGCTCGGCCCG
>CAYXPN010000103.1:0-13315 GCA_964467075.1 uncultured Planctomycetaceae bacterium
GACAGGATGACAGGATAAGCAGGATGAAGTAATCGACAGGATAACAGGATAGCCAGGATAGGGAGACACGCAGGCCGGAGCGAGTCGCGCAAGCGAGGATGCCCAAGACACGTAGACCGGAATGAGTCGCGCAAGTGACGACGTTCCGGCATCCGCACGGGAGAGATGTCGCCGGAACGGCGCTACGCTTGTTCCGGCCTACCACCTTTGGTTACAGACTCTTGAAGCCGATTGACTGGAGGAGAATCAGATATGGCCGCACATAGAAAGACCGCGCGGGCAGCGCCGACCTCAAAACGCCGGGCGATCAGTCGCCGCCGCTTCTTGCAGACCGCCGGGGCCCTGGCCGCTGCTCCCTATGCGATCACGTCCACGGCCCTGGGCGCCGAAGGCCGGCCCCCGGCCAGCGAGCGGATCGTGATGGGCACGATCGGGCTGGGCGGCCGCGGCAACCAGGACATGAAATCCTTCATGGCCAACGCCGACGTGCAGATGGTCGCTGTCTGCGACGTGCAGGCCGATCGGCGCAACGGTGGCAAGGCCGCGGTGGATCGCAAGTACGGCAACGGCGATTGCGCGGCCTACATCGACCTGCGCGAACTTCTGGCGCGCGACGACATCGACGCGGTGCTCATCGCCACCGGCGACAACTGGCACACCATGGCCGCGATCCTGGCGGCCCGGGCCGGCAAGGACATGTACTGTGAAAAGCCCATGTCGGTCAGCCTCTGCGAAGGCCGCGCCTTGTGCCGGACTATGGAGCGCTACGGCGTGGTCTTCCAGTGCGGCACACAGCGGCGCAGCGTGCCCCGCTTCGCCTATGCCGTGGAGCTGGCGCAGACGGGCAAGCTCGGCGAGCTGAAGACGCTCTACGCCGAAAAGGCGCCGCCCGAGTGGTTCAAATACCATCCCTACGCCACGCTGCCTGCCCAGCCGGAGCCGCCCCGGGAGGTCCTTGATTGGGACATGTGGCTGGGACCCGCGGCCTGGCGGCCGTACAACGCCACCTATCTGACACGAAGGTTCTGGATGTGCCACTTCGATTTCTCCGGCGGCATGATCCCCGAATGGGGCAGCCACACGGTGGACCTCTGCCAGTGGGCCAACAACGCCGACGACACCTCGCCCGTGGAGTTCGAGTTGGCCGAGGGCACGATCGTGGCCCATTATGCCAACGGCGCCAAGCTGGTGTTCGAGGACGGCGCGTGGCCGCTGCACGTGCGCTTTGTGGGCACCGAGGGCTCGATCTACGTGGACGACGACGGCAATATCGAGGCCAAGCCCGAGTCGCTGCTGGCCGACCGCCTGTTCGGCAAGGGCTATCCCAATGAAGACCACGTGCGCAACTTCCTGGACTGCGTGAAAACCCGCCGCCAGCCCATCGCGCCGCCCGAGGGGGCCCATCGGGCCAATTCCACGTGCCAGATCGCCAACATCTGCCTGCTCATGCAGCGGCCGCTGAAGTGGATTCCCGAGAAGGAACAGTTTGACAACGACCCCGATGCCGACCGGCTGCTGGCGCGGACCATGCGCGAACCCTGGCGCCTGTGAAGCCGCGGCCGGGCGGCCCGAGGCACACGGCGAGCTCGGAGGACAACCGGGGCTTCCGAACCGCCCTTCGGGCGTTCGTCCAGCCCCGGCCACCCGGCCCCGGCCGCCCTTCGGGCGTTCGTCCAGCCCCGGCCACCCGGCGCGGGTTGAGCCTGCCGGCCCCACAAACTCGCCTCAGGTGGGGGGAAAGGCTTGATTTGTGCCCCGCTGCGCGCCACAGTATGGCGTAGCCGTCGGGTGGGCAGCGTTTGGATTGGAGACGTAGGCCGGAGCGAGTACACGTAGGCCGCAACGAGACACGTAGGCCGGAACGAGTCGCGCAAGCGGTGACGTTCCGGCGTCAGGACGAACCAAGAACCTGTAAACGAATTGTTTCCCCAATCCCATACGCAGGCCCGGGTGGCCGGGGCTGGAGCGAAGCGAAGCCCCGGGAAGTAATACCTTTAGAAGGTCCAAGTATCGCCGGAACGGCGCTGTGCTGGTTCCGGCCTACGAGGCCTCAGCAGAACCCCAAGATCCATCCCAGCCAGAAACTCCAGCCCGGAACCAGACGCACCCGGGCCGCTTCCCTCCCGCCTGGCAGCGCCTTTCCCAGCCACCATGGTCTTTCCTGCCAAGGAGATGCTTGCCATGACCCGAATCTCGAAGCTCACCCGCCGAGCGTGGCTTCGTCGTGCGGCCGGCACCACCGGCGCCGCGCTGGCCGCCCCTTACTTGGTCCCCGCCAGGGCCTTGGGAGCCGAAGGCGCCCCGCCGGCCAGCCAGCGGGTCACGGTGGGTAAGATCGGCTGTGGCGGGCGCGGCAATGCGATCGGCGGCGTGGGCGGCCAGGTCGTGGCCGTCTGCGATGCGTGGAAGGATCGGCGCGACCGCTGGGCCGAGCGCGCCGGCTGCGCGGCCTATGCCGATTTCCGCGAGCTTCTGGCGCGCGACGACATCGACGCGGTCTGTGTGGCCTCGACCGACCACTGGCACGTCCACCACACCGTGGCCGCGGCCCAGGCCGGCAAGCACGTCTATTGCGAAAAGCCGCTGGGCGTCTCTTTCGTCGAAGATCAAATCTGCCGCGAAGCCATCCGGCGCTACGACCGCGTGTTTCAATACGGCACCCAGCAGCGCTCCAGCGCCCACTGCCGCTTCGGCTGCGAGCTGGTGCGCAGCGGCTATATCGGCGAGGTAAAGGAAATCGTGGTGCTCGCGCCCGACAGCCACCCGGGCAACTCCCCCCAGACCCAGCCCGTGCCCGAAGGACTCGACTACGAAATGTGGCTCGGGCCCGCCCCCTGGCGTCCCTACTGCGGCCAGGCCGCGGGCGGAGAGGCCTGGTGGCACGACTACGACTATGCCATCGGCTTCATCGCCGGCTGGGGGGCCCACCCGCTGGACATCCTGGTCTGGGGCTACGACACCCATCTGGCGGGCAATTGGGAGGTCGAGGGCACGGCCCACATCCCTTATGAGGGGCGCAACGACGTGGTGATGCACTGGGACGTGCAAATCCGTTTCGCCAACGGAGTGAAGATGAGCTTCCGTCCCGGCGGCAACTACACGAAGTTCGTCGGCACCGAGGGCTGGGTGGGCATCCGGCGCAGCGGGATCGAGGCGGAGCCGGCCTCGTTGCTGCAATTGAAGCTCGGCCCGGACGACGTCCACCTGATGGAAAGCTCCAATCACGGCGCGAACTTTGCCCAGTCCGTCAGGGAACACCACGACGCGGTGAGCAACATCGACGATGCCGTGCGCTCGGATGCGATCAGCCACATTTCGGATATCGCCGTCCGCTCGCGACGTAAGATCGTCTGGGACCCCGTGCGCGAACAGATCGTGGGCGACCCGGAGGCTGCGCGCCGGCTCAGCCGGGCGTGGCGCGAACCGTGGCATCTATGAACATTTATGCTATCAGTCCGACACGGCTGAACTGTGGGGGGGCACGGGTGGCTTGTCCACCCGTATTTCCTCGCTTGCAGTTCGTGGGCCGCAGCACTGCTGGACAAGCCAGCAGTGGCACCCAACTCGACACTTCACGTGTGTCGGACTATTATGGAGTTGACTGTTGCCTGAGGAGACTTGACTTATGAACAGCCACTTATCTTCGCGGCTAAGCCGGCGGCGGTTCTTGCGCAGCACGGGCGCTTGGGCTCTGGCGCCGCTGCTGGTCAAATCGAGGGCCCTGGGCGCTGAGGCAGCGCCGCCGGCCGGCGAGCGCATCGCCCTGGGCATTATCGGCTGCGGGAGCCGGGGCACGGCCGACTTGCAGGGCCTGATCTCGCAGGGGGCCCAGTGCGTGGCCGCCTGTGATTGCTACCAGGATCGGCGCGAGCAGATCGCCCAGCGCTTCGGCGCCAAGCCTTATGCCGATTTTCGCGACCTCTTGGCACGCGACGACATCGACGCGGTGCTCATCGCCAGCCCCGAGCACTGGCACGCGCTGATGTGCGTGGAGGCCTGCCGGCAGGGCAAGGACGTATTCTGCGAGAAGCCGCTCACGCTCACCATCCGCGAGGCCCAGGCCGTGCAGGCCGCGGCCGAGCGCTACGACCGGGTGTTCCAGACCGGCACCCAGCAGCGCTCCGACCCGCGGTTCCGTTTTGCCTGCGAGCTGGTGCGCAACGGCTACATCGGCGAGGTCAAAAGCGTGTTCGCCGAACCCGGCGGCACCTCCAAGTGGTGCAACCTGCCGGGCCAGCCCGTGCCCCCGGGGCTGGACTGGGAGATGTGGCTCGGTCCGGCCGCTTGGGCCCCCTATCACCAGGACCGCTGCGTGGACCTGTGGCACTGGTGGAACTGGCGCGAGTATTCCGGCGGGCTGATGACCGACCGGGGAGCGCACGACTACGACATCGTGCAATGGGGGCTGGGCATGGACGGCTCGGGGCCGGTGGAGGTCTATCCGCCGGGCACCGAGGGGTTCAAGATGCTCACCTACCGCTACGCCAACGGCGTGCTGCTCGAGTCGAGCGACGGCGGCTGGGGCAGCAGCTCGCGGCGCAGCGCCCTGGTGGTCTTCAAGGGCACGAAGGGCACGGTGAGCGTGTGGCGCGGGGGGCTGGAGACCGATCCGCCCTCCCTGGCCGAGGTGCAGCTCAAGCCCGATGAGGTCCGCCTCTACGACAGCCGCAACCACTACGGCAACTTCGTCGAGTGTGTGCGCAGCCGTCGTCCCTGCGTGGCCGACGCCCAGATCGGCACCAGCTCGGTCAACGTCTGCCACATCGGCAACGTGGCCCGCTGGGTGGGCCGGCCCGTGCGCTGGGACCCGGCCGCCCAGGAGTTCCTCGGCGACGAGGAGGCCGGCCGGCACGCGTGGCGCCCCATGCGGGAGCCCTGGCAACTGACGATCTGAGCGGTTACCATCGTAGAGACCCGGGGATTGACGATCGCCTGTGGAGGCTGTTGCCTGAGCTGCTGCCCGCGGGTGGATTTTTTGCGGCCGCGGCGGCATGTGGTTCGGTTTTGATACGGGTTTCTGGTTGGTAGGATGGGCCGCGGAGCGGACCGTCGCCCCCTGACTGTGTGTTCTTCGGCAAATGCGTTGGCGAGAGATTTGCGGCGAGAGCCGAACGGGGATTGATACCACTCGCCAGAGAGAGTTCTGACCCGCTGTTTCACGAAAGGAGAACGAGATGTCCGTGAAGCGAAGCACCCTGATCGGCCTGGCGGCCGCGGCCCTGCTGCTCGGCGCGGTATTGCCCGCAGTGGCTGACGAGGCCCTGGACAATGCCTTCAATGCGTTGAAGACATACGACTGGGGAGATGATCGGGCCGTGCTCCAGCCGATCGACGACGCGGTGGTGGCCACCCACGGCGACGCCGCGGCGCGCAAGGAGTTGGAGAAGCGGCTGGCCGCAGTGCTGGGTACCGACGGGTCGCGGGCAGCCAAGGACTTCGTGTGCCGCAAGCTGAGCGTGATCGGCACGGCCGACTCGGTGCCCGCCCTGGCACCACTGCTGACCGACGAGAAGCTCTCGCACATGGCCCGCTACGCCCTGGAACGCATGAGCTGCGAGGCCTCGCTCCAGGCGATGCGCGACGCCTTGCCCAAGGTCAGCGGCGTGCTGAAGGTAGGGGTCATCAACTCGCTGGGTGTGCGGCGCGACGCCAAGAGTGCAGACGCGCTGGTCAAGCTGCTCAGCGACGGCGACCAGCAGGTTGCCGCGGCCGCGGCAGCCGCCCTGGGCTCGATCGGCACACCCGAGGCCGCTACGGCCTTGCAGGGTTTCCAGAAGAAGGCACCCGAAGGGCTTCAGATCGCCGCGGCCGACGCCTGCCTGATCTGCGCCGAGAGGCTGCTCGAGGCCGGCAAGAAGGCCGAGGCCCTGCTGATCTACCGGCAACTGAGCACCTCCACGATCAAGCACGTGCGCGTGGCCGCCATGCGCGGAATGCTCAGTGCCGCGGGGGCGAAACCTTAGGTCGCGCAATCGGTTCCGCAAGAGTCGATCCGTGCAATCGGCAAGACAACCCACCACACCGCGCCACCCCCGCGGTGTGGAATCCTGCGCCTGGACGGCCTGCCCTGGTCGATCGGCTTGCGTGGTGAGTCACCACCGCGAAGGCCCCGGCAGGGCTGGCCGACACGGTTCAGGTTCCCCACTTGGTCCCCCGCCTGAGACTGCCCAACTGCGGTCACCCCACAGCGAACCTGGCGCAGCCAGCGTGTAGGCCGTCTTGGGTGGGGCGTGATTCGGCGCGCCCGCGCTGGCAGGCTGTCGGCCCGGCCGGCAAGCTCCTTTGCCGCGTTGGGCCGCGCTTGGCCGAGGCGAGTGCCGGCGCCAGGGGCCTTGAAGACTTCCAGCCATCCGGTCAAAATAAAGGTTTTCGAGCTGTGGCAACCGCACTGGCCTGGGGACCCGCCGGCAGGGACCACGCGGGCAGTCTGTGCGGGAGCGGCCCCCAAGACCGGCGGTTGGCGGGGCCGGAGCGAATTGTGCGCAGGCACATGCAGTTAGCACTCGTAAACGAATTGTTTCCCGAATTCGATGCCCAGGCGCGGGTGGCCGGGGCTGGAGCGAAGCGAAGCCCCGGGAAGTAATACCTTTACAGGTTCTTAGCACGGCCCACCAGAGTGGGAGGACATCTCTTGAACGCTGCAAAAGTCGGCAAACTCGTGCTGGCGGTTTTCTTTCTGGCGATGTTTTCGGGTCTGGTCGGCATCTGCGGCCGGCCGGCGGTGGCCCAAGAGGACGACCCGTTGGTCGAAATGGTCATCGGTCTGCTCCGCGATCCGGAACTGGAGATGCGGGCACTGGGCTTTCAGCAGGTGCGGGAAGGTGAAGAGGTCAAGGGCGAAGCAGCCACCCGGAAGTTCGCCGCAGTGTTGCCTGAGCTGCCGCCGGAGTCACAGGCCGGTTTGCTCGAGGCGCTGGGCGAGCGGCGCGATCCCGTAGCCCGACCCGATGTGCTCAACATGCTGGAGAGCAAGGAAGAGAAGGTGCGTGCCGCGGCCCTGAAGGCCCTGGGTTTTTTGGGCACCGATGAGGACGTGGCCCTGCTGGCGGACAAGGCAGCCGAGGGCACGGCGGCTGAAAAGTCGGCGGCGCGGGAGAGCCTGGTCCGGCTCCAGTTCGAAGGTGCGAACGACGCCATCGTGAAGACGCTCGAACAAGGCTCGCCCGCGGTGCGCGTGGAGCTGCTCGGAGCGTTGGCTGGGCGCAATGCGCGTTCCGAGCTGCCCACGGTGTACGAGTGCGTGGAGGACAGCGAGGCTTCGGTGCGCGTGGCGGCCCTGGAGGCGCTGCGCCTGCTGGCCGACGAAAGCCAGGCCGCGAAACTGGTCGAGATTGTCAAGGCTGCGGGCAGCGACTTGGAGCGTCGCAAGGCGGAGTTGGCGCTGCTGGTCTTGTGCAGCCGTAGCGGCCAGGCGTGTCTGGAGGCGGTGCTCGCCGGGTTGGACGGTGCCGAGGGGCCGTCGCGGGCCGCGCTATTGCGTGCGGCAGCCCGCGTGGGCGGGCCCGAGGCCCTGGAGACGGTTGCCGCCCACGTAAACCACTCCGACGAGGCCGTGAGCGACGAAGCGGTTCGGCGGCTGTCGATCTGGTCCGATCCGGCGGTGCTGCCCGAGCTGAAGGCCCTGGCTGAGCAGAAAGACAATCAGCGCCACCACGTGCTGGCGATTCGCGGCATGGTCCGGCTGGCCAGCGCGGTGGAGGACAAGCCCGCCGACGTGGACACGCTGGCGCAGGCGCTGGAGCTGGCCCAGCGACCGGCGGAGAAGCGCCTGGTGCTGGGGGCGTTGGGCGGAGCGGCCCAGGCCAAGGCAGCCACGCTGGCGGCGGCGTTGCTCGACGATCCGTCGCTCTGCGAGGAGGCCGCGCTGGCCGTGGTGCGCGTCGCAGAGAAGGCCGAAGGCAGCGACGCGCAGACCCTGCGCCCGCTGCTGGAGAAGGTCCAGTCCAAGTCGAAAAGCCAGGAGGTGCGCTCGCGCGCCAAGAAGGCACTCGATGCCCTGTGAGGCCCGCCGGCCGGTGCCGCAGGCATCCGGCACGCGCGGGAGTTGACCGGCCCGAGGCACGTGCGGGTCGGCACATATCCAACAGTCGGCGACCAGCCACACGAACCGACGATTGCACGATTAAAAGAGGAGAGAGTAATGTGCCAGAAGTTGTGTAGCGGCCGCGGGATGGTTTCTGTCATGCTCGGCGCACTGGTGATCGGGCTTTTGGGCTTGGGCCTGACGGGTTGCACCCCGGCCGACCCGATGCCTCCGGCCTCCGTGTCCAGCGAGCCGCCCGATGATGGTTGGGCGGAAGCCCAGCCCGCCGACACCGGCCAAACAGGCTCGCAAGCAACCACCGAGCCTGGTTCCGCGGGGACCACGGAGGCCGGCTCCGGGGAGGTGGCGATGAGCAGCAGCACGGCTAGCCTGGTGCCGGACGCGGACTGGGTGCCGCTGCCCATCGAGCTTCCGCCGCCGGCGTTCAAGGGCACGCCTGTGCCGCTCAAAGAGCCCAATGTGGAGAAGCCGCGGGGTGCCCCGCGCGAACCGTTCCTCGCGCCGGCCGGCACCCACAACACGGCCCTGGACACCATGGTCGCGTGCAGCGATCCGGCCCCGGCCGGCGGCGAAGTGGATTATGTGACCGACGGGGCCAAAGAGGCCTCGGACTTCGGCTACCTCGAATTGCACCCCGGCGTCCAGTGGGTACAGATCGACCTGGGCCGCCCCACAACGATCTACGCCGTGCTCCTCTGGCACAATCATGCCGAGGCCATCGTCTACCGCGACGTGATCGTGCAGGTCAGCGACGATCCTGATTTCCTCACCGCCCAGACGGTCTTCAACAACGATTACGACAATTCAGCCGGGCTCGGCATCGGCCACGACCTGGGCTATGTGGAGACCGCCGAAGGCAAGCTGATCGACTGCGGCGGCGTGGAAGGCCGTTACCTGCGCCTCTACAGCAACGGCAACCACATCGACGGCAAGAACCACTACACGGAGGTCGAGGTTTTCGGCAGGCCCGCCGAATGAAACCTCCACAGAACCGCGACGCGGACTGCGCCCCCCAAGCTCTGTCGCGCCCGCGGGGGGCTTGGCACGGGGACTGGTTGCGCATCATCGGCTGTGCAGCCGTGCTGCTGGCGGCCGCTCTTCTTGGTGCGTGGGTGCGACTGGCGCGCCTCGACAATCGGCCCATGCACTGCGACGAGGCCAACCAGGCCATCAAGTTCGGCCGCCTGCTCGAAGATCAACACTACGTCTACGATCCGCGCGAACACCACGGGCCGAGCCTCAACTATCTCACCCTGCCCGTGGTCCGCTTGCTCGGCCCCGCGCGCCTGGTCGAGTTGAGCGAGGCGCATCTGCGCCTGGTGCCGGCGCTGTTCGGCATCGCGCTGGTGGCGCTGGTCTGCCTGCTCGTCAGGGAGTTGGGCTACCTGGCTACGGCCGTGGCCGCGGGCCTGACCGCCCTCTCGCCGGCCATGGTCTTCTACAGCCGCTACTACATCCACGAGATGCTCCTGGCGGTCTTCACCTTCGGGGCCTTGGCCGCGCTGTGCGGGTTTGCGCGGGCTGCGGCCGCATGCTCGGCCCGATGGCCGGAGGGGCGCGGAGTCGGGTGGTGGCTGCGCTGCGCACCGTGGGCCGTGGGTTTCGGGCTGTCGGCGGCCATGATGCACGCCAGCAAGGAGACCTGCGTGATCGCCCTGGGGGCCATGCTCCCGGCCGCGGTCTTCCTGTTCCGCCGGCCGCGCGCTGGTGCACTGTCGCAGGTCGACTCTCCCTCAAGTGCCGATTCCGCAGCAACGGCCGGCCGCTCCCCAAAAACGGCGGCGACCAGCCACACCCGCCCGTCACGCTGGACCGTGGGCAATGCCCAGCGCGGCCGAATCCTGGTGGCCGCGGCACTCGCGCTGGTGGTGGGCGCCGGGCTCTCGGCCCTTTTGTTTTCCTCCTTCGGCCGCAACCCGCGCGGCGTGCTCGACTCCTATACCACCTACTTCTACTACCTGGGGCGTGCTTCGGGCGAAGGCACCACGGGGCGCCATGTCCAGGCGTGGGATTACTACTTCCGCATGCTGTTTGGCCCGCAGCGGGGAGACACCGAGTGGTGGCCCGACGGCGCTGCGGCCCCTGCGTGGCTTGGCAAATGGCCCTTTGCCGCGCGCCTGGCGACCAGGCCGCTCTACTGGCCCGAGCTGCCGATCGCGCTCTTGGCGCTCATGGGCCTGGTGGCGGCCGTGTGGGGTCGGGGCATTGCGGCCGCCCGCCTGCCCGCGGCCCGGTTTCTGGCCGCTTATACACTATTGATGATCGGCGTCTATTCGGCCGTGCCCTACAAGACGCCCTGGTGTGTGCTGAGCTTTCTGCACGGCATGATCCTGTTGGCGGGCATCGGCGCAGGCGCGCTCTGGGCGGGATTTACACGCCCCGCGGCCGACCGATCGGACGCACGAGGCGGACTCCGGGAGTCTCGAAACGCATTCCCGCCCGTAGCCACCGTCGCCAGACGGTGGATGAGCCTGTTTGTCGGCAGGAGGTCTGCACGAGCCGCTCCACGCTCTGGCGAGCGTGGCTACGATGGCGGGGCGGCCGCTCCACGCTCTGGCGAGCGTGGCTACCACTGCGAGACAACCGGCAGACCGAGTGAAGCCTGGCATGTTTGGCTGTGGCGCTGGACATGCCGGCTGTCGGCCGGGGTGCTGCTGGCCGGGAGCGCCTGCTGGCTGGGCTGGCAGACGTGGGTCACTGCGTTTCGTGGCTACGAAGACCCTGCCAATCCGTTCGTCTATTCCCACACCACCAGCGAGGTGCTCGATCTGGTCCAGCGCGTCGAACACTTCGCCGCGGCCCAGCCCCAGGGGCGCCGAACTCACATCCAGGTCATCTGCCCGAACGACGACTATTGGCCGCTGCCCTGGTATCTGCGCGGGTTTGAGCGGGTGGCGTGGCTGGATCGCCCGCCCGAGGGACCGCCCGCGCCGCTGATCATCACCCAGCCGGAGCTGGAGCCAGCGCTGGTCGAGTATCTCTACGAAGAGCAGCCGCCGGGCCGGCGCCGGCTGTATTTGCGCATGCTGCGCGACGAGGGGCGCGCCTGGCAGTTGCGCCCCTATGTGCCGCTGGAAATCTTCCTGCGCCTGGATGCGCGCGACCGGTATCTGCGCTGGCTCGGAGAGCAAGCCGTTGGGCAGGCGCAGTGAAGCCGGCGCAGCGCTCAGCCCGGTTCCGCCCTCAAACGCCGGCGCAAGCGCCACAGTTCGACCAGCGCCTTGGGCCCCTGGCACGCCAGGCTCAGGTGCCCGCCCGGCATGTCCGTCCACCGAATGGGCACCTCGGCCACCCGATAGCCCAAGCGCCGGGCCAGGACGAGCAGTTCCAGGTCGAACAGAAACCCGTCCTCGCGCGAGAGTCCAAACAGCCGGCGCCCTGCCTCGCGCCGGAACATCTTGAACCCGCACTGGGTGTCGCGCACCGAGAGCCCCAGCCACCACCGGGCCGCCGCGGCAAACAGCCACCCGGCCAGCTTGCGCAGCGGCCGGCGGCGCACCGCCTGCTCCTGGTCGAGCCGTCGCGAGCCCACGGCCACCTCGGCGCCCGACTCGACGGCCTCGCGCAGTCGGGCTTCCTGGTCGATCGGCGCGGCCCCGTCGGCGTCGGCGAACAGGATTAGCTCGCCCCGGGCCGCGAGCATTCCGGTGCGCACCGCGGCGCCCTTGCCGCGGTTCTGCTCGTGGCGCAGCACCCTGAGTTGCGGCCACGTGCGGGCCGACGCTTCGAGCACCTCTGCCAGGGCGTCACGGCTGCCGTCGTCGACCACGATCACCTCATATCGCCCGGCGAACTGGCCGTCCAGATACGGACGCACCTGCTCCAGGTAGGGTGGCAGGCGCCGGCGCTCGTTGTAGGCGGGGATCACCAGCGAGAGGGCGGGTTGCACGGTTGCGGTCCGCTGCTGTTGGGGGGGCGAGCGCTTGGGGCTTGGTTCGTAGTCACCCGGTTCGTAGTGACGCGGTTCGTAGTGACCCGATTCATCGGGTCATGGTACGACGGCCGAGCACGTGCCCCTTGACCGTACAAGTACGGTCACTACGAGCCGTTTGTAGTGACCCGATTCAAGCCGTTCGTAGTGACCCGATTCATCGGGTCTTGCGCTGCGACTATTCCTCGGGCAAGGGCTGGTCCTTGGTCTCGGGGGCCCAGATCAGGGTGACGATGCCCAGCACGAAGATGAACGATAGCAGCGTAGCGGCCTTGCGGAAAGGCTCCTCCACTCCCGCGCCGGTAAGCTGGCTGTTGACGAACATCAACATGGGCGGGAAGCCGGCGGCCAGATAGCGCACCGTGTTGTAGCAGAAGCCCACGCCCGTGCCGCGCAGGCGCGTGGGAAACAGCTCGGGGAAGTAGATCGAGTAGCCGCCGAAGACCGACAACTGGGCGAATCCCATCATGGGCAGCATCCAGTAGGCGTGCGAGGGCTGGTCCAGAGCATTGAACACGAAAATGGTGGTCAGCAGACAGAGGATGAACGCGCCCAGGAATGCCGGCTTGCGCCCCAGGAACGCCGCGACAAAGGTGAAGGTCATCATGCCGAAAAACGAGCCCACGTCTTGCAGCGCGGTGCCGAAACCCCGCACGCGATCGATCACCTCTTGCGACTGGCCCTTCAGCGCGGCGTCGACCAACTCGGGCGAAAAGAACCCGATGCCCCACAACCCGGCCATACCCGCCAGGCCCAGGCCAACGCCCACCAGCAGGTTGCGCCGCCAGGTCGGGTGGCCGAGCAGGTCCTTCAAGGAACCCATCTTGCGTGCGCCCACCTCGCCGGAAAGGGCCTTGCGCCGCACTTCCTTCCAACGATCCGGCTCGCGCAACACCAGCACGATGGGCACGATCAGCAGCGCCGGCAGGATTCCCACAAAGAAGATCACGCGCCAGCCGCTCATTCCCCACAGGAAGTCCTCCCTGCCGGGCTGAATCTGTGTGCTGACGAGCGAACCGATAATGTTGCCCGTCGCCGAAAGCGCCTGCAACGACCCCAGGGCCAGGGCGCGGAAGCGGCCGGGCACGCTCTCGGCCACCAGCGTGGTGGCCGCCCCGAACATACCGCCCACGCCCAGCCCGACCAGAAACCGATAGGCCAGGAAGTCGTATTGCGTGTGCGACAGGCCCGAAAGGCCGGTAAACCCGGAATAGACCAGCAGCGTGACCACCATGGTTTTCACCCGGCCCAGCCGGTCGCTCATGATGCCGAAGATGATCCCGCCGGTGGCCCAGCCGATCATCATCATGGCCGTGGCCCAACCGGCCCAGGTCTTGACC
>CAYXPN010000103.1:13415-16122 GCA_964467075.1 uncultured Planctomycetaceae bacterium
GGTCACTCCCTCGAAGATGCCCCCCTTGCCTGCGCCGTTGTTGACCAGTGAGTTCTGCATCTGTGGGACTCCGGGTGGTACGGCTGGTTTGGTGTTCGATCCGCCCAAGGCACGCCGGCCGCGGGACACCCGGCGGCCGACGGAATGCACCAGCTTACCCGATGCCCCGGCAGGTCACAAGCGCTGGTGCACAGGAGTTCAGACGCCGTACAGGCAACACGCGCCGGGCGTGCTCCCAGGGCGTTCGGGGCAGTCTGGAGAAAGAGAACGGTTTGCACAGACTCTGCCGGCCTGCTGCGGGGAATCCGCCCAAGCCCCCACCCGCCCAATCACTCCGGCAGCAGTCCCTCGCGCAGGGCCAGCCGCACGAGGTCCGCCAGTCTGTGCACGCCCAGCTTTTTCATCAGGCGCGACTTGTGGTTGTCCACCGTGCTGTGGGCCACGTCCAAACGCCGGGCACATTCCTTGACCGAATAGCCCTGGGCCAGATGGAACAGGACTTCGCGCTCCCGAGGCGTCAGACTGGCCAGCGGGGAGTCCGCGGCACGGGGCTGAAAACGCACCTGTCCACCCGATCCGTCCAAATACGGCTGTGCCAGTGGGCAGAACGATCGGCTGCCGGCTGCCGCGGCTCGAAGCGCCGCGACGAATTCCTCGGCCGAATCGCGTTTCGTCCAGTAGCAGGCATCCTCAAACCGGAGCGCCTCCTTCAGATTCCACGGACGCACCGCCTCGTCGAGAAACAGCAGCCCACAGGCCAAAACCTCGGCCTGCAATCGCCGGGCCAGCCGGAACGCGGCGCCGCCGGCCAGCGACGCATCGACCACGGCCACGGCGGGGCGCATTTCGCGCGCGGCCAGGACCGCCCCCTCGGGCTCGCTTCCGGCTGCATGGCCGAGTTCGGCCTGGCAGCACAGCGCGAGCAGGGCCTCGCGCACCAGGGGCTGATCGTCAACGACCAGGATACGCAGCATCATCGGTCCCCGCGGTGCGGAGGCGAATCGCCCCGGGCAACAGCCGGCTTCAACGGCTCGGCTTCGGCCACCAATGGTAGCCGTGCGGGGTGACAACAAGCTGTCACCCCACGGGGGGCTAGCGCGGCTTTTCTGAAGAGAACCCGCGTTTGCGCGTGGCCGTTGAGGTGAAAATGGGCTTGGGCCAGAGGGGGAATTCGCCGCGGCCCGGGGTTGCCGGGGGTGCTGATCCAAGGGCTACGGTAAGAAACGGCCTTCGGTCAAAGAAGCTTTGCCGGGGGAGCGCTGTTGTGACGCGCGTTTTGTGCCCCGGGCACGTTACCTACAGAACGGACGCGCACACTTGTTTCAGAGCAGCCGAGCGACAAGACGGCCAGACGGGCCCGAGCGCGGCGCACGGAGGCGCTACCAATAGAACTTGCCCGGATTCCAGGGCCAGTAGGTGCGGCGGGAGCCGCCGAAACGCATTTCCACGCCACCGGTGAGCGAGAGTTCGTGCAGCGTGTTGAAGCCGCTGCCGCCGCTCAGCGCGATGTTGTCGGTCAGCGTACAGCGCAGGGCCAGCCAGTCGCTTAAGCGCCATTTCAGCCCGCCGCCTACCGGCATGCCCAGCACGATCTCGTCGTACTCGTTCGACAGTCGGTCCTTGAAGCTCACCCGCGCCGTGCCCAGCCCGATCAGCGCGAAGGGGCGCAGCCGCGTATCGCCCAGCGGATAGTAAACCAGGTTGATGTCCCACAGAAACAGGTCCAGCTCGCGGCGGCGATCGAAACGCAGGCGCAGCGGGTCGTCTTCCGCCAGCCCCGCCTTGTCGTCGGCGGTCTGCTGGGCGCTGACTGCCCGGTGGGAATCGACCAACGACGTTTCGCCCAGGGCGACGCGCATCTCAAGGCCCCAGAACGGATCGGCATCCCAGCCCAGGCGCACTCCACCGATGAAACCCTGACGCTGTGAGACCCAGTCGTCGATCACCTCATCTCCCCACACCTCGCCGGCGAACCAGTCCACGCTGTACGGCCGGAACAGCCAGGTCTGGCGCGGCGAGGTCGGCTGGTATCCGTGCGGCTGCAGCCAGTGGCCCAGATGGCGAAACGTTCGGCGCACGGGCCCGAGCGCGGGGCCGGCCGGCTCAAAGGGCCCTTCATCCGCCATCAGCGGACCCGTGGACGGCCAGCCCGACGTGGCCGCGGCACCACCCGGTTCAGTAAACGCCGCGGGCACCAAAGCTTGAGATTCGGCGGCGCCGGGCGCGCTCCGTGAGTTGTCGGCCGTGTCGGGAAAAACCGCGACGCCGCCGAGACCGGCCGGCTGTTGGATCGGGGATACAGATTGACGCATGGCCGGCGGCCGTGGAAACACACGCTGCTGGCCAAGAGCCTCGCCGGGTGCAAGCCACGCCGTCACTACAGCGAGCAGCCAGCACGCGCGCACCGGCGTGCGTGCGCGAGCCGCCTCGCATGCGCCGCAGAAGCGGGCCCTTGCCGCGACATTGCGCTGTGGGCAGACGGCAACCATGAGCTTGTCAGACGTCTTGGCGATCGGAAGCTTCCGCGGGCCAAGTGCCGCTCAGGGGCAGTTCGAGCCCGAGCTTCACCAAGAGCCGCGGCCTTGGAAAAGGAAACACGAAACAGCCTTGCATGATCCTGGGAGGCAAAAGGTGACAGGCGCCCTTTGTGCAAAGCCGGGCACCGACCGAAGGTTGGTCGCGGGCCGCCCAAAGGCAAATGGTGCCT
>CAYXPN010000104.1:0-2368 GCA_964467075.1 uncultured Planctomycetaceae bacterium
GCTTACGCCGCAGGGAAGCCCCGGCTCCTCGGAGACTCGAGGTCGGAAGTCGGAAGTCGGGGGTGGGGTGACCGGGGCTTACGCCGCAGGGAAGCCCCGGCTCCTCGGAGACTCGAGGTCGGAAGTCGGAAAAGGGCGCGTGGCGAGCCGGGAGCGTCAGCTCCCGGTTCAGGCGGAAGTCAGAAAGCGGAAAGCCGAAAACGGGGACCGGCCGCGGGGTGACCACCTCGATCGGCCGCGCGGCGAACCAAGCCAGAGAGCCCACGGGCGATGGACCTCGATCCTGCACATCTTGTCGAGCACGTCGAGGACGCGGCGTACTTCCACGTGCCCAGGTTCCTTTGGCCGCCGGACGGTGAAATCCACCTGCCGAGCTGGTCGTGGGATTTGCAGATTCTCGGCTGGCGCTGGCGCTACGATTTCCAGTTGACCAAGTTCATGGTGCTGGAGCTGGTAGCGGCCGGGCTGATGCTGGCGATCTTCATTCCGCTGGCGCGCAGGCTGCGGGGCGGCAAGCTGCCGCGGGGGCGTTTCTGCAACTTGTGGGAAGCGATGCTCAAGTTCCTCCGCGACGAGGTGGCGCGCCCGGCCATCGGGGGCAAGGAGGCGGACCGTTTCCTGCCGTTTATTTGGAATGCGTTTTTCTTCGTGCTGTTCTGCAATCTCTTGGGGCTGGTGCCCTGGGCGGGCTCGCCCACCGGCGCGCTTTCGGTCACCGCGGCGCTGGCGGGGGCCACGTTTTGCACGGTGATCGGCGCGGGGATGGTCAGGCACGGGCTGCTGGGGTTCTGGACGGGCATGGTGCCGCAGATGGATTTGCCCCTGGTGCTGGCGATGGTGCTCAAGCCGATGCTGCTGGCGATCGAGGTCCTGGGCCTGGGCATTCGCCACGGGGTGCTGGCCGTGCGTTTGCTGGCCAACATGTTCGCCGGCCACTTGGTGCTGGCGGTGATCGTGGGGTTCATTTCGGCCACGGCCTCGTCGCTGCTGGTGCTCTGGCTGGGGGTCACGCTGGCCAGTGTGCTGGGGGCCGCGGCGCTGAGCCTGTTGGAGCTGTTCGTGGCGTTCCTGCAGGCCTACATCTTCGCGTTTCTTTCGGCGCTGTTTATCGGCATGGCCGTCCACCAACACTAGGTGGGCGTGCCGGAGGTTGATGGTCCTTCGATGGTAAAGGAGAGCGGAATAGTGAAAAGATCAGTCACAATCATGGCGCTCGCCGGGTTCATGGTTCTGCTCGGTACGGGGCCGCTTTGGGCAGCGGGCCAAACGCCGGCGGACCAGGGCGCTCAACCTGCGGAAACCTCCGCCCAGGCCAGCTACTCGCTGATTACGGTGGGTCTGGAGGTCGGGGTGGCCCTGGTGATCCTCAGTGCTGCATACGGCATCAGCAAGATCGGCTCGCACGCCGTGGACAACATGGCCCGACAGCCCGAGGTGGCCGCCAATATCAACACGGCGATGATCATCTCCGCGGCGTTGATCGAAGGCGTGACGTTCTTCGCCCTGGTGGTATGCTGGATTGCAGGTTAGCGGTGCTGGGCGTCCGCGGATTCGCTCGCCGCATGCGGTCCGATCAGAAAGAGAGCGAGGACGAACGGATGAGACCCAGGCGTGCCGTTTTGGGCCTGTTGGTGGGGCTGGCGGTCGGCCTTTGGGCCGGCGGCGTGATGCTCGGCCCCCCCGCTGCGGCGTGGGCCTCCGGCTCCGGCAGCGCAGAAGGGCCAGACGCCCATTCCGCGGGTAACGGCAACGAAGAGGGCGACTCCGGCGGGGTGAACCTTCTGAGTTTCAAGACCGACCTGGCCATTTGGACGGTGGTGGTGTTTCTGTTGCTCCTGGCCGTGCTCTGGAAGTTTGCCTGGGGCCCGCTGGCCGAGGCCCTGGACCGGCGCGAACAGGGCATCGCCGACCAGCTTGCCCACGCCGAGCAGGCCAACCAGCAGGCCAAAGACCTGCTGGCCCAGTATGAGCAGAAGCTGGCCGCGGCCCGGGACGAGGTCCGCGCCATCCTCGACCAGGGACGGCGCGACGCCGAGCAGATCGGGCGCCAGATGGTCGAAAAGGCCCGCCAGGAGGCCGAGGCCGAGCAACAGCGCGCCTTGCGCCAGATCGACGCCGCCACCACCGCGGCCCTCAAGGAGTTGGCCGAGCGCGGCGCCACGCTGGCCGTGGAGCTGGCCGGCCGCATCGTCCATCGCAGCCTGCGCCCCGAGGACCATGCCGAACTGATCGAACGGACGGTGGGCGATTTCGTCCAGCACAAACCCGGCGGCAACGGCCACGAGTAAACCAGCGCAGCAACCCGGCACGTGGCGAGCCGGGAGCGTCAGCTCCCGCTTTGGGCGGAAGAGCCCGTAGGGTGCGTGCT
>CAYXPN010000104.1:2468-16118 GCA_964467075.1 uncultured Planctomycetaceae bacterium
AGCCCGTAGGGTGCGTGCTTGCACGCACGCGAATCAGCCCGTAGGGTGCGTGCTTGCACGCACGCGAATCATCAGATGCCGGTTCGCACCGCATCGGCAAACCGGAAAGACCACCATGTCCGAAACGCGGGACACCGGCGCCGAACACGCCCGCAGAGCGGCCGCGCTGGACGCCGACGTCGGTCGCGAGCAGATCGCCGACATATATGCCGAGGCGCTGCTCCGGGCCGCGGAAAAGGCGGGCCGCACCGAGGCGGTGCTGGCCGACCTGGACGCCGTGGTGGGCGAGCTGCTCGATGTCCACCCGCACCTGGAGGCGCTGCTGGCCTCGCCGCTGGCGCCGCACGAGGAGAAGCAGGGCCTGTTGGACCGGCTCCTGGGCGGGCAGATCGAGCGGCTGCTGCTGAACTTCCTGAAGGTGGTCTCGCGGCGCGGGCGCTTGGACTGCCTGCGCGCGATCCGCCGGCAGGCCCGGCTGCAATACGACCGGCTGCGCGGCCGGGTAGCGGTGCAACTGACCACGGCTGCGCCGCTGGACGACGAAGCGGCCGAGCGCCTCAAAGCGCGCTTGCAAAGCGCGCTGGGCGCCGAGCCGATCCTCACCCGGCGCGTTGATCCGGGGCTGATCGGCGGGGCGGTGGTGCGCGTGGGCGATACGGTCTATGACGGTTCCGTGGCCAGTCAACTGGAGCTGGTCCGTCAACAGATGATCGACAGGAGTGTCCATGAAATTCAAAGCCGGCGAGATCGCTTCCGTGATCCAGCAGGAAGTTGAACGCTTCGAGAGCCGGATCGACGTGCGCGAGGTCGGTCAGGTGATCGAGGTGGGCGACGGCATTGCGCGCGTCTATGGCCTCTCGGGCGTGATGTCCGGCGAGATGGTCGAGTTTCCCGGCGGTGTCTACGGCCTGGCGCTCAACCTGGAAGAGAACTCGGTGGGCGTGATCATCCTCGGCGACTTCCTCTCGATCAACGAGGGTGACGAGGTGCGCAGCACGGGCCGTTTGCTCTCCGTGCCCGTGGGCGAGGCCATCCTGGGGCGGGTAGTCGATCCGCTGGGCAATCCCCTGGACGGCGCCGGCCCGATCCTGACCAGCGAGCGCCGGCCGGTCGAGTCCGCGGCCCCGGGCGTGGCCGAGCGCCAGCCGGTCAACCAGCCGCTGCAGACGGGTATTAAGGCCATCGACGCGATGACGCCCATCGGGCGCGGCCAGCGCGAGCTGATCATCGGCGACCGCAAGACCGGCAAGACGGCCATCTGCATCGACACGATCATCAACCAGAAAGACACGGGGGTGCAGTGTTTCTACGTAGCCATCGGCCAGAAAGAATCGAATGTGGCCCAACTGATCGACGTGCTCCGCCGCCACAGGGCCATGGACTACACCACGGTGATCATGGCCGGCGCCAGCGACCCGGCCCCGCTGCAATACGTGGCGCCCTATGCCGGCTGTGCCATGGCCGAGTATTTCATGTATCGCGGCGGCGACACGCTGGTGGTTTACGACGACCTGTCGAAACAGGCGGCCGCCTATCGCCAGCTCTCGCTCCTCTTGCGGCGCCCGCCGGGGCGCGAGGCGTATCCGGGCGATATTTTCTACTGCCACAGCCGGCTGCTGGAACGCTCGGCCAAGCTCAGCGACGAGCTGGGCGGAGGGTCGCTCACGGCGCTGCCCATCGTGGAAACGCTCGAAGGCGAAGTGTCGGCCTACATCCCCACCAACGTGATTTCGATCACCGACGGACAGATCTACTTGCAGCCTGATTTGTTCTTCGCCGGGCAGCGTCCGGCGATGAATGTGGGCATATCGGTCTCGCGCGTGGGCGGCGAGGCCCAGGTGCCGGCGATGAAAAAGGTGGCCGGCGGTCTGCGCCTCGACCTGGCGGCCTTTCGCGAGCTGGAGGCCTTCGCGCAACTGGGCACCGAGCTGGATGCGGCCACCCAGGCCCGGCTGGACCGCGGCTACCGGATGACCGAGCTGCTCAAGCAGGGGCTTTATCAACCGATGCACGTGACCGGCCAGGTATTGAGCATCTATGCCGGCACGCGCGGCCACCTGGACGAGGTTCCCCTTGCCGAAGTCCACGCCTGGGAGGAGGCGCTGCTCAGGTTCATCCACGAGGAACAGCACGATCTCTGGCAGAAGATCACCGACACCCGCCGGATGGACGCCGAAACCGAAGCAGAGCTGGAAGCCGCCATCGCCCGGTTCCAGAAGACGTTTGCGCGCCGCGACGCGCCGGCGCCCCGGCAAAAGGAGCAAGAGCCGGAAACCGCCACGGTTTGACGCAACCCCGGCGGCTCGGAAAAGGCACGTCCGAGAGTTCGTAGCCACGCTCGCCAGGGCGTGTGGTTGAAGGAAGTAGAACGAAGCAACAACGCATCGGCCGCGCTCGCCAGAGCGCCGAGCCCGATCTGCCGATTCACGTAGCAAACAGCTCGGTCCACCGTCTGGCGACGGCGGCTACAAGTGATCCACCGTCTGGCGACGGCGGCTGCGTGCATCGTACGGCGCAAAACCCCACACACCCGCTGCCATGGCCAAAGCCCGAGCCCTGATCAAACGCCGCAAGTCGATCCGCGACATTCGCAAGATTACGCGCACGATGGAGCTGATCGCCACGGCCCGTTTCAAACGGGCCATGGATCGGGCCGCGGCCGCGGCGGATTACACGCGGCGGATCATCGAGTTGGTGGACCATCTGGTCGAGGTTGCTTCGGGCGTGAGCCATCCGCTGCTCCAGGCGCGGCCTGAACCGAAACGGGCGATCCTGCTGGTGCTCACAGCCAATCGCGGGCTGTGCGGCGGGTTCAACTCGAGTGTTTTGCGTGGGGCGCTTTCCCGGCGCGAGGAGCTTGGGCAGCATGTGCCCGAGCTGGAGGTGGAGGTATCGGGCAAGCGGGGTATTTCGGCTTGTCGTTTCCGCAAGGTTCCGGTGGCCCAGCAGTTTACGCATTTCGAAGACAAGCCGCGCTTCGAGGAAACCGAGGTGCTGGCCGAGCGCTACCTCGACGAATACACCAGCGGGCGGCTCGACCGGCTCGACGTGGCCTACACCCGATTCGAAAGCCTCAGCCGGCAGCAGGCCGAGGTGGAGACCCTGCTGCCGCTGGTCTCGCCCGAGGAGGCGAACGAGCCGCGTGCCGAACCCGCAGCCTCGGCCGAGTACGAGTTTTTGCCGTCGGCCGAGCGCATCCTCGATGAGCTGCTGCCCACCAGTTTCAAGGTGCGGCTGTTCAAGTGCTTCCTCGACTCGGCCGTCAGCGAGCAGATCGCGCGCATGGTGGCCATGAAGGCCGCCACGGAAAACGCGGATACGATGATCAAGAACCTCACCTTGGCCTACAACCGTGCGCGCCAGGGCCAGATCACCAGCGAATTGCTGGAGATCATGGGCGGGGCCGAGGCCCTGCGGCAATAGGAAGCGATCCAAAAACCCGAGTGCAACCGCAGGGTGGCCGGGGTTGGAGCGTAGCGAAACCCCGGGGTTCCCCGTCTCGCGGCAACAAGCAAGCTCGCCGAACACGGTGTTCGGATAGCCTTTGGACCAGCAATCCAACCGACCAAAAGCCACCTTTCACAGAGAGCGCCATGTCCACAACCGCCACCGCCGAAAAAAAGCGGGCCGCTACGGAAAGCGTCGGCCGCGTCGTTCAGGTGATCGGCTCGACCTTCGACGCCGAGTATCCCGACGACCGCCTGCCGGCCATCTACAATGCCGTCAAGGTGACCGCCGAACACAAAGGTGTCATCCTCGACCTGACCGGCGAGGTGCAGCAGCACCTCGGCGGCGGGCGCGTGCGCTGCGTGGCCCTGGGCGGCACCGACGGGCTGGTCCGCGGCATGCAGTGTCACGATACCGGCCAGCCGGTCAAAGTGCCCGTGGGCAAGGCCACCTTGGGCCGCGTGTTCAACCTGCTGGGCCAACCGATCGACGGGCGCGGGCCGGTCGAAGCCGAGGACCACTGGCCTATCCACCGCGAGGCCCCCGAGGTGACCGAGCTGTCCACGCGCACGGAGGTCTTTGAGACGGGCATCAAGGTGATCGACCTCTTGACGCCCTTCGTGCGCGGCGGCAAGGCCGGGCTGTTCGGCGGGGCGGGACTGGGCAAGACCGTGATCCTCACCGAGCTGATCGCCCGGATCGCCAGCTCGCATGGCGGCTATTCGGTGTTTGCCGGGGTGGGCGAGCGCACGCGCGAAGGCAACGACCTCTGGCTGGAGATGCAGGAAACGCCGATCGGCGACACCGGCCGGATGGTGATCGAACAGACGTGCATGGTCTTCGGCCAGATGAACGAGCCGCCGGGCGCCCGGTTGCGCGTGGCCCTTTCGGCCCTGACCATGGCCGAATACTTCCGCGACACCACGGGCACGGACGTGCTCTTGTTCATCGACAACATCTTCCGTTTTTCGCAGGCGGGGAGCGAGGTGTCGGCGCTGTTGGGGCGCATGCCTTCGGCCGTGGGCTACCAGCCCACGCTGGCCACGGAAATGGGCCAGTTGCAGGAGCGCATCGCTTCGACCGGCAAGGGGGCGATCACCTCGGTGCAGGCGGTCTACGTGCCGGCCGACGATCCGACCGATCCCGCGCCGGCCACGGCCTTTGCCCAGCTCGACGCCTTCATCTACCTCGAACGCGCCATCTCCGAAAAGGGCATCTATCCGGCCGTCGATCCGCTGGCCTCGAACAGCCGGGTGCTCGATCCGCAGTACGTGGGCGAGCGCCACTACGCCGTGGCCCGCCGCGTGCAGCAGACCCTGCAGCGCTATCGCGAATTGCAGGACATCATCGCCATCCTGGGCGTGGACGAATTGAGCGAAGAGGACAAGCTGGTCGTTCACCGGGCACGGCGCATGGAACGCTTCCTCTCGCAGCCCTTCCTGGTGGCCGAGGCGTTTACCGGCAAGCCGGGCGAGATCACGTCCCTGGAAGACACGATCCGCAGCTTCGAGGAGATCGCCGACGGCAAATGGGACCACCTGCCCGAGCAGGCGTTCATGTACGTCGGCACCATCGAGCAAGCCGAGGAACAAGCCAAGAGACTGGAGCGCAAAAAGTAACCGCCGCGCCCGGGCGAGCCGCCGGCGTGAGCCGGCGGTTTGGTGTGTCCGGCGAGCCGCCGGCGTGAGCCGGCGGTTTGGCCGGCACTGCCCCAATGGCCCGACAAACGGATCAGCCGCTTCCGCATTTGCGCCGCTCAGTTGACTGATTTGACCAGGACGCTTCATACCGGATCGAAAAACCCATGCCCATCACCGCTCCCTTGCATTGCAGTCTGGTCACTCCCGAGCGCACGCTCTGCCGCCGGCAGGCCGACTTCGTGGTCGTCACCCTGGAGGACGGCGAGCTGGGCATTGCGCCGGGACACACGCCGCTGGTGGCCCGCCTGGGTTGCGGCGAGCTGCGCATCCGCGGCGAGGACGGGCTCGCACGGTTCTACGTCGACGGCGGGTTCGTGGAGGTGGTCGGCGCCGAGGTGTGTGTGCTCACGCCGCGGGCCGTGCCGGCTGCTGAATTGGCCGAGGACGTGATCCAGGAGCAACTCCAGGCCGCCCGGAGTCGCGCGGCCCGTACGCCCGAGGCCCTCGGCGCGCGCGAGCAGGCCGTGCTGCGCAGCCGCGCGCAGTTGCGCGCGGCGCGGCGGGCCAGGGCTTGAAGCTTCTTCATCCACCACTACATGGCGCAGACCGGGGGCTTGTGCTGTCCTCTCGCCTTTTCTATCCTACTCTGGGTGAGCGTGACTGGACGCATGGCACACCAAGGCGGCGGGAGGTCCCGTCGCGGCAGCGGGCCTGAAATAGCACATGGACGCCGAAAGATAGGTCCGGCACGTTACAGGCTCTCGGCCGTCGGCTTTGAATGCACAAGTGCTAGAGGATGTCTTGGAATCTGCCCATTTCGATTAGGGGACTCCGAGATGGCCATCAGACGGATTAGACTCCAGAACTTCAAATGCTTTGCAGACAGCGGGGATATCCCGCTTGCGCCGCTGACCGTGATCTTCGGAAGGAATAACTCAGGCAAGTCGTCCATCCTGCAAAGCCTACTGATTCTGCGGCAAACGCTGGATTCACCGGAGTATGGACCGCGCCTTGATCTGCGCGGCCCGCACTACCCTGCCGGCTCTTATGCGGACATCGTGCACCAACATAAGGCGGCGCAGCACGTAGTGATGGCATTTGACGTAGACCTGCCGAATGCAAGCGCGGCGCCGGCTTCGATCGAGCTGGAATTCAGTTCCGACGAACCCCAGCCCCCGAGGTTGGCTCGACTTACGGTAAAGCATCAAGACATCGAAACGCTTGAGATATCTCGTGGCCGCGGAAAAGGTGGACCTTATCAACTTGCGATCAATGGCAGGCAACTGGGCGTGGACAAACAGGCACAGTTTCGTTTCCCGCTTGAGCAGTTTTTTCCGATCATTGGCGACGAGCCTCGGAGACGTGGGCGTCCCAACCGGCGACACGAGGAGAGCCGGAACCTGGCTCGTCAGGCGTTGGGGGCCTTCGAAGCGGTGCTGAGAGGGATGAGAGCCGTGGGGGCGTTTCGCGCGCAACCGGAACGGCGCTACGAGTACCAGGGGCGGGTTCCAGAGCAGGTTGACGCAATGGGCCGAAATGTGGTGGACGCGCTCATTGAAGACAGGGCGCGTCGCGGAAGGAAGCGCGGCGAACTCTTGCGCAGCGTGAACAAGTGGCTGCAAACGGTGGGAAGAGTGCGCATATCCTCGCTGAGACGGATTTCGCCCACGGCTCGGATTTTCCAAATGCGGGTCAAAGACGTGGAATCGGGGCGTTGGGCGAATTTTGCCGATGTCGGGTTCGGGATCGGGCAGGCCCTCCCCGTGCTGGTTGAAGGATTGCGCACCCCCCCCGGCCAGATGTTTGTCGTTCAGGAGCCGGAAATCCACCTCCATCCCGACGCGCAGTTGGGAATGGCAGACTTCCTTGTGAGCTTGGCCACAACAGGGCGCTGTGTTATCGCGGAGACGCACAGCGAGAGTCTTCTACTTCGAATTCGCCGCGCTATCGTCACGCGCGCTGTCAGGCAAAGACGACTGTCCGAAGGCCAACTGAGCGTGGTCGTTGTGCGAACGCGAGAGGACGGAAGCAGCTACGTCGCGCCGCTTAGGATCGATTCCATGGCGCAAATCGAGAATTGGCCCAAGGGTTTCATGGAAGAGGCAACGGAGGAACGGATGAGCCTCCTGAAAGCAATGGCAAGAGCATCCAAGTAGAGGGAACCGCCCGGCATGCCCGAGGAATGCGTGATCGATACAACGGTACTTCAGAAAGCGAACGCACCCATCACGGTGCCCCCAAGCCGCAGATCTCTATTTGTCAGACGAATAGGACTGCTTGTCGATGTGCAAACGGGGCGGAAAACGGTCTTGATCAGCGAGAAGCTATTGGCCGAATATGAAAGGAAGCTCCCGAGTCCGAGAAACGACTATATTCGAGCCTTCTTTGAGATCGTCCTTGACCCAGCGCGGCGAATCGAAAACTGGGCCCCGTGGCCTGGCGGGGAGCGGCAGAAAGCGCGGAAATGCAGGTTTCCGAAGCATGATGCTCACGTGCTACGAACGGCGATTCGGCCTGATGCGAGCGTGATTCTGACCGAAGATCAGAAGATGCTCGACGCCGATGCGTGTATTTACCGCGCCTTTCGAGTGCATATCAGGAGGGTCTGAATTCCTGCGGCCGCTGCCGCATCTGGAACGGCCTCGTCAGTAGCGAGTCTTCCGTCACACTGCCCACTCTCGCCGCAGTTCCGACCAACCGCAGTCCCCTGCTAAGCCTCCTGTTTCTGCGCGATGCCCGTCTGCGGCGCAAGAGAAAAGCGGCACCGTTTCCGGGGGCTCGAACCGGTGCCGCTCCGGGAAGGGGTAGAGTCTCAGGGTGCAAGTTCTGCGCGCCGTGCGCGCATCAAGTACAGTAAGAACTTGTAAGAGTATTACTTCCCGGGGCTTCGCTTCGCTCCAGCCCCGGCCACCCGGGGGCTGCGCATCGAATTCGGCAAACAATTCCTTTACAAGTCCTAACTTGTACAGTACCTTCGACTTCCGCTTCCGCGTTTCGCAGTCGCCTGCGGCTCGCCGTTAAACGAGCCGCGTTCCGCGTTGCGTTTTCGCTTGCTGCCGGCTTGGGTGTTGCGTTACAGCTTGGCAATCCTTTCGATCAAATCGGCGCTGCGCACGCTGTAGCCCCATTCGTTGTCGTACCAGGAGAGCACCTTGACCATCGTGTCGCCCAGCACCCGCGTCCAGTCGGCCGAGAAGATCGAGCTGTGCGCATCGCCGATGACGTCGCACGAGACGATCGGGTCTTCGCTGTAGGCCAGGATGCCCCGCAGCGGTCCTTCGGCCGCTTCCTGGATGGCCGCGTTGACAGCCTCGACGGTGACCGGCTTCTCGGTCTCCACGGTCAGGTCCACCGCGCTGCCGGTACACACGGGCACGCGCAGGGCAAAGCCGGTCAGCTTGCCCTGCAGCTCGGGCAGGACCAGGCCCACGGCCTCGGCCGCGCCGGTGGTGGTAGGGATGGTGTTCATGGCGGCCGCCCGGGCGCGGTAGAGGTCCTTGTGGGGGAAATCGAGGATCACCTGGTCGTTGGTGTAGGCGTGGACCGTGGTCATCAGGCCGCGCACGATGCCGAATCGTTCGTGCAGCACCTTGGCCACCGGGGCCAGGCAGTTGGTCGTGCAGCTTGCGTTCGAGATGCACTTGTGCTCGGCCGTGAGCACGTGGTCGTTCACTCCCAGCACACAGGTCAAATCCGGACCCTTGGCCGGGGCGCTGATGACCACCTTTTTCGCCCCCGCCTCGATGTGGCTGTCGAACCCGGGTTTCCCGTCCGCGGCTCGCTTGCGGAACGCGCCGGTGCTCTCCAGCACGATCTCCGCGCCGAGTTTTTTCCAGGGCAGCTTGCGTGGATCGGGTTCGGCCATGGCGGCGATCTTCTTGCCGTCGACGATCAGGTGCTCGTCGGTGTAGTCCACCTTGCCGGGATAACGACGGTGGATGCTGTCATATTTGAGCAGGGTGGCCAGCGTCCGGTTGTCCGTCAGGTCGTTGATCCCCACGACCTCGAAGACGTTCGGCTTTTCCATCAGGCAGCGAAACACCAGCCGGCCGATCCGGCCGAATCCGTTGATGCCTACACGAATCGCCACGATACCTCTCCTTTGTGGTTGGCCACGCCCCGGTCTGCGGAGCATCCGCGGCGCCGCAGCCCCAGGGCCTTCTCATAGGCAGAATGTGAACCCGCGATTATACTGGGGGGGTCCGGGAGCGACAACTCCCGCTAAACCTTTTCTGCTTTGCCGTTTTGCCGGGACTGGCTGACGAAATTGCCCGTTTCCCCCGCTCCGCGGCGAGTGGCAAGTGGGGGGTGGCGCGCTCGGGGGACCGCGCCACGACAAGAATCGCCGCCGTGTCGTTTCCCCCGGCGAGCCGAGCGCGTCAACTCTCGGTTCGGTCGAATTGGCGGCTGACGTCCAACGGCAGTGCCGACTGAACCCGCGGCTCACGCCGGCGGCTCGCCCGGCTTTTCGGGACGAGGCGCACGCGGCGGCTTGGGCGGCGTGGTCGTAAGCGGCTGGGCCAGCTCGATCGTCAATTCCGTGGCCCGGGCCGTGCCCACCCGCCCCGGTGGCAGGACCATCAGGCCCGCGGGCATGCGCCCCTTGGTCACCGAGATCTTGTCGCCCGGCTGGGCCAGCAGGTAGTTGGCCACATCCACCTCGATCGTGGGCTCCTCGGCCAGTTCGGCCTGGATCATCGCCCGTCCGGCGTGGATCGAGAGTTGGCCCCGGCGCGCGCCGACGATCCGCCCGGCGACCGTGTAGCGCTGTGTCTGGGCCGCGGGGTCGGCTCCGGACCCGGCGCCGGCCCCGAACGGCTGCTCCGCGCCCGCCTGCTCTTCGCCCGTGGTGCCTTCGGGCCAGATACCGATGTGGGTGGGAGCCGTAGGTGTGAACAGCGTCAGTTCGGCAAGCTTGCCCGCCACGCGGCCCTTCTGGTCGATCTCGGCCGTGAACCGAACGTATTGGCCCACGCGCAGATAGTCGGCCTTGGCCGTGCCCTTGACGTGGACCACGGCCTTCGGGTCGATCAGCACCAGCCAGGTCTGGTTGGTATTGGTTCGGATTTGCAGGCGCCCGGGCGCGACCTGCTGGACTACGCCCTGGGCCGCAAAAGGCTCGGTCGGTGGAGCCTCGGGCTGACGCCCGTACGGGGGCCGGATGCCCTGGGCCATGGCCGTGGCCACCGGGAGAAAGGACATCGGGAAAATCGCCAATGTGAACCACAGGAAGAGCCTATCCCAAAACCTGCGGGGAGACCTTCGGTCGAGGCCAGTGGCTCGGTCGGGAGACCGGCCACAACGAGCTTTTCGGATAGGCTTCAAGCTGGCCGGCCGACTCATGGTTCGTCTCTCCGCGCGATGGAGTGTTGAAGACGAGCAACCGCCTGGTGCAGCGCGTCGAGCGATGCCTGCGTGATCCCAATGGGGGTGTGTTTGCCGACATACGGGAACTCGTGTCCGCGGCCTCCAGCATACCCGGCCGGGCCCCTGCTGAACACCGTTGTCTCTTGGTAGGGGATTGGGGATTGGGGATTGGGGATTGGGGGCCGGGCCCTGCTGAACACCGTTGTCTTTCGGTACGAGTCGCCACGCGCTCCGGGGACCGCGAAGCCCGTGGCCCTCGGGCTCGGCCGCCGGAGAGCAGTACTTTTGGGTGAAGCCTGCCCCATCCGCAGGCTGGTGGTCCCTTGGAGTCGCGGAGCAGTGGTGCCTATAATGCCCACTGAGCCGCCGCCGGCAGTGACCCGATGGGTTCGTAGTGACCCGATTTATCGGGTCCTTTGATGACCGTACAAGTACGGTCACTACAAGCTGCGCTCACTACAAACTACAGTCCCCACAAGCCGCGCGCAGCTCCACAGCCAGCGATCACCTCCCCATGAGCAGTCCCACACAGCAGATCACCGTGCCAAGGTTCAGTGCCCTGAAACAGTCGGGCCGAAAGATCACCATGCTGACGGCCTACGACTACCCCACCGCCCGATTGCTCGACGAGGCGGGTGTGGACGGCATCCTGGTGGGCGACAGCCTGGCCATGGTCGTTCAGGGGCGCGAAAACACCCTGCCGGTGACCCTGGAAGAAATGATCTACCACGCCGAGATGGTCGGCCGCGCCGCACGCCGGGCCCTGGTGGTGGTGGACCTGCCGTTTCCTGTCGGCCACGTGGGTCTCCACCAGACCATTGCCGCCGCGGCCGAGATTCTCAAGCGCACCCGCTGCCAGGCCGTCAAGCTCGAAGGCGGCGAGGAAAAGGCCGAGCTGATCGCCGAGCTGGTCCGCGCCGGCATTCCGGTGATGGGCCACTGCGGCCTGAGGCCCCAGAGCATCCGCCAGCTTGGGGCCCATCGCGTCGAGCGCGACGAGGAACGGCTGCTCGCCGACAGCCGGGCGGTCGAACAGGCCGGGGCCTTTGCCCTGGTGCTCGAATGTGTGCCCGCCGCGGCAGCCGCGCACGTGACCCGCCAGTTGACCATCCCCACCATCGGCATTGGCGCCGGGGCCGACTGCGACGGGCAAATCCTGGTCCTGCACGACCTCTTGGGACTCACACCGGGGCGCCTGCCCCGACACGCCAGGGCCTATGCCAATCTGCGCGAAACCATCGCCCAGGCCGTCGGCCGCTATTGCCAGGAAGTGCGCGACGGGGAGTTCCCCGGCCCGGAACAAACGTTCTCTTGAGGGGGCTTGCCTGCTCCGCTCGTGCTCGCCGCGTTTTGCCGTTCTTGCCCATCTTTTCTTGCCTGCTTTGCGGAGATTTGCTAGAAGTCGCCCTTTCCAGTGCCCGTCTTGCATGACTGCGGGCGACCGCGGAACGAGCGTCAAAGGATGGTGGGCAGGCGAGACATCGGGCAGACTGCCCGACCAGGGAAGGCAAACCGGGGACGCCAGCATGGCCAGGGCGATCGCCTTCATCAATCCGCGCCTGACGACCACGAACGTGGGCGATCTGTTCATCGAAGATAGCGCCAAGCGCCTGCTCGATTTTGATCCGGCCGAGAGCATCGACGTCGATCCCCGCAAGCCGCTGACGCCTCTTCAGATCGAGCAGATCAACCGCACCGACGCGGCCGTGATCGTGGGCACCAATTTGTGGTATCGTTCGCTGCGCCGGTCGGGGCGCTGGTGTTTCACGGCCGCGCAGCTCAAGCAGATTCGCGTGCCGATCATTCCCCTGGGAGTGGGCACCACCCGGCACGCGGGCGAGGACAACGGCTTCGACGCCGACACACTCGAACAACTGCGCATCATCCACGACCGCTGCGAGCTGGCCTCGGTGCGCGACCGGCGCACGGCCGAGGCCCTCACTGAAGCCGGCATCGGCAACGTGGTTTTGACCGGCTGCCCGACTCTGTATCGCAGCCTGCTGCCCGACTGGCAACTCCGCTGGCGGCCCGAGCGCCGGCGCGTGGTGCTCACGGTACGCTACGGGCAGCGGCGCAACGTGCGCCGGCTGGTGCGCATCCTGCGCGAGATGGGGCTTAGCCCGGTCGTGGCCGCCCAGCAGCGGCGCGATCTGTTCCTGCGCCGCAGTGTGCCGCTGGTGCAAAGGCGCGTGCCCACCGTGTTTCGCTTCGCCCTGCGCCCCTATCTCCGCCTGGTGGAGCACGCCCGGGCGGCCATCGGCTGGCGCCTGCACGGCAACATGCTGCACCTGGCCGGCGGCAATCCCGCGGTGTTCTTGGCCAACTGCTCGCGGGCCCAGTCGTTCTGCGAGACCTTCGGCCTGCCCTGTGTGTTCGCCCCCGACGGGCAGCCGATCGCCGTGGACCGGCTGCGGGCCGCGGCCGAGCAGCTTCTCGATCCGGAGCGCTTTGCCCCCTTGGCGCCGAGCTATGCGCGGTATCGGGCCGAGATGGTCCGTTTCCTCGAGGCCAACGGCCTGGCACACCGGCTTGGCGCCGCGGCTGACCAGCTTCGGCCTGAAGCGGCAGAGGGCGGCGACGGTCGCCGGCGACGGGCAGCGTGAGGCCTGGCTGGCCGCCCGGCCGGCGGTTCGGTCCGCAGGGGGGTTGGCGGCCGGTCGAATCGTGTTCTACAATGGCCGGCGCCGTGGCCGTGGCCCGCGCATTGTCCTGCCACGCCCTTTTTGAGGGCGTGCCGCCCGGCGCGCGAGCAAGACCGTCGCGAAAGCGCGAAAAGGCTCGCAGGATTTGCGGCATTGGTGATCGGCGTTTGGGGATTGGGGATTGGGGATTAGGGATTAGGGATTAGAGCCTTACGGTGTGTGATGCGCGCATGGCGCGCGTATGCGCCGGTAGGGGCGACGCATGCGTCGCCCCTACTGCCGCGGCTGGCAGCCGTCGCCACATTTGGTTGCGGCCGCAGGCCGCGTTAAGGATTGGGGACTGGGGGCTGCGGCGGCATTGGTCATTGGTGCTTGGTCATTGGGGATTGGCGTTTTCCCCCTTTCCGATTTCCGACCTCCGACTTTGGGCCCGCCGGGGCTTCGCTTCGCTCCAGCCCCGGCCACCCGACTTGCGACTTCCGGCTTGCGACTTCCGACTTTTGGGCCCGCCGGGGCTTCGCTTCGCTCCAGCCCCGGCCACCCGACTTGCGACT
>CAYXPN010000105.1:0-15881 GCA_964467075.1 uncultured Planctomycetaceae bacterium
GCGCCTACGGCTTGACCCACCCTACGGGCTGCGCCTACGGCTTGACCCACCCTACGCGCTGCTTGCTCCACGACCAGCCCCCCCCAAAGGTCACTCCTCGTGTCGGTCATCCAAGCCATTTCCTCCACCGCGGAAGGGCATGAACACCGCGGCCGTCAACCCCACCGCGGCAATCGCCCCGGCCACGAGCACCACCAGCACCACCGCGGCGGCCTCGGGCGGCACTCCCACCCAGCGCAACAGCCCGAACAGCGCAGCCACCACCGCGGTGAGCACCAACAGCGCGCTGATGCGGAACTGCAACGGCCGGGCCGCGTGCTCCGGCGGCTCATCGCACTGCAGGCTGTCGCCTCCAGCCATCGGCTTGTAGGTCCGTCCGGCTGTCATGATGAGCGCTTCCCTACTTCTCCCAACGCTTGAGCCGCTCCAGTGCCGCCTGGATGTCGTTGCGGCGCTTCTCGAACAGGGCGAACAGCGCCAGGATCGCCGCCCCGAGCAACATGCAGCAGCTCCACAACACCCACATGTGGCCCTGCTGGATGGCCGCGAAGTAAATCAACCGAGAGATAATCACCACCAGGCAGGCAAAGCCCAGATACAAAAACGCCCGAATCCGCAGCAAAATGCCCAGCACCACCCCGGCCACCGCCAGCAGGATGGTGACCAGCGGCAACCACGGCGCAGCGGCCAGCCCGCGCCAGGATTCGGTCATCGAAGAAAGATAGATCACACCCAGAGTCACATAGCGCACGGCAGTGCGCTGGTTCTCATTGAGCCGCCGGCGATCGAGCAGCTCGGCCACCAGCACGGCCACGGCCGGCGGAATGAGCCAAAGCTGCGGATGATCCACAAAATCCAGGTCGCGGCGCTGCCAGAAGACCCACAGGCCCATGTTGCCCGACAGCAGCGCTGCCGCGGACATCCAGAGCGAGCGACGCACCGCGGCCATCATCCCGTAGAACAAGGCGATCACGAACCACACCAGCGGCGTGTGGCCGGTCACTCCCAGCAATCCCGCCGCCGGCTCGACAAACCAACAGCCCACCGCGGGCACCAGCGGCAGGGCCAGGGCGGTGCGGGCCAGCGGCTCGGCGAGCACGGGCAGGCGGCGCCGCCGGAACAGCTCGGCCAGTCCGGCCCCGGCAAACGCCCCGCCCATGACCCAGAGCATCCACCAGCGTTCGAAGATACCCAGCTCGAAGAGCCACGGTTCGGCAAGCCACAGGTGCAGGCCCACCACGGCCGCCAGCGCTTCGGCCGCATAGACGTAGGCGGTGCGGCCGCGGTCGCTCAAGCGCAACGGATCCCAGCGCGCAAAAAGCGCAAACAGCAGGCAGACCACCACGAGCCCCGCCAGTGCCGCGGCCACGATCACCACCGCCCAGCCGGCCATGGGCACGTCGCCCTGGAGCCTGAACGCCCACAGCTCTTGCACCAGCGTGGCGCCAAGGGCAAGCAGGGCCAGGCAGCCGGTGATCGGACTTGCACGGCGGCCCGCTCTGAGCCAGTCGTTTTGCCGAGAGAACACCAGGCGCAGACCAAACGCCGCCAGCATGGTCAGCATGGTCGCACTGAGCATGATGATCGCCGAGCGGTGGAGCCAGGGCAGTGCCGCGGAGGGAGTGCCCGGCGCGGCGTCCAGATTGGCCAGGCCGATCGAGCTGGTAAACACCAGGCCGAGTGCAAAGGCCGCATATTGCCACGTGCGCCGCCGGATTCCCGCATACTGCCAGGCCATCACGATCGCCCCGCCCAGCAGCATCAGCGCGGCGGTCGTTGCGTGCCCGCGCCCAATGAACAGGATCAGCGGCAGGCCCTGCCCACAGCCGTTGAAACGAAAGTCCACGGCGATCCACAATACGTGCGCGCCCAAAGCAGTCGCCAGCAAGGCCTGCGCCGGTGTAAACCAGCCCGTCGCCCAGCCCGCCGGCCGATCGGGGATGCGCAGCACGCGCCGCAGCGGACCTGCCCAGCGCCGCAGCCAGCCGGCCAGCGCCGCCAGGAGCATCACCGCGGCCAGCTCGTTGACCGGGGCCCAAATGTATGTCCAGGGTGCAGGGTAGCTGCGCCATCTGAGCCATATGCCGTCGGCAACCAGCACCAACACGTACACACCGGCCAGCGGCCGGCGCGCCCCCGCATCCCACAAGAGCAATCCCAGGGCCGCGCCAGCCGCGGCCAGCACGATCCAGTCGAGCCGCTCGACCGCGGACACCCGCAGCCACCCCGGCCATGCGCCCCATAGATCGCCCGCAATCCCCGCCACAGCCAACACCGCGGCCAGCCACACGGCCAGTTGTGCTGCCAGCGGGGCAAAGCCCACGGTCCGCTGCGTCCCGTGCAACGGCGTACGCAAATCAGTACCCGCGCCGAGCGGCAAACCGGGCACGCGCACCCTGGGCAGCCAGGCCACCAGCGACCAGGCCACCGACGCTGCGGCCAGGCCCAGGGCATTGGCCCGCACCAGGCCGACCACACTCGGCGTCTGCCAGATGCGCCACGCCAGGATGGCTGCCGCATCAACTAAAAGCCCGGAAATGAACACGAAAATCCCCTCACGCGACCAGAACGCCACCAGCGCCATGCTCAGGGCCACGCCCAGCACCGCGGCCACCGGCCACCAGGCACGCGCATGGTCCGGCGCCACGTGGGCAAAAGCCACCAGCACCGCCAGCGTGCCCAGGACCACGGCCCAGCGGTGGATCAACTCCGGCTCCAGCCGCGGCAGCCCGACGCGCATCGCCGACCACCAGCCTGTCGGATGCGCCGGCGCCGCGCTGTCCGGCGCCTCAGCAAGCGCCTCAGGACCCGAACCGCCGTTGGCGCCAGATGCGCCAAGGCGCAGTTTCTCGTTTGCACAACCCAAAACCACCACGGCCAGGCAACCGGCGCTCAGCGCTACGGCCAGGCTGTGATAGGCCAGCCACTCACTGGCCGCGGGCGCGGAGTGCACCTGGGCGCTGCACGCGGCCAGCGCTGCTGCGGCGCCTACTGCCGCGCCGAACACGTGGGCCGATTGCCGGGGGGCCACCTGGGCCACATACCAGCCGGCCGCCAGGGCCGCCAGCACCAGCCCGCTGAAGCCCGGCAGCGTGCCCAACTGCGCGAGACTCTCGGGCAGGCGCTCGGGCTCGAGCATCAGTGCGCCCACGACCACCGCGGCCAGCGCCAGCGAGCCGGCCACAGGCAGCGCGATCTGGACGGCCAACAGCGGACTGCTGCCCAGGCGCAGTTCACCGAGTGTATACAATCGGCGCCGGGCTGCCAGCCACACCAGGGCCACACCGGCCGAAGCGATCACGTTGGCCTCGACCAGCCAGAGCCACCACTCGTCAAAGCTTGCCGCTCCGCGATGGAAATACCAGACCACCAGCGAGGCCGCCAGATTGACACCCCATGCCGCGGGCAAGGCCCAGCTTTCCTTCCTGCGCCAGACGGCCATGGTCGCTCCAGCCGCGCTGGCCAGGGCCACCGCGGCCGCGGCCCAGAGCAGCTCTTCCCATGCCGCATCGAAGAGCGGCACGTGGATCAGTGCGGCTTTCAAACCGAGCACCACCGCGGGAATGCCCGACAACTTGACCCACAGGCTCGCGCTGCGCAGCAGGGCCTGCGGCGGCCCCAGGGCGTCGGGCTGGGTGCGCAACGCGGCCGCCCACCAGGTGGCCAGCACGATCAACCAGGCATAGGCGGCCCAGCCGAGCATCAGCACCCGATAGCCCCACTGCGGCCCCAGATTCAATGGCGCTGGCAGGGCCGGCAACGTGCAGGCCAACAGCCCGATCGCCGCCATGCCCACCAGCCCCGCCATGCCGGGGTCCAGCGGTCGGGCAAGCTGCACGCGGCGCCAGACCGTCGCGGCAACGAGCAGCCCCAACCCGAGCCAACTCGGCCAGCCACCCGTTGCCAGCATCCACACCCCCGATCGCGCGGGGCTCAGGATCAATTGCACCAAGGCCACGCCGAGCAGCAGGGCGAATCCGCCCCCGGCCATGCCGAGCTGGGCGCGCATCAATCGTCGGGCCCGGCGGTTTGCAGCTTCGATGCCGGGTTGCTCTTCTTCGTAAACGCCGTCGCGCGGGCCGGCGTCGTGCGGGCCGGCTTCGCGCCAGATGGGCACCAGCCGGCGCACGCCCAGCCACACGCCGGCCCAGAGTGCCGCGGTGATGGTCCAGAGCTGCAACAGCTCGACCACGGATTCCACTCCAAGCTGCCGGCCGGTGCTGAAGGCAATGAGCACATAGGCGCAGGCCACGCTCAACTGCAACACGAGCCCGGCACCGAAGGCCACGCCGGCCGAACGTTCGCGCCACGCCTGGCCTACCATGGCCACCAGGATCAACAAGAGCGGAATCTCGTACGAAGCTACCAGGCCCATGCGCCCGAACAGCGAGCCCGCCGCGGGACCGCCGAAATCCATGCCCTGCTTCTGCAACCACACGGCCAACAGCGCGCCGAGCAAGGTGAGCACCAACACGGGCAGCGCCAGGACACAAAAGCCGCTCCACCAAAATACCCCCGCGCCCGCGCTGCCCGCCTCGCCGCGCGCGCCGGCCCGCCGCAGCTTCTCGGCCAGCGGCCCGCGCACCCAGCACACCGCACAGGCCGCGAGCAGCCCCGCGCCCAGCATCCAGCGCCAAGTGCTGGCCGCGGCCAGGCTGGCGCTTTGATGGGCTGCGGTCAGCGCGCATAGCGCGCCCAACACACCCACGCCCGCGGCAACCTCGGCCTTGCTCCAGCGATCCCATAGCGCCACGAGCACCATCGCGGCCAGCACGCCCGCGCCCAGCCAGGCCCCGGGCGCGCAGGCCTGCTGCTGCACCCCGCGTGCCCAGGCCGGCAGCGCCAGCCCGGGCAACAGCTCTTCGGCCACCGAAGGCACGAGCAACCCGCCGGCCAGCAGCAAACAGCACCACACGGTCGCGTGGCGCACGCACCAGTCCACACTCGGGCGCAGGGCGAGCAGGTGCTGCCAGTTGCTCCACGAGCACAGCCTGTCCTCGGGCAAGCCGTCGGGAAACGCGGCCCACGCCGGCGCAGGCTTGGGCTCGGCGGAGGCATGTTCGTCTTCTGCAAGCAGCCGCGGCACGAGGCGCAGGCTGAGGATGCGCACCACCAGCCAGCCGAGCGACAACGTGCCCAACGCGACGAGCTGCCACTGAAGGTGCTGCGGCTGCCACCACTCGGCCCCGACGCTCGCCAGCCAGCCGTGCTTCCGGGCCCAGGTCGCGGTACTGCTGATCACGCAGAGCGTAAGCGCCGCCTGCTGCAGCGCAAACATAGGCGCCGAGCCAGTGGCCCAGGCCATTGCGAGCCAGAGCACGCCAAGCCACAAGAATACTGTGGCAGCCTGGCCGATGCCCGCCAGCGGCGCCAGGACCAGCACCGGCAGCACCAGCGCTGAAGAGAGCAGCGCGCCCTGCATGAGCGGGCGCACGAACACCGCGGCCCACGTTGCTGCGTTGGCAAACCCCGCGCGCCGAGCGGCCGCCTGGTCCACGGCGACGGCCGTCAGAGCGGCCGCGGAGGCGTGGGCCAGCAGGGCCGCGGCCCAGGGCAGTGCCACTGTGTCTGCGTAGTTGATCCCCAGGGTGTGGAGCAATGTGGCCAGTCCCACCAGCGACGCCGTCCACGTGCGCACCGGCGAGCGATATCCCCAGGCCAGCACCAGCCAGGCGCCGACCAGCAGCCCGCCGGCCACCACCGGGGCAGGTGCACGGTCCAGGGCGGCACGATCCAGCCAGCCGGTGAGCACACCCAGTCCCAGCGCCGCACAGGCCAAGACCTCGGCCGTCTGGGCGGTGCCGACGCGCAAGAACCTGGCCAGCGGGCCTTCGGCCGGCACAGGTTCGCTCAGTCGCCAGGCGGGCGAGGGCGCTCCCGCACTCGGGACGCCTGTTCCCTCAATGCTTCGGGCACGGAGCCGTTCCAGCAGTTCCAGTCCCACCGCCACCAGTGCCATGAGCAGCGCCTGGCCGGACAGCACCGCGGCCCAGGCCGTATCGATCCGGGGGCTGCGCCGCCAAAGCTCCCAGAGCGGGGCCACGGCCAGAAGGGCCAGTGCGCCGTAGAGCAGCTCGGCGCGGCGCCATCGGGCGGCCAGGCCCAGGGTGCCCAAACCACAGGCGGCGAACACCACTAGCGCACAGGCCGCCTCGTTCGGCGAGCCGCTCAGGCCGTGCCAGCTTGCCAGCGACAGGGCCAAGAGAGCGATCACCTGGCCGCCGCCGGCATAGACGGCTGCCTCGGCGCGCCTCGAGCGGCGCACGAGCAGCTCCGCCGCGGCGCAGACCACCAGGAACATCCCGGCCAGCACCGCGGCGCTGGCAGACTCGAGCAGATCTCGGGCCAGCACGTAGCCAAACCCGCTGCCCGGCTCGACCAGCCACGGCAGCCGCTGCCAGATGAGATGGAAGGCGACGAGCACCGCCACCACTGCTGCGCCCAGGGCCGGGCCGCTAAGCGCAGGCATGTGCCACTTGAGCCCCGCCGTGGCCAGCACCGCGGCCACCAACAGGCCCACGGCCAGCAGCACCGCGGGCTGCGGCCAGGCCAGCGCCAGGGCCGCCAGCATCACCGCGGTCGAGCCCAGCACCGTGCTCGTGCCCGCCAGGTGCCAGCCGGCCAATTGCGTATCGTGCGCGGTGCCTCGGCGCATGGCCAGCCCGGCACCCAGCGCGCCGGCAGCGCCGAGCACCACCAGCGGCGAAATCCAGTTGAGCCCGAGCAAGAGTCCACCGGACCGCGCGACCAGCAGGCCCCAGGCCACCGCGGCAGCGAACGCGCCCCCGGCCACCAGCGTGGCCAGTGCTGCGACCTGTGAGGCGTCGAGCCGTTCGCGCTCGACTGCCGAGAGGCCCTTCAACCAGCCTGCCACCGCACCCAGCAGGCAGCCGGCCGGCACACAGGCGATCAGCAAATACCACCAGAGCCCCGATTCGGGGCCGATCGCGTGCGCACCCACAGCCAGTGCGGCCGAGGGTCCGGCCACGGCCAGCACGCCGAAGCGCGCCTTGCCCGGCATCAACACGCGCCCGGCCAGTGTGCCCAGCCACGCGAACAGCCCCAGCGCGCCCGCCTCCATGGCCAGCGTGAGCCAGGTCCACTGGCGCGCGGACAGCGCGGCCAGCGCCAGGAAATTGAGCGGCACGAGCAGCCCCGCGATCATCAGCACCCCGCGGCTGGTCGATGCCAGTCGCCAGCGATGATGGGCATACAGCCCCACAAAGAACAACGCCGCGGTGGCGGCCACAAAGATCAGAAACGGAAAATAGCGAATCTCCCGCAGCGTGTCCCAAAGGCTCAGCACCAGCGCGATCGAGGAGCCCACGATCAGCAACCCGCCGATCAACTCGCCCCAGCGGATGTTGCGCTCCTCCATGAACGCCGCCACCAGCTCGCCCCACGAACGCCGCGGGGCGGGGGAAGCCGGCGGCCCGGGCGGTTGCTCCGCCGCGGCGCCCGGTCGCCCCGCGGCCGGCGATTCTTGGTCCGCAAGGGCCGCTTCGCGCTCGATCGGTGCTGCCTGCTCGGCTTGGGCCGCTTCTCGCTCGACCGGTGCTTCGCGCCCGCGCGGTTCGACGAGGATCGCTTCCACCGGTTCTTCCGGATGCGGCGCTTCGCCTGGACCCATACGTTCGATAGCGGCCGACGGGGCTGCGCCCGCCGGGGGTCCCTCCGGCGCGGGTGCGGGCCGAGACGCAGACGCTGGCGTGGACGGCGCCTCGGCGCGGATCAACATCATTCGATGGCGCTGGGCCCGGGCAATCAGTCGAGCGGCTTCGTCCTGGTCCACAAGCCCGCGCCGGCCCAGTCGCTTGAGTTGACGAGTCAACGCATCCAGGTCGGCCAACTCCCTCGCCAACGGGCCTTCCAGGTCGCGCCCGCACCACTGGCAACGGGAGGAATCTCGGGGGCTCGTGCGCCCACAGAACACGCACCCTCGCACGGGCCGCTTTGCGCGCCCGCGGCCTGCGATCGCACACACGACCGCGCGCAGGGCGACCCACAACCCGTGGCCGACCAGCGTGATGATCGTCAGGACGAGGACCACCACGACCAACGGCCCGAGGATCGACAGCAAGGCGCGAATGATCTCGGACACTATCAAACCCCAGCCTTTCCCCGGTAAGAACTTGTAAGAGTATTACTTCCCGGGGCTTCGCTTCGCTCCAGCCCCGGCCACCCGGGGCTTCGCATCGAATTCGGCAAACAATTCCTTTACAAGTCCTAAACGCCGAAACCCGACCCGCCCGCGGTGTCGGCCATTGTACTGGGCACCAGGCCGGCTCGTCGCGGCCGGAGGGGCCGAAACACCCGGCCCGCACCTGCTGGGGTGGCGCAGCCCGCGTGCGGGTAAGCTACACAAACATAGGGCTCGGCCCGGGACCGCGATGTAACGTGGACCCCAAGCCGGGCGGGGCCCCAACCGCCAGGCAGGCTGTCGGGGGCAACGGTTACGGGCAACGAGACCGGTCCATTTCGCCCCCGCCGCCTGCCAGCCGGAATTGCCCCGTGACGGGGCGAAGGGGCTCGTCTGGGCCCACGGCATCAGGGGCCGTATCTTTGGTAATACAACACAGAAAGACGTAATACTCACAGAATCTCCTTACCAAACCCACACTTGCGCCGATGCGATCCGCTTGACACGACCGGCGCGCGTACACTAGCATCATCGTTGTGATCGTTGTGACCGGCTGATTGGGAACAACCAGCGCAGCGTTTATCGGCGCGTCCGGCAAAAGTGCCGGATCGAGCCGGCAGACGTCCTTCCCTTTCGAACCACCGTTTTTCACCTACCTGCTTCCCCCCACATTTGGAGCACGTGCCATGGCAGAACGAGTCACACGTCGAGAGTTCGTCCGCGATACCGCGGCCGTGGCGGCCGGCATGGCGGCCGGGTTGACGGCCACCTACACGGTGCGCGCGGGCAATCCCGAGGGCGCTGATACGAGCAAGATCATCAACTACAACCCGGAGATGGAATACCGCCGCTGCGGGCGCACCGGCTGGATCGTCTCGGCCGTGTGTTTGGGCGGCCACTGGAAACGGGTCAACCTGGTGGTGCCGGGGCTGTTCTCGGGGCGAAGCTGGTTGAGCGCCAAGCTGGACGACCCCAATTTCGAGAAGAACCGCTACGACCTGGTCACGCGCTGCATGGAGCGCGGCATCAACTACATCGACGCCTGCACGGCCCAGGAAGTGATCATGTACAGCAAGGCGCTCAAGGGCCGGCGCGATCGGATGTACCTGGGCTACTCGTGGTATCAGCGCGAATCGCGCTTCGGACCCTGGCGCTCGACCGAGAAGCTCCAGGAGGGCTTCGACATGGGCCTCAAAGAGGCCGGCCTGGAGTATGTGGACCTCTGGCGCATCACGCTGCACGAGGGCAGCAGCCGCCACAGCGAGGCCGAAATCGAGGCCGCCATCAGGGCCCTGGAGTGGGCCAAGAAGTCGGGCCGGGCACGCGCGACCGGCTTCTCCTCCCACGACCGGCCGCACATCAAGTGGATGATCGAGACCTACACCGACGTGATCGACGCCATCTGCACGCCCTACACGGCCAAGACCAAGGTGATCACCGACGAGTCGGGCCTGTGGGCCTCGATGAAAAAGCACGATGTGGGCTGGTTCGGCATCAAGCCCTATGCCAGCGGTTCGATCTTCAAGGGCGACGGCGCGCCCGGCAATCCCCACGAAGAAGAGGACAACCGCCTGGCACGCCTGACGATCCGCTACGTCCTCTGCAACCCGGCCATCACCGCGCCCATTCCCGGCATGATCACGCCGGAGCAGGTCGACAACCTGGCCCTGGCCGTCAAGGAGCGGCGCGAGTTGGACGCCGAGGAACAGGCCGAGCTGGATCGGGCCATGGACCGCGCCTGGGCCAACCTGCCCCACCACTACCAGTGGCTCAAGGACTGGGAGTACGTGTGAGCGGCCGGCACGCGGGCATCCTGCAGCCGGGACGGGCGCACCGGAAAATGATCGCCTTGTGCAGCGTGTAGGGTGGG
The DNA here is from genome assembly GCA_964467075.1 of uncultured Planctomycetaceae bacterium. Taxonomy (GTDB): domain Bacteria; phylum Planctomycetota; class Planctomycetia; order Pirellulales; family Thermoguttaceae; genus CAYXPN01. Next base: position 10,011 of record CAYXPN010000105.1, read on the forward strand.
TCGAGCGCAAAGCGAGACCCACCGGCAAGGGAACAAGATGGTGGGTCTGCGCCTACGGCTTGACCCACCCTACGCGGCTGCTCCCCCCTCCCGAAAAGCGGGAGAGGGGTTGGGGTGAGGGCGCGGTGTGCGCGAGTCCCCGCCCGTTCGACACTCTGCCCCCGGGAGAAAGCTCTAATGGACGACAAGCTCTCGCGGCGCCGGTTCATCCAGGATTCAGCCGTGGCCACCGGCACGCTGTCCGCCGCGCTGGCGGCAGCCGGCGCTCAAGGCGCCGCAGCGCAACCGGCCGGCTCGACGAGCACGATCCTCAACTACAATCCCGAGATGGAATACCGCCGCTTGGGCAAGACGGGGCTGATGGTCTCGGCCGTGGCCCTGGGCGGCCACTGGAAACGGCTGGTCAACGTGATCGGCGGCGATGAGTCGCCCGGCTGGATGACCATGGGCATCGACTCGCCGGCATTCCAGAAGAACCGCGCCGAGGTCATGAGCCGCTGTATTGAGCGAGGCATCAATTTCGTGGACGCCTGCTGCCGCGAAGAGATTCTGGCCTATGCCCAGGCGCTCAAGGGCCGGCGCGAGCGGATGTATTTCGGCTATTCCTGGCACATCTGGGAGAGCCGTTTTCCCGAGTGGTGCTCGCACGAGAAACTCCAGGAAGGCCTCGATCGCGGCATGAAAGAGGCCGGCCTGGATTACGTGGACCTCTGGCGCATCAGCCTGCTGACCGAGAGCAGCCAGCACACCGAGGCCGAGATCGAGGAGGCCGTGGCCGCCCTCGACTGGGCCAAACGCACCGGGCGCGCACGCTTCACCGGCGTCTCCTGCCACGATCGGCCCCACCTGAAAAAGCTGATCGAGACCTATCCTCAGCAGATCGAAGTGGTCCTGACCCCCTACACGGCCAAGACCCGGGTGATCGAGGACGAGGCGGGCCTCTGGGCGGCCATCCGCAAGCACGACGTGGGCTGGTTCGGCATCAAGCCGTTTGCCAGCAACTCGATCTTCCAAGGCGACAGCACGCCCCAGAGCCCCCACTTCAAGGACGACAATCGCCTGGCCCGGCTCACCATCCGCTACATCCTCTGCAACCCCGCCATCACCGCCCCCATCCCCGGCCTGATCACCCCGCAACAGGTGGACAACGTGGCCCTGGCCGTCAAGGAACACCGCGAGCTGGACACCGAGGAGAAGGCGGACCTCGAACGGGCCATCGAGCGGGCCTGGGCCCGACTGCCGGGTACCTACCAGTGGCTCAAGGACTGGGAATACGTCTGAGAAGCGCTGGAATCGCCCCCGCAGCGTAAGCTATCATGGGTATCCCCAGGCGACCGGCCCGCCGGCGCAGAGTGGCTTTCCGCAATCGGCGTCGAACGCCCCGCCGCACGTGTGCTGGCCGGATATCCTGGATATTGTTGCCCTGGAATCGAGGAGCCGAGATGAGCATTCGAGGTGGTCTGGCGCTGGCAAGCGTGGGGGTGGGGGCACTGGTGGTTTGGAGCTTGTGCGGGACCCGGCCCGGAGCCGATCCCTGCGCGGCCCCTTCCCGGTCGGCCGAAGCGGACGAGGGCGACGGCTCGTCGGGATCGAGCCTGCCGCCGCTCGAGATCGATCCCGATGCTCCTTTGTTGCTCGAAGAACCCGAACCGGGTGGGCAAGAACCGCCCGCGCGTCCCGCGGCCGACAACCAGGCGTGCTATGTCTGCCACGCCAACTACGACGGCGAACCGCTGGTGCAGTGGCACGCCGAGGCCAACGTGGGCTGTGTGGAGTGCCACGGCCCGTCCCATCCCCACCGCAACGACGAGGACAACATCACACCGCCCGACGTGATGTATCCGCGCGATCGCGTGGATCGCTGCTGCGCGGAGTGCCACGACGACCACGACGTGCCGGCCCGGGATGTGATCGCCCGCTGGCAGGAGCGTTGCCCGGAGCGCACCGATCCGGGCGGCATTGTGTGTACGGACTGCCACGGCGACCACCGGCTCTCGCGGCGCACGGTGCGCTGGGACAAGCGCACGGGCAAGCTGCTCATCGGCCAGCCGGGCGCCAGCGAACCACCTTCTACCGGTCAATAGCCACGGCCGGGTGGCGGCCGATCCCCGGCCCGAGCGCGCTCCGGCCGATAAGACAAGAGACGTATCTACCTGGCGAGCCGCTCACCGTCAGCCGGCGGTTTTCGTTGCGCCGTGTCTGACTCGCTGCCGGGTCAGCCAGCGACAGCCCCGAAGAAAGCCCAGGGCGAAGCCCTGGGGACACGGGCCGAATCCGAACGTCTCAAGCCCTGAAAGGGCGCGATACAAAAAAGACGAAGTTGCAGCCCCGGGGATACGGGCAGTTCAATGATAGTCGCCTAGGGTGCGTGTCGCAGGCACGGGTGGACAAGCCACGCGCGGCACCCCAGCGGTCAATGGCCACGCGCCGCTGCCGCGACGTAGCTGTGGCTTGTCGGGAATCGTCGCTCGGGTACACTAGTCCCCAATCCCCAATCCCCAATCCAGCCGCTGTGGCTTGTCGGGAATCGTCGCTCGGGTACACTCGGGCAACAGCCGGGGTCTTGCCGGCCGCGTGGCCACCGGGCATAATCGGTCGCTGAGCGAACGAAGCAGTGGGTCTGCTCGCCGCCAACCCCGGGGGCAAGAGCGCCGCGACATGGCAGACGGTCAAGTGCCGGCGCCGGAGCGCCGCGATTGCCGCTGGCTTTACGTCCGCACGCACTGGAACATCACCCCGCGGCTGCGGGAGCGGGTCAGAGCCGCGGCACGCTGGCCGTGGGCTCAAGTCACCAAGGTGGCACACTGCCGCACCCAGGCGCGAGACCTTGGCTGAGAGCTTCGCTTCACCCGGGTATAATGTGTGGAGAACGATCGACGACCATTTGCCGCCCGCTCGAGCCGCCGCACGGCCTCGAAGGGGTCCTTCTGCGAGGGGAAACGCCCATGGGCTTTCAAGGACACATTAAGAAGGGCATGGTAGTGGTCGACGAGCCGCTACCGCTGCCGGACGGCACCCCGGTGGTCGTGGAACCGATTGCCACGCCTGCCGATTTCTGGCGGGCCTGGTCCCTCGACGAACTCGCCGGACGGCAGGGAGTGTGCGCGCCGTCGAGAGTGGAAGACCTCCTCGGCGGCTGGCCCGCAGACGAACGGGACGATGGCTTCGAGCAAGCGTTTCGCTCGTGGCGGGACCGCGAGTTGGAGGACCGCGCATGACGCAGTGGCTGGTCCTCGATACTGACGTGACAAGCTATCTGTTCAAGAGCAGTCCTCGTGCCGAGCCGTTTCGGCCGTTGCTCGAGGGTGTACAGCCTGCCTTGGCCTTCGTCTCGGTCGCTGAGCTGTTCAAGTGGACGCTGAAGCGCGGCTGGGGCCGGCAGAAGGTCGAGCACCTGGAGACCGCGTTGCGCCGCTATGTGGTGATTCCCTACGACCGCGACTTGGCATGGGCGTGGGCGCGGATCACGGCCGCCTGCGAAGATGCAGGCCGCCCCATGGCTCCCTCGGATGCCTGGATCGCGGCCGCCGCCTTGCGCCACGATGTCGCGCTGTTGACCGGTAATCTCAAGCACTACGAGGCCGCCGAATCCCTCTGCGGGCTGAAGCTGCTGCGCCCGGCATCATCGTGAGCCCTTCCATGATCTCGAAGCAGTGCAAACGCCCGGCCGAGGTGGGTTTTCCTGTCGGCGTCATGTTGAAGCACCGGGCGTGGGACAAGTCGACCCCGTGTGATACGACCCCGGGCCGTAGCGAGCCGCTCAAAGAGCGGGACGTTTCCAGGCGCACGAGGTCACCAACGTGGCGCGCTACCGGCCGGAAGTAAACGCGATGAGGAGACCAATGCAGGTGGGCGATGGTCTGCCTGGCCACCATGGCAATCGGCAGAACGAGGCTCAGCCGCGCAATCGAGAAACGTAGGCCGGAACGAGAGAAACGTAGGCCGGAACGAGTCGCGCAGGCGACGATGTTCCGGCATCAGGCGCTTGGTCCTTTCAAGCCGCCCTCACCCCCGGCCCCTCTCCCGCAAGCGGGAGAGGGGGGCTTCGTGCCGCGCGCTCAGAACGGATCGCCGAGCGGTTCGTCGGGCACGCCCACGTCGTCCGCGGCGGCGTAAGGGTCGAACTCGCCGAACGAGCGCTCGGCCAGGTCCTCGAAGCGCGTGTAGCGCGAGAGCCACGTCAGCTTCACCGTGCCCGTCGGCCCGTTGCGCTGCTTGGCCACGATCAGATCGGCCTTGCCCTTCTCTTCCTCATTGTCCGGGTGGTAGTATTCCTCGCGGTGGATGAAGAGCACCACGTCGGCGTCCTGTTCGATGGCCCCGGACTCGCGCAGGTGGCTCAAGCGCGGGCGGTGGCTCTCGCGCGTGGCTTCGGGCTGGCGGTTGAGTTGCGCCAGGCAGAGGATGGGGATTTTCAGCTCGCGGGCCAGGGCCTTCAAGCGCCGCGTCATGCGGGCGACTTGTTCCTGGCGCGGGTCGCGGGGGTTGTCGGGCTGGACAAGCTGCAAGTAGTCCATCACCACCAGGCCCAGGTTTTCCCTGCGCTTCAGGCGGCGCGCGCAGGCGGCGATTTCGGTCACGGTGCGGCTGGGCGTATCGTCGACAAACAGCGGGGCCTTGCCCAGCCGGGCCGAGGCCTCGACCAGCTTCTGGCGATCGTCGCCTGAGAGGAACCCGCTGCGAAACTTGTTCGCGTCGATCTTGCCCTGCGAGCAGAGCATGCGCTGGGCCAGCTCCAGTCGGGCCATCTCGAGGCTGACGAACAAGGTGGGCACGTCGGCCTCGGTGGTCACATATTCGGCGATGTTGGTGGCCAGGGCCGTCTTGCCCATGCTGGGGCGCGCGGCCAGGATCACCAGCTCCGAGTCGTGCAGCCCGCCGGTCAGGTTATCGAGGTCGCGGAAGCCGGTCGGAGTGCCCACGCCTTCGCCGCGTTCGAGTCGGGCGTCGATGCGGTCGAAGGCCTCGACCAAGAGGTCGTGGATATTGGTCACCTGGTCGCGGCTGCGCGCGTCGTGCACGGCGAAGATGCGCTGCTCGGCCTCGCTGACCATCTGGGCGGGGTCCACGGTGGGGTCGTAGGCATCGCGGAGGATTTCGCCGCTGGCATGGATCAGCAGGCGCAAGGTGGCCTTGTCGCGCACGATGTTGGCATAGTAGGTGGCATGCGCGGCATGGGGCACTGCCGCGGCCGTTTCGGCCAGATAGGCCATGCCGCCGATGGTCTCCAGCTCGCCGGCGCGGCGCAGGCGCTCGAGGAGCAGCGTGGCGTCGATCTGGTTGCCCGACTCGTGCATTTCGAGCAGATGGCGATAGAGCCGGGCGTTGGCGTCGGCGTAGAAATCCTCGGGTCGGAGGATGGTGGCCACCTCGTCGCACATCTGCGGATCGAGCAGCAGGCTGCCGAGCACGGCCTGTTCGGCCTCGTGGCTGTGCGGCGGGGCGCGGTCGAGGATTTCGGCGCTGGGCGGTCTGTTGCGCGGGCTGGTGCCCACTCGTTCGCCGGTGGCCATGATTTCCCGTCTCCGTGGGAAGAGGTTCGATCCGTGCTGCCGATCAAGGCGAAAAGCACACGTTACCCAAGCACAACCGGAGGCAAGTCACGCGCGTGCGAGCACGCACGCACCGTACGGGCTGCTCCGGCCATCATAGGGTCTGGCCGGGAAAAGCTCAAGCCACCCTGCGGCCGCGGTCCGTTGTGCGCGATTCGTCAGTAGTGCTGTTTCGCGTGCCCCCAAAGCCGCCGGACTTGCAGGAGAGGTTGAGCAAGGCGCGAGCTCCACCGGCGAGGCAGGTTGATGACTCTGTAGTGCTTTGGCTTGACGCGCACTGCGCATCTTGGTGGGTCTGCGCCTCCGGCTTGACGCGCAC
>CAYXPN010000106.1:0-15880 GCA_964467075.1 uncultured Planctomycetaceae bacterium
CGCCTTTTCGCCCTTTCGTGCTTTCGTGGTTCCTCTGTAATGTTGCTACAGACTCTTTCTAACTCCTGCTCCGGAATCGCGCTGCCCAGCAAGCCCCGCCGATGGCCCGCGCCAGCGCATCCTCCCACTGCGGCGCGGCAATCAGGTGAACGTGATTGGGCATCAGGCAATAGGCCCAGACGCGCAACCCCACGCTCTGCACACCACTGGGCCATCAGCTCCGGCCATCAGTTCCACATAGGCTGAGTGGTCCTCGTCACCGAAAAGAGCAAAACGTCTGCTGCCGACGATTGCCGCGCTGCGCCTGCGTGATGCGGCAAACCCGCGCTGCGTGATGCGGCAAACCCGCAATGACCAATCTTGCTCATCGAGCCATGCCGGGACGCTGCCGCATCTTTCCCAGGATGTCAATATCGGTTCGTGTCCCCGGAATACCCCAGGAAACGGCAGATTGTAGCAATGGCTAAGTTATTGTTGAACAGCAACTTAGTATGGAAAAACGTCACGATGAATGGAAGCCTGTTTTTCCAAATGGCCTTGCACGGCCCAGGGCGTCCGACAAACCGGTAAAAGAGATGGACGGGCACTCTTTGCGCAAGACGGCCTGCGACCAACCTTCGGTCGGTGTCCGGCTTTGCACGAATCGTGCCTGTCGCCCTCTTTTCCCAAAGCAAGGGCTTGCCGGGATGCGTCTGGCGGGGGTTGCGACATACGTCAGAAGTCCAACTGGAAATGCGTGTAGAAGAAATCAGCGTCGCCGCGGTGGGCCAGGCCCGGCGTGCGCTGGTAGTAGTCGCCGGCAAAGAAATGCGAGTAGCCGAATAGAACCTGTGCCCGCGGGTCGATCTGCCAGGTGACGGTCAGATCCAGCTCCTGGCCCAAGTACGGGTCGGCCGGCGCATTGGCCGCATTGAACGGCGACATGGCGACTGTATACGGCACGTCGCTCGGGTTCTCGAGAAAGAACACGTAGTACCAGGCCATCAGCTTCAGCTTCCGGCAGGGCGAGAGCACGAGCCGCACGTTGGGCGTTTCGATATTCCGCCGGCCGAAGAGGTCCATGTAGCCCAGGAAACCGTGGGCCAGGGGAAACAGGTGGTGATAGCCGTTGCCGATCGTCGGCGAGCCCGACGCCCAGTCGTAGTAGGCCCAAATCCCGGGCGACCAAGGCAGGCTTTCGAGCTTCCTTCCCAGGCCGAGCGTCCAGGCGCCGGCGATGTGGCTCGCGCCGTGGAAGCTGCCGAATTGAACAGCCGCCTCGATCTCGCCCGACCACGGGCCGCGGGCGGCCTCCAGGCGCGTGCCCAGCGTGTCGAACTCGAAGTCGGCGGCCCGGTTGTCCAGACGCAGGTAATACAGGTCGAGCGTTTTGCCCTCCAGCCGGCGGCAGCTACTATAGATCCCGAAGAACTCTTGATCGTAGTCGGGGCTGTCGAAAGAGTCGGGATCGGGGAGCACCGGGCGGACCCAGAAGGCATCCACATCCCACTGCTCGTCGCGCCAGAAGAGCTTGTATCCTTCGAACGTTCGCCGCGTGTTGCCCCAGTCGAGCGGCGAGACCACGCGCTGGCTGCCGTAGAACAACTCCTGCCGGCCCAGCCGGGCCCAAAGCTCGCCGCGGGCGCTGTTGCAGATGCGCACATCGCCGAAAAGGTTCTGGAAATCGCTGCGGTTTTCTTCGGTCGACCGCGGCGGCAATGATTCGTAGTTGCTCACCGCGTCGATCATTTCGACGTAGGCACGAAGCGCCGGGCCGACCTGCGCGTTGGCGTACACCCGGGTGCGATAGAGCAGGAAGTCGTCGTCCTGCCCGGTCAGTCCCAGCCCGCGGTGGTTGCGCTCGCTGTGGTGGCGCAAGCGAAACTGGCCGCCCACGTCGTACACGATGAACCGGCCCGCCGGCAGCCGCTTCAGGGCGTCGCCTAGATAGGGCTCGGCGTCGGGCTCGAGTAGATAGGAGAAATCGTTGTCGTAGAATACGCCTTTGTGGCTCCCCGCCGCGGGCGGCGGCACCTGGGCCCGGGCGGTGGCTGCCGTCCAACTGCCGATGGCTGGCAAGACCACCACGGCAATGGCAACCGCGGCGGTGCAGATTCGCGGTAGGGGGATTCCTGAACGGCTCATGATCGCAGTTCCGTCTCCGTGAAAATTGGCTGTGCCCGTGCATCTTGCAGCACGCGCAGCGCAGCGTCACACACCGCACTAATCGGGCTAACGCGCACAGGCCCTAAACCGAGACTCCGTGCCAGCAGTGGCTTCTGCCACCGAGGATCACCGCCCCTAGCGATCAGCGAGACTTTGCCGCTGCCGAAACGCGTCGGGCGGTCGGTGGAGCGCCCCACCATGAGGACAGAAGAGGTGATCCTGCAGTGCCGTGCTGAGGATTCGGCACAACGATCGGGCTGCCTGCGACACGCCGCTCAAGCGGACGGCCCGCGCAATCCGGCGGCCTGCTCAGGAGTCCAAGCCGGCGTGTCACCCATTTCCTGTGCCCACCGGGCAACCGCCTCGGTCGCCTGCGTCAGATACCGGATCTCCAGCGTGCGCAGTGCTTCCAGAAGCCGCGGGGCCAGCAAGGCCAGGTGGGTACGGCAGAAGTGCGCGCCCGCCTGCTCGGCCAGGGTTGCGCGCTGGCTGTCGTCGCAGCTTTGGGCAAAGGCCTGCTTGACGTAAAGATAGGCCACGAAACCCGCTTCCACGGCCACGTGGTCGGGCGATTCGGCCAGATTGGGCTGATAGCCGAACAGGGCGTACAACTCGGCCAATTCGGCCAGCAGCCGGCCGGGGTCTGCCATGGGCCGATAGCTCACCTCGCGCAGCGAGACCGCCCCGCCGGGACCGAACAGCGTGTGGTAGCCTGCCGGGTGGGCCTCTTGCAATGCGCTCTGGGCAGCCTGCTCCAGCAGTGGGTCGCCTGCTTCCGCGCGCAAGGCGGCGACCTGAACACGCCATTGCGGACCCGGCGGCTCGAGCAGCAGACCGGACAGACGCCACCGTGCGGCCCGGCGCAACAGGGAAACGATCTGGTCGTCGGCGATCACGTTCACGGTGCCGATTCCTCCTGCGCGATGGTGATCCAGGCGGTGCGCATCTTGCGGGCGCCGGTCTCTTGGTGGCTGCCTTCCCACACGGCAAAGGCTACCTGCGGTTGGGGATTCTCGAGAAATCCCTCCGGCAGCGGGCGCACGAACACCACGATCCACTGGTCGCCGCTGTGGGTGCCGCGGCCTTCCGAGGCGGTGGTCCCGGCCGCAGTCAACGTGCCCGGCCCTTCGGCCAGGAGATCCTGGACGGCCTTGGCACGGGGAGGGGCAACCGGATTCCCCACGGCACGCGCCGGACTGTAGCGCAGCGCCATGGCCTGTTGCGCAGGGCTGCCGGGTTCAAGCGAAGCCGCGTCGAACGGGTAGTGGTCCACGGTGGCATTCGGGTAGGCGCTGCGCAGCGAGGGCGCCTGCCCGTCGGCCGTCGCCTGCCAGGCGGCGTTCCAGTAGGTGATCTCGACCGGCAGGCCCGGCTCGCCCATTTGCGGCGCCGGGATGGTAGGGCCGATCGTGGCGGGGAGCTGCACGGCGCAGGCGTCGGCAAAGGCGTCCATGAGGTTGCTGCTATCGGCCGTGGGATCGTCCCAGCACAGTCGCAGGGCGAGCCGGCTGCCGTCGGTGGCCGCCTGCACCTGCAACCTGGTCACGGTCGGCGCGGTGAGCCGCGGATCGACCATGTCCTGGAGCAGCAGCTCCGCGGCAAACTCGGGCGCGCGCTGCCAGGCAGGGGCCGACGGATCGGCGGGCAATTCGTCCAACCGCACCAGAACGAGGCCGGCGGGCGGCTGCTCGACCGGTTTGCCGCAGCCGGCCAGCGCGGCACATGCCAGAATGAGCAGAGCCATCATCTGCACCTGCAAACCAAGCCGCGGCATCGAATCGGTCTCCTGTTACGGGCAATTGGTACGCCAGACCTGGTGCTCGGCATCGAAGGCCTCGCGCACCACCACGGGCTCGCGCACGGGCACGCGCACGATTTCGGCCTGCGATTCGTCCAGGCCGACCACGTCTTCGCCCTCGCGGTGCCACGCGGCGATCAGCCGCTCGGTGCAGCCGAGCAGTTGGAGCAGGGCCGCCAGCTCGTGGTCGCTCGGCGCGTTGCGGTAGGCCTCCACGGCAGCGCCGACCAGGGGGCCGAACATTTGGACCAGGAACTCTTGGGGCACGTGGATCGGCGGGATGTAGTACACATTGGGCTCCAGGCCGAATTGCGGAAACAGCGGCAGGGCCACTTTTCTGATGTGTACCAGATAGTCCAGCGGGTTCTCCGGCCGGGCGTCCTCGGGGCGCGAAAGCCAGCCCGCCAGGCGAATCTTGCCGATGCAATTCACAAAGCACTGCGGCTGCAAGCCCTGCTCGATCTTGGGATAGCAGGCGATGCACTTCTCCGAGGTGCCGGTGAGGAAGTTGTAGAACACCTTCTTGTAGGGACACGCGCGCGTACACTCCCGGTAACCGCGGCAGCGCCGCTGATCAACGAGCACGATGCCGTCCTCGGGCCGTTTGTAGATGGAGCCGCGCGGGCAGGAAGCCAGGCAGGCCGGATAGGTGCAATGGTTACAGATTCGCGCCAGGTAGAAGAACCACACCATGTGCGGCAGGCGAAACACGGCGCCGCCATCGACCCGGCCGGCGCAGTCGTCTTCGCCCACGTTCGGATAGGCATAGTCGCGCTGCGCGGCCCGCCGGCCGAGCACGCGCTGGCCCGCCGCCGCGGCCTCGAACACGGTGCGCCCCTGGTACACGCCGGCTTGCCACGACTGGGGGCCGAGCATCTCCAGCACGTTCAAGTCCCAACGCAAAGGATAGAACCCGTAGGGCTTCGACTCCACGTTGTTCCACAACATGTACTCCTGGCCCCGGCCCGAGGTCCAGGTGGTCTTGCAGGCCAGCGTACATGTCTGGCAGGCGATGCACTTGTTGATGTCGAACACCGCGGCGAACTGGCGCTGCGGCCGTGCCTCCGGATACCAGTACGACATCACCCGCCCAAGCTGCCAGTTGAATACGCGCGCCATGGTCAACTCTCCGTGGTTTGCCGGTCCACCAGCACGTAGCCACCGGCCAGGTATTGCTGCATGGGTTTGTTTTCATAGCTCGGGCGGATGCCCAGGGCCGCGGGACGCCAGAGCTTCGCCGGCGCGATGCCCCCCGGCTCGGCCCGGCTGATCTTCACAATCGCCTCGCGCGGCGCGCCGGTGGGGCAGTGGACGTCGGGCAGGAAGCCCACGCGGATCATCTGCCCGAACAGCTCTTTGCGCACCAGGGAATCCGTCATCCACGTCGGCTTCAACCAGCCGCGCGTGGCCGACTGGTGCGAGCCGGAACGAAACATGGCCTGGTAATTGGTCTCCGGATTCTTGGCCAGTCCGTCGGGCCGCTGGCGCTGGCCCAGTTGCGAGCCGGGCGTGGCGCCGTACATGTTGAACCACATGCGCGTCACGCCGCGCGGGGTGCCCGGATAGTAACGCGCGCGGCACAACAGCCGCGAAAAGGCGTAGTCGCGCTGGTTCTGCTGCCAGCCGCGGAAGGGGCGATCCTCGGGGTCCGGATCGATCCACACATAGTCGCCGTCCTCGATGCCCAACTGGCGCGCATCCTCGGGATGGATGTCCACGTAGCCTTCCGCCACAAAGGGCGAACGCTTGTCCGCGCGGTGCACATCGCCAAAGGGGCCAAACAACACGGCCACGAAGTCGGTGTCGATCGGGTTGGTATGCGCACCGTGTCGATACTTGGGCGTGTGGAAAATGAAACGGTAGCCCCGGGAAGCCAGCGGATGGGGAATCTCTTTCAGCTCCGCCCAGGTACGCACCACGTTGCGCCCGCAACGCACGTCGCAGCGCAAGTCGTCGGCCGCCACGCCGTACTGCTCGGGCCCGGCCGGGCGCAGGGCCTCGTGGGCGCCGGAGACGATTACGTTCGGCTCGTAGAAGGTGCTGTCGACCGGCTCGCGGTGGACGGGCAGGTTTTCGCCCGCCTCAATAAACTCCGGCTCCTCGCGGTAGAACTCCAGCCGGCCGGTCTTGGTGTACCAGGGGCGCGAGTCGGCCACCTGCTCGTAGCCCACCGTCTTGGGATTGGTGCGGTTGTTCAGCAGTGCGGGGATGCCTTCGCGTGCCCTTGCCTCCAGCTCATCGACGCGGAACCCCACGGCATTGCTCGAATGATCGACGATGCGCTGCAAGTAGGCTTCCTCGCGCCCCTCGCGCACGAATTTCCAGTAGTCGGCGAAGCGCCGGTCACCGGTCAGCTCCGCCAGTTGGGCCCCCACCAGGGCCAGCACCTCGATGTCGCCCACGGTGTGGAACACCCGGGGCAGCGGACTGCGCGGAAACATCTGCAGGAAGGGATTGGTGACCGAGGCGGTCATGTCGGGCTGTTTCATCTCAGCCCAACTGTCCACGCCGAAGACCACGTCGGCCCATTCGCACGAGGTGGACCACCACCATTCCTGCACGGCGATCATTTCGATCTTCGGCAGCACGTTGACCACCGTGTTGTAGTGCCACTTCACGTTGCCCAGGATCGAGTTGGCATTGGCGAACCAGAGCGACTTGGTCGGCGCGGGGGTGTGCGTCTTGCCCGTCAGCAGCCGGTTGCCCACCCGCAGCATGTGGTCTTCGTGGTTGTAATAGTGGGCCGACTCCGGCTTCCAGTATTGGCGCACGCGGGCGGGCTTGGCCGGGTCGAGTTCGATGTCGAAGGGGTCTTCGTTGATATACTGCGGGCAGCCGTTAAACAGTGCTACGCGATAGTTGCCGGCATAGGAGCCCACATTGCCGCCGATCTTGCCCACGTTGCCGGTCAGCGCGGCCAGCAGAAAGATGGTGCGATCCTTGTTGTCGTTGTTGAAGAACTGATTGGGCCCCATGCCCACGGTGAACAGCGTGGTGCCCGGCTGCGCGGCAAGGTGCCCGGCCAGCCATTCCACTGCCTCGGCCGGGGCCCAGGTAAGCTCCTCGGTGGTCTTTGGGTCGAAATGCGCGGCGTACTCTTTGACCAGGTCGAACACCGGGCGGCAGGTCACCTTGGAGCCGTCGGCCAGGGTCACCTGCACGCTTCCCTCCAGCAGCACGTCGCCGATGTCGGCCTTCGAGCCCACCTCGTCGCGCGTGATCCGGCGCGGAGCGCCGGCCGCGCGATCCCACCACACGAAATCGCCCCACTGGCGGCGCAAATCCTCGGGCACCAGCGTTTCGTTGTGTCTCCCCGGCGGCGGCACCGGCTCATCCTCGGCAACCACCCGCGTCTGGTTCGAAAGCCCGCCCGGCGCTTCGCCGAGCACGTCCTGTGCGCGCAAGTACTGAAGCGTGTCCATGCGCACGAGCACCGGCAGGTCGGTCCAGCGCCGCACATAGTCGGCGTCGTAAAGCTTGTCGCGCAGGATCACGTGCGCCAGCCCCAAGGCCAGCGCCGGCGTGGTGCCCGGCCGGACCACGATTGCCTCGTCGGCCTTGCAGCACGTGGCCGAATACTCGCAGGCGATCACCACCACGCGCGTGCCTTTCACGCGGGCCTCGGTCAGCCAGTGGGCGTCGGGCATCTTGGTGGTGATCCAATTCATGCCCCAGACGACCACCGTCTTGCAGTGCTCCACTGCATGGAGATCAAAGTCGATGGTCTGCTGGCCGGTGACCATGGGGTGGCCGGGCGGCAGGTCGGTGTGCCAACTGTAGTTGTCGAATCCGCGCCCGCCGCGGACCTGCTCCGCGGGGACCTTGCGAATCGCGGCGTCCAGCAACGCCATGGAATTGGCCATGCGATACAGCCCGAACACGCGGGTCATGCCCAACAGCGGCATGCCGCCGCGGAACTTGAGCACCTGGGTTCCGGCCCCGCCGGTGGCCTCGATGGTCTCGGCTTCGTAGCCCTGGCGGCGCAGGCGCTCCGCGCCTTCCGGCCCGCTGTAGGTTTGGGCGATGTCGGCCAGGGCGGCGGCCACCAGTCGGGCGGCTTCGGCATGGGGGAGGCGCACCCACTGGTCGCGCCCGCGCTGGAAATACTCGGCAGGCGGCGTGCCGTCGTCGTTGCGGGGAAAGCCCGCCTCGACCCAACGTTCGAATCCCGCGCGGACCATGCACTGGTTGATGCGCCGGTCGCCGTAGAAACGGCGCGTCAGCGCCAGGCCCTTTTGACACACGCGCGGGTCCCAGCGGTGCGAGGCGCGGTTGCCCTCCAAGTCCGTCGCCTCGCCGTAGCGCATCGTCGGACCGATGCGCGTAATCACCCCGGAGCGCACGTAGGCGCGCAGCAGGCAATTGTGCGTGTCATTCGGCGCGCAAAGGAACGTGAACGACGAGTCGTAGCGCCACAGATCGCGATAGGCTTCTTCCCAGCCGCGGTCGGGATAGGCGGCCAGGGGGTTCTCCACCGCGTCGAGCGACCAGGCATCCCTGGCCGAGCCGACCAGGCCCGCAAAACCCGCGGCAGCCGCGGCCTTGAGAAACTCGCGCCGTTTCAGTTCGAGGTTCATGGCGATGCGTTCTCCCAACTGCGCAAGAATGCCACGATGGCATGGATTTCCTCTTCGCTCAGTGCCGGATAGGCAGGCGACGCCGAGCCGAAGCCGGGCATGGGCGTGCCGCGCCGCCCGCGCTGGATGGTTTCCACCAGGAACGTGTCGCCGGCCGCGGCCAGCAGGGCGGCGTTATTGAGCGCCGGGGCCTCGGGGCCTTCGCCCGCCGGGCCGTGGCAGGCCGCGCAATGGGCGGCGTAAGGCACCGCGCCCTCATGTGGATCGGCCTGGACCCATCGCCGCGGCCGGCTGTCGGCCAGGGCCTGCGCCACGCCGCCCAGCTCGCGCAAGTGCGCCACCAGCCGGCCCATCTCCTCTTTGCGCAGGCCGCCCTCGCTTTCGTTCCATGCCGGCATGCGCCGCCCCGGGCGGCCGTTGCGGATCGTCTCGGCCAGAAACGCGTCGTCGGCCGCGGCCAGCAAATCCGCATTGGCCACCGACGGAAACGGCGCGGTCTCGGGGAACCGCCGGCCCCGGCCCTCGGGCCCGTGGCACGCCGCGCAAAAGGCCGTGTACAACGTGGCCCCGTCGCCGGCAAACTCCCGCCCGCCGAACCGCTCGGCGAGGATGCGATCCTTGGGCCGCAAATGCTCGGGCAGTTCCATCTCGCGCAGCGACAGCAGATAGAGCGTCAGCTTGTCGATCTGCTCGTCCGTGAGCCCCAAGACGGGCATCTGGGAGCCGGGCACGACTTTGGCCGGCCAGCGCAGGTGCTGGCCCAGCCAGTTTTCCAAAGTGCGCTCTCCGGTCACATGGGAGAAGTCCATGTGCCGCGGGCTCTTCTCGCCCAGGTGTGTCAAATCGGGGCCATCGTCGCCGCCGGTGCCGCGGATTTTGTGGCAGCCCAGGCAGCCCAGCGTATGGAACAGCGACTTGGCTTCGACCAGTTCTGCTGCGCCGACGCGCGTGGCCAGAAAGCCCTCGATCACGCCGCGGTCTGCTTCCGCAATAGGGCCGAACGACGTTTTCCACGGACCGCCCTCGGCCTGCCGGAACTGCTCCAGGTGCGCTTCATACCAGGCGGCGTCGAGACTCCTTGTGCCCATGTGCGACAGGTCCGGCCCTTCCATCCCGCCGCGGTCCGGCCGCAGGGTTCCCCCGCGCCCGTCGATCCGGTGGCAGGCCAAGCAGTCGTAGCGCTCCAGCATGTTGCGGCCGCTCGAAAGCCCGGCCTGATTCGGGATGTCCAAGTGCGTGTGACACACGCCGCACCCGGCGTAGGCATGGCGGGCGGGAATCATCGGCTCGGGCCAGTAGGGCACATGGCCGTGGGCATCGGGCAGGGCCGTGGCCTGAGCCTGTCCCTGATGACAGATCGTGCAGCCATAATCCGCGGCCGGGTGAATGGAAAGGATGTCGCCCGGGTGGGTGCGAAACGGCTGCTCCTGGTCGGCCATGCGCTGGTCGTCGATGCCCGTGTGGCAGGTGATGCACCGATCCACGCGATCAAGCTCGGGCAGCACGTGCTGGTCGGGGGCGATTTTGAACTGTTCGGCGACCGTCCGGGCCGAGGGGTCGATGGCCTTCTCTTGCAGAATCACGGCATACTCCGCGCGCGTGCGGTGCCACTGGGAGAAGACATTCTCCTCCAGCGCAGCAACGATCAACAGGGCCAGCGTGGCCAGGCTCACAGCGAGCAGCCACCACTTGACCCGGCGATCAATCGACTCAATATCGACTGCTGACATTCGCGAATCTCTCTGGAAGCAATCCGCAGCATCGCGGCAAAAGGTGACAGGCACCATTTGCCGGAACGGCCCGCAGGGTGCTTCGCACAAATGGTGCCTGTCACCTTTTCCCGCGGGCGATTGCCACTGGCTCTGCGCCGGGGCACCCCTCTCCCGCAGGAGCGGGAGAGGGGTGCTTCGCGCCTTGATGCCATCAATGGCCGGGCCACTGGCTCTGGCTCCAAAAAAAGTCCCAATTCGGGCCGCGCAGGAACGTGCCCACGTAGGTCAAAATCGCAAAACCCATTACGAAGCAGGTAAACAATGCAATGCTGCCCAGTCGCGTGGAGCGAGTCTGGCGGATCACCGCCAGCGACCAGACGGCATAGGCCAGCGTCAAGAGGCTCCCCGGGTTGACGAGCACGATCACCAATTGGGGAATCTCCGCGAACCAGTTGCGCAGCCAGCCGAAGTTCACCGGCACAACGACAGCCAGCACCGCGGCGATCGTGCCGAACAGGGCCGACTGCAGGGCCACCCGCCGCCCCCGGGACCCGCTGAACCACACCCCGCCCGGCTCAGCCTCGCGGTCCAGAAAAGGCACCAGCGCCAGGCCGATGACCGTGAGCGTGGGAATCACGATTCCGCCCACGAAACCGGAGTAGGACACCAGCTCCTGCAAGCCGAGGAAGTACCACGGGGCCTTGGCGGGATTCTCGGGCACCGCGGGATCGGCCGGTTCGCGCAGCGGCGCATCGAACAGGTATCCCATGGCCACACACGCCAGCATCACCGCCATGAACACCAATAGCTCGGCCCGCAACAGGTAGGGCCATGAGGGCACCGTCTCGTCCGGGTCTTTGCCGGTGTGCGGCGAGCGGTCGCGCACCACGCACATCAGCCCGTAGGTCTTCTGCGGCGCGTCGGCCGGCCGGGCCGCGGGCGGCGCCATCGACGGGGCACCTTTGCCGGCCGGCGTGGGCGTTCCCTCCGGACGCGCCAGCCCGCCGTCCTTGCGGATTCGCCAGATGTGCAGGGCCATGGCCGCGGTCGCCAGGATCGGCAGGAGGATGCAGTGCAGCGTGTAGAACCGGATCAGCGAATGCTGGCTGGGCTCCTCGGAGCCCAGCAGCAGCTCCTTGAACACGTCACCGGGCCGCCACGTGTCGCCGAGCCCCAGCGAGCCGGCCAGCTCATTGGGCGAAGCCGCGATATTGGTGGCAATCACCAGGGCCCAGTAGGCCAGTTGATCCCAGGGGAGGATGTATCCGGTGAATGCCAGGGCCAGGGTCAACACGAGCAGCACCATGCCCACCATCCAGTTGAACTCGCGCGGCTTCTTGTACGAGCTGGTGTAGAAGACCCTCGCCATGTGCAGCATCACAAAGCTCACCATCATGTGCGAAGCCCAGCGGTGGACGTTGCGGATCACCCGCCCGCTGGGAACGATGTAGTGGATGTCCTTCATCGAGTCGTAGGCCATCTCCGTGGCCGGCATGTAGTAGACCATCAGCAGCACGCCGGTCACCGTCAGAATGATGAACTGGGCAACCAGCGCTACCCCCAATCCCCAGGTGGTACACAAACGCAAGGAACGCGGATGGACGCGGGCACTGTGGACGTGCAGGAACACGTTGCTGAACACGGCCTGGGAGCGCGCACGATCCGAGCTGGGCGCGCCGTGCCGGAAGATCGACCTCCAGAGGTTGGCCGGCAACGCCCTCAGGTTTTGCAGGAATGTCGGCGGATTCTGCGAAGGCTGCGAGCACATGGTCGCTGCTTTCTCGGGCTTCAGACGCGCAGTGCCTTGCCCGGGGCGACTTCCCGGGTCTGGTCGACCAGAATCGTCCCGTCCGGCGCTTGGGAAACCGCCCACCACGCCAGCCGGCGCGGCGCCGGCCCCTGCACCAGCTCACCTTGCGCACCGAATTTCGAGCCGTGGCAGGGGCAGTCGAAGCCGCTCTCAGTCTGCTGCACAAGGCAACCCAGGTGGGTGCACACCAGCGACATCACGCTGATTCCCTCGTCGGTGCTGAAGACGCACACCTTGTGCTCCGGCAAAACGGTCACCGTTGCCCGCGGGTATTCCGACGCCTTTCCCAGACGCAGCAGGCTGGAGACGTCGGGCAGCACGCGCGGCTTGGGCAGCCGCAGCATGCCCGCGGTCGAAAAGGCGATCGCCGCGGCGGCCGTCCCCACGCCGGCCAGACCCAGGTAGTCGCGGCGCGAAACCGCCTCGGATTCTATCCGGTCTGAC
This sequence comes from uncultured Planctomycetaceae bacterium, assembly GCA_964467075.1. Taxonomy (GTDB): domain Bacteria; phylum Planctomycetota; class Planctomycetia; order Pirellulales; family Thermoguttaceae; genus CAYXPN01. The sequence continues at coordinate 12,487 of CAYXPN010000106.1, forward strand.
ATTGCAGTCTCTCTTCAAAATGGAATCGCTCCATGGTGATCGCCCCGCTGGGGCATCGCTCGGCACACAGCCCGCAACGGATGCAAAGCGTCTCGTCCTTGATGATCGCCGACGCCCCGGCCGCGGGAAAACCGCCCAGTTGCCCGGCGACAGCTTCCTCCACCTCTCTGGCGCCCGAAAGCTCTTCGGCGGAAACAATGCGCAAACACAGCTCCGGGCAAACGTCCACACACCCGCCGCAGAGCACGCAACGCTCGCCGTGAAAGATCGTGTTCACCCCGCAGTCGAAGCAGCGCCCGGCCTCCGAGCGCGCCTGCCATTCGTCCAGCCCCAGCTCGATCGGCCGGTTTGCCGCAGCGAAACGATCGTGCAACGGCACTGTGCGCGGGGCCGCGCGCGGGCGCTGTTCGTATCCGGCCTCCCGCTGGTAATCCGGCAGCGGCAAGTGCAGCTCCATCTGCTCGCCGACGATTGCCCGGCCGGTCAATGCCTCGTAGACCGAGCGCGCCACTGCCTTGCCCGAGGCCACCGCGTGGATCAGCAGCTTGGGCCCATGGGCCAGATCGCCGGCCACGAACACGTCCCGTGCCGCGGTGGTGCCGCGCCGCGGGTGGCAGTCGATGCGCCCGTCGTCGGCCAGGCGCAGTCCGTCGCGCTGGGGATCGACAAACGACAGATCGAACGTCTGTCCCACGGCCAGCAGGACGTTGTCGCACTCGATGAAATGTTCCGAGCCCTCCACCGGCACCGGCCGGCGCCGCCCGCTGGCGTCCGGTTCGCCCGGTTCCATGCGCTGACACCACACGCCCTGCACCCGGCTGCGCTCGTCCTTGTCGATGCGCACCGGATTGCAGAGGAAGTGGAACTGCACGCCTTCTTCGCCGGCTTCGTCCACCTCGGACTTGACCGCGGGCATTTCCCCTCGGGTGCGGCGATAGACGATGTGGACCTCGCGGCCGCCCATGCGGTAGGCTGTGCGTGCGGCGTCCACGGCCAGGTGCTGTTCGCCCTGCTGCTCGGCATCGTCGGTCTCGCCGGCGCGCACGCGCAGGGCCATGCGCGCCGCGTCCATGGCCGCGTCGCCGCCGCCCACCACGACCACGCGACGGCCGAGAACCGGCGGCCGGCCGAGAGCCGCATCGCGCAGAAACTCCACCCCGCCGATCACGCCGTCGGCGTCGCTGCCCGGGTAGCCCGGCCGCCGCGAGCGCTTGGCTCCCACGGCGAGGATCACGGCATCGTGTCGTGCGCGCAGCTCGGGCAGCGACACGTCGCGTCCCACGCAGCAAGTGGTGGCCGGCTGCACGCCCAGGCCGACGATCACTTCGATTTCCGCTTGGATCAGCTCGCGGGGCAGCCGGTAGTGGGGAATGCCCACGGCCAGCATGCCGCCGAGCACCGGCTCCATTTCGTAGATCGTCACCGAGAAACCCAGCAGCGCCAGATCGTGGGCCGCGGCCAGCCCCGCCGGACCGCTGCCTACGATGCCTACGCTCTTGTCCGGGACGCGCTGAATCCGCGCGTCGCTGAGCGACTGCAAGAGCAACAGAAGCTCCTCGCGCTCCTGGCACTGCCGGGACCCGTATCGCGCGGCAGTGCGCTTCAGATACTCGATCAGGCTGCGCCCGCCGTCCGGTCGCGTCTCCGGACCAAAGCGATCGCACACGTATCGTTTGAGCGTCCGGATGGAAATCGGCTGGTCGAGCTGCCCGCGCCGGCAGGCCGCCTCGCAGGGAGCGCCGCAAACCCGGCCGCAGATGGACGCCAGGGGGTTCGGGCCGCGGGCGACCAGGTACGCGCGCTCGTCGTCACCGTGGGCGATCGCGCGCACGTAGGCGCGCGCGTCGGTGCTCACCGGGCAGGCGTGCTGGCAGTTGATCTGGCGCCGCCAGTAGTCGGTGGAAGGCACCTCCACTCGGAACCGCTGTGTTTCGCTCGCTGTTGCCGTCATCGGGCCGCTCTCCCGACCGTCACCGAAAACCAGCGGACTTCACGATTTCCTTGCCGTCCGACCGCTTCGTTTGCCCCGTCTGGTCGGCTTGGCCTGATAACCCCAGGCAGCCAGCGCACCGGCGGTCAGCACGCAGCGCGAACGCAAGGCCGCGGACGTAGGGCAGGGCTTCTTGAGCAAATCGGCCAGCGTCCAACGGGAAAGCACCCGGTGAATCGCCTCGTGCAGCTCCACCGCGGCCCGGTGGAAGGCACAGACCTGATCCTTCGGTACATCCTCGTCGCAGAAGCTTCCCATCACCGGCCCCTGGCAGGCACTTACCACCGCCAGCAGGCTCACGTGGCGCGGGTGCAGGTTCAGGATCACGCCGCCCTGCGAGCCGCGCAGCGAGCGGAGAATCGCCGCCTTGACCAACTGCTGGGCCACTTTGGCCAGATAGCTGGGCGACTCGTCGAGCTCCCCGGCGAGCTCTCCCAGGCCCACCGGTCCTCCCGAGGGATTCCGGCCGAGCTGCACCAGCAAACGCAGCGCCGAGATGGTGGTTTTCGTCAACACGGGGTCGCTCTCCCGCCGGGGGCGCCAATTCGTCCATTCCGGATATCGGACATCCTATATAGCATATACCGGCCACGGGCGTCAAGCCTCGGGCTTCGGGATTTCTCCCGCGTCCGGCCTTGCACGCTAACTCGTTTGGCCGCAACAGGTTGCGGCCTCAACGAGCACACCCTGCGCTAAGGAAACTCGCTCGAAAAGTCATGAGAGTTCAGCCGCATGGAGCGGCAGGGCACCGGCAACCGCCTGGTCGACGAGGGTCGTGGTGCAGGCGTCTCGCCTGCATGAAGCACCCCGCGCGGTTCGCGCAATGTGCAGTCGAGACGGCCACACCGCTACAGCCAAGCACCCACTGAAGCGCCCTACGATCTGTCGAAGGTCCTCAGCCCCCAACGGGGCGCGACATCGTAGCCCGGGGGGCGGCGCAGCCCCGGAGGTGAGACGTCGGTTCGGTGGCCCCGATCCCTGAAAGGGTGCGTGGTTGCACCAGTGCTGTAAACATCTTTCGGGAGTGTTCGGCCAAGGCTCCCGCCCGCTGCGTGGTTCGCGTTGCGCCGACCGAGTCAACGCCGAAGGCGTTGCATTCCAAAGCCCGGGGGTAAGCGGCCTTGGCCGCGCCACCCCGGGTGGCCGTGGCGTTTTCCGAATCGTACCCCGAAGGGGTTCCATTCTGCCGCTGAGTCCCGGGCCAATCCAACCCCTTCGGGGTAGATGCGGGAATTGGCGCCCCCGATGACCCAAGCACTTGTAAGGGTATAACTTCCCCGCAATTGCGGAAACAATTCCTTTACAATTTCTAAGCGGAGATCGGCAAAGGTTGCACGGTCGGGGCTGGAAAAAGCCCCGGCCCATGGCCGGCCATGGACCGGGGTGCAGTCAGCAATGATCAGG
>CAYXPN010000107.1:0-9976 GCA_964467075.1 uncultured Planctomycetaceae bacterium
CCCCCACTCCCGCACTTCTCGCTCAACCGCCGCCGTGAGGCGGTAATCAATTACAATACTTTTAGCGGTTTGCCCGCAGGCTTGTTGCCAGATTTTTCGGTGGCGTGTGCCGAAGCCAAACCCATGGCCAGAATCGCCACGGATGCGACTGTGTACGTTCTCAATGAATGCGTCATTTCTATTCCCCTTCTCGCGAACACGGCTTCGACACGGAAAAGGGGTCGGGAGTGGGTAGGTGAAAACTGATCTGGTGTCGTTTGGCGGTATTTGTTCCATTGATGTTGTTTTGTTGTGGCCCGGTGGTCACGGAAGTCATGGAACGTCTGACAGGGAGGTAATTCGATGGCAGCCAAACGCTCGTTTTCGTTCACCAGTCCGCTTACCAAGTTGGTCAACTTCTTCCAGCGAAGCCGGGACAAGTGGAAGGAGAAGTGCAAGGCGGCCAAACGCCAGAACAAGAGCCTGAAGCTGTGCTTGGCCAAGATGAAGGCAAGCCGTGATCGCTGGAAGGCCCGGGCGATGGCCTTGGAGAACGGAGGAGCCGACGAGGGGCTTGGTTCCCCTGGGGGGGCCAAAACGGCGTCGCGGGGCCGGCGAGCGGCGGTGCCCCGCGGGAGTTGCCCGCGGTGAGGCGGGAGGATTTCACCACGAAGGTCCCCCGGCACCAGTTCCCCTTGGGGGTGGTTGCAGGCAGTCTGGCCTTGGTGCTTTCCGCGGGGACGCGACTGAAGCGGGTGGCCGAAGTGCTGAGCTTGACTTGGAATTGGTGGGCCGATGGTGGGAAGGCGGGCAGCTACTATAGCGTGCGGTTGTGGCTGTTGCGGTTGGGTCTGCACCAATTGAACCGCCCTCTCGTCCAAGCCGACGACTGGATCTGGATTCTCGACCACACGATGCAGTTGGGCGAGCGGAAATGCCTGATCATCGTGGGAATCCGGCAATCGGCGTGGGACCCGGAGGACCGCGTCTTGAGCCACGAGGACGTGGAACTGATCGACCTGGTGCCGGTGACCAAATCGACGGGGGAAGTGGTCTACCAGCAAATGGAAGCTGCCACGGCGAAGACGGGGGTCCCGCGGGCGATCGTCAGCGACGACGGGAGGGACCTGCATTGCGGAATCGGCTTGTTCCGTCAGGCCCACCCCACCACGGCCTGGATGTATGACATCGCGCACAAGGCGGCCTGCCTGTTGAAGCACGAGTTGGAGCACGATGCGTCGTGGCAGGAGTTCGCCGGTGAGGTGAACCGCTTCAAGCAGCGGGTGTCGGTCACGCCGCTGGCCTGCCTTTTGCCTCCGCAGCAGCGTGGCAAAGCGCGCTACACGAACGTGGACGTGCTGATGGATTGGGCCGAGAAGAAATTGCGGCTGTTGGATTGCCCGGAGGTGGCGGCTCAGGCGGGCTTGGACATGGCCGCCGTGGAGGAGAAGCTGGGCTGGCTGCGGGCCTATGCCCCCCACATGCGACGCTGGCGGGCGATGCTGGAGGTGCTCGCAGCCGCGGAGCATTACGTGCGGCACGAAGGCATCCACCGCCAAGCGGCGGAAGAGTTGGCGACGCTCCTGCCGGAGACCGAAAGCCAGCCGGCGGGCAAGTTGCGCGCGCAGTTGTTGGAATTCATCCGGGAAAAGGCCCAACAGGTCCGCGAGGGAGAACGCCTCCCGGGCTCCAGCGAAGTGCTCGAATCGATCATCGGCAAGTTCAAAACTGTGGCCGGGGAGCGGGGCCAGCATGGGCTGACGGGAATTGTGCTGAGCATCGGCGCCTTGGTCGGGCACGTGACGATCGACACGGTCGAGGCCGCGCTGGCCGAGGCCACCAATCAGGACGTGTGGAACTGGTGTCAATCGCATCTGGGTCCCACCGTACAAAGCCTCCGCCGACGGATTACCAGGGGGCTCGAATCGGAACAAAACCGGCAACCATTACTTGCGGGTGAAAGCTAATCCTTTCACCTCCCCACTCCCGACCCCTTTCTGGCTAAAGACGTTTACAGCCCTGGTGGAAACACGCAGCCTACGGGCCTGCTCGCCGCTCCTGTTCAAACCAATCGTAGAGCTCGAAGAGCATTTCGCGCAGGTTGCCTTCATGGCGGTGGAAGACCTCGACCACTCGCTGGTCCGACAGTCCCCAGGGCCGATCGCCCACGAACCACGCGATCACTCGGCAGGCCAGCTCCGGCGAGACCTCGGTACGACACAACTCGGGCAAACCGACCGAGCGGTGGGTGGTCACCAACAGGCCCAGCTTCTCTTGTCGGCAAGAGCGCTTCAATCGCCAGCGGCTCCTTCGGCTGAGCTGTTCGTAGCCGTCCACCACGATCAGGGTCTCGTTTTCAACGACATGCACTTGCCGCAGATCGATCGGGAGCGTGCGCTGGGCGTCGTGCAGCTCGACGAGGATCGGACGCCGCCCCTTGCCGCGCAGCGCCGGGAGCAAGGCGGCCACCAGCGCCGACTTGCCCGACCCGTGCGCGCCGACGATCTCGCCCCACCAGCCGTTCTGCCGGAGCCGCTCGACGAGGCTTTGGGCCGAGACGCCGGGCGGAAAGAGAAACGGGATCGCCCCCGGACGTATGCGCGAGGCATCAAAAGGATTGTTGTCCAGCGGCGACGCGCGATCGTGCGCGGGTTTGGTAGCTGGCTCGCGGCGCTGGGCTCGGGAAAAAGAGCAGTCGAACTGGGCATCGTGGTTCGTCACGGCTGGCTGCGTGTTCGACTCACTGCGGGGCTGCCCCTCTGTGCGCCGGAGCAGCCCAAGGGGAGGAGAACCGCTCGGGCACAGGCGGCCCCCCCGGCTCGCCGATCCTCCCCAACCTGAACCGCTGCTCGGCGAAAAGGTCCTTGCCGCGGGCGACAAACACCCGGACCCGCACGCACCAGCGGATTTTCACAAGCTGGCCGTCGTAGCTCAAGGGGCTGGCCGGCAGCCGGCAGCGGAAGGCCTGGGGACGGCGGGGATCGAGCGGCTGCTGCTCGGTGTCGAAGCGTTGGAAGTGGTGGACGGCCAGGTCCTGGTCGCCTTTGCCTTCGGTGTACCAGAGCACGGAAAGCTCGACGGCTTTGACTTCGTCGGCGCGCAGCCCTTGGGCCCACCAGCGCCCGGCAAGCTCTTTGCCCGGCTGATAGGCGCGGCCGTTGCCCTCGAGGCGTATGATCACGGCGGGCTCGTTCATGGTCGGCCGTCTCCATTGTCGGGCTGGACCACGATGGGAAAGCCCCGACGATAATCAGGCCATCCGGCCACGTCGCCCGAGACGACCACCTTCCAGCAGATCGAATTGTGCTCGGCCTTGAACGAGTGCATCGCCGAGGCGGGAATGGCGAACTGAAGCTCGGCCTCGAAGGGCATCCCGCGAAAGACCTCGAAGCCCTCGCGGCTCAGCAGCACCTGGGAGAAGACCTCGCGGCTCTCCGTGCGCGTATCCGTGCCGCAGGTGAAGGTAGCTTCCTCCTCGCAGACCAGCGCCACATCGAGGTGATTGACCGAAAGGCGCCCGGCTTGCGCGACGAACAGCCGATAGGTCGCTCCCGGGCGCAGCGGATGGTCCGAGATTTCCACCAACGTGGGCCCCACCCCGGTGGTCACCAGCAACTGGCGGATCAGCACCCAGACGAGCAGCAAACCGACCAGTGCGAAGGGGACCAGGAACAACGTGAGCAGCCAGTCCGGGCGGCCTTTCAAATAGGCGCTGACGGCCACCGTGCCCAGGCCGGCCACGACGGCGTTGCCGCCCACACATACCACGAATGCGACGAACAACGACCAGCCGGGCGAGACGTCGATCGGCAGGCGGAAGCGCAGATGGGTGCCGGGACTGTCGGTGATGTGGGCCATCTGGGGCACGTAGGGAAACTCGCGCTTCTCGCGCCCGTTGCCGCCCAGCAGCTCGCTCTCCTGCACCTTCTGCGCCAGGGCGGCCCGGCGTTCGACCGATTTGCCCCAATGGAGCCAGGCAAAGAGCAGTCCGCCCGCGCCGATGAGCACCAGCGACAAGGGCACGACCAGCACCGGCCAAATCCACCAGCGATAGCCGCGCACCAGCACCGCCACACTGGGATTCGCCGGATCGTACCAGCAGGCATAAGTCCGGGATTGCCCCGGGGCGACCACAAAACGCTCCAGCGTCTCTTCCGCTTCCTCCCGGCTGGCCCAATAGGAACTGGCCAAGTCGCGGGCCGTGGCCACGTCATAGGTCCAGATGCGGAAGCTCTGCTGGCCCACGCGGTATTCGATCTGGACTTCCGGACGATAGACCTGGCCTTCCTCGCGTTGTTGCCGAGCGATGCGCTTGTCCAGCACGCGACACGTATGGCGCACGAACTGCTGGTTGGCCCTCCACTCGGGCACTAACAGCAACACCGCGCCCGCCACCAGCCCCATCAGCCCGAAGAGCAACATCACCCCGAAGAACAGCCCTTCACCGATGCTGCCCGCGGCACGGGAGCCGGTGCGCCGGTCTCCCCGTTTTTTGACAAGGAATCGCACTCTGCGAGCCAAGGGGGTCTACTCCACAGATCAGGCTACAAACCTGCCCTCTCACCGCGCCGAGCGGGTTCGGCGGAGCGCGTGATCAGCGGCTTGCGTGCAGTGCGGCCGGCTACGAGGCCATCAGATCGAACAGCACAGCGGTGTCGGGACGCTTCGACCTGCGGTGGAAACCGATGCCTTCGAGGGCCTTGTAAACCTCTTCGAGGGTCTTCTCCCCGAAATTGGAAATGTTGAGCAGATACTCCGGGGTGCAATTGAGCAGCTCTTCGACCGTGAAGATTCCCCGCTCCTCCAGACAATTGGTCGTGCGCACCGAAAGCCCGATTTCCGCGGTGCTCATCTCCAGCTTTCGGGCCCTGTCCTCCGCTTCAGTCTCGTTCCGTCGAATTGGAATCCGTGTCGCCATGGGGTCCCTCCCCTCTTGTGAACCGGACGAACCGGAACAGCTCACCCGCGGCAGGTCCGTCCCGCCGCAGCCCCTTGATTATAGCGATTCCCCGGCCGTGCGGTAGCAGGTTTGCTGCTCCCTGGCACACAATCGCCCGGCCGCGGGCATATGCCGCGCTTTGTGCCCCGCCTGGGCCGACCCGCCTGGGCCGCGATTCGCCCTTGATGACTACCCATTTCGCAAGCTATAGCGGGGTCTGACACCCTTCCAAAGCATGGGGCGATTTACACCGCGGCTTGCCTGCCTTCAAATACAGGAAAGCACGCCGCTACGGGGGGCGGTCTTGCACGCAAAGACCCATTCAGCCAGCTCGGGAAGAGCCTCTTGGAAGAGCTGCTCTCAGGACTGACTCCGGCCCAGCGCCAGGCCGTCACCCACGGCCCGGGGCCCTTGTTAATCCTGGCCGGCCCGGGAAGCGGCAAGACGCGAGTGGTGACCCACCGGATCGCCTGGCTGGTTCGCCAGGGCACCCCCGGCACGCGCATCCTGGGTCTGACCTTCACCAACAAGGCGGCCGAGGAGATGCGGGCCCGCCTGGACCGGCTGGCCCCCGATTCGGGGGTGTGGCTGGGCACGTTCCACCGGTTTTGTGCGCACTTGTTGCGCCGCTACGGCTGGGTGGTGGGGCTCGGGCCCAATTTCACGATCTACGACGACGCCGATTCGCTCCAGGCCCTGCGCCACGTGCTGGCCGCCTCCAGCCTCAAGGCGTGCGCTCCGTTGGCCCCGGCGATTCTCCATGCCGTGCACTGGGCCAAGGGCCGGCTGATCGCGCCCGAGCAATACCAGCCGCGGTCGGGCAATGTGTTGGGCCAGGTGGTGCAGGAGGTCTACCCACTCTACCAGGAGCACCTGCTGCGCTCCAACGCCGCGGACTTCGACGACCTGCTCTTCCACGTGGCCGCCCTGCTGCGCGAAGACGTGGAGCTGCGCGCGGAGCTCGACCAGCGCTACGAGTACATCCTGGTCGACGAATACCAGGACACCAACCTGGCGCAATACGCCATTGCGCGCTCGCTGTCGATCGACCAGCCGAATCTGGCGGTCACCGGCGATCCCGACCAGTCGATCTACGGCTGGCGCGGCGCCAACCTGAACAACATCCTGGAGTTCGAGCGGGACTTTCCCGGCGTGCGCGTGATCCGCCTGGAACAGAACTACCGCAGCACCCAACGCATCCTGCGCGTGGCCGCCCGGCTGATCGCCCACAACGTGCGCCGCAAGGAAAAGGCCCTGTTCACGGAAAACGGGCAAGGGGGGGCCGTGCGCCTGGTGTTGTATTCCACGCACGAGGCCGAGGCCCGGTACATCGCCGCCGAGATCGCGCGCCAAGTCCGCCGGGGCCGGCGCCGCGCCCGGGACTTCGCCATCTTCTATCGGATCAACGCCCTGAGTCGTGCCTTTGAAATCGCGCTGAGACAGGAAGGCGTGCCCTATCAACTCGTGCGCTCGGTGGAGTTCTTCCAGCGCGAAGAGATCAAGGACGTGTTGGCCTACCTGCAACTGCTCAACAACCCGCACGACCAGGTGGCCTTTCTGCGCGTGGTCAATCGGCCCCGGCGCGGGATCGGCAAGGCGAGCATCGAACGTCTGGCCGCCCATGCCACCCGACGCGGCCTGACCATGCTCGAGGCGGCACGCCGCGCGTCCGAGGTCGAAGGGCTGGGCCGGCAGCCGGCCCGTAAGCTCGCCCAGTTTGCCGGCCTGGTCGATCGGCTGCTGGGCGTGGCCGGGGGGGCGGTGGAAGAGGTGCTCGGCCACGTGTTGACCGAGACGGGCTATCGGCAGCAGTACGACATTCCCGGCGACGAAATTGCCCAGCAGCGCCTGGCCAACATCGACGAGCTGCTCACCGTGGCCCGCAACTTCGACGAACGACGAGGCGCAGAGGCCGGGCTGGAGGCCTTCCTGGAAGAAACCGCCCTGGTAAGCGACACGGACCAGTGGCAGGCCGACGCCGACCGTGTCACACTGATGACCCTGCACGCGTCCAAGGGGCTGGAGTTCCCGGTGGTCTTCCTGGTGGCCGTCGAGGAAGGGCTCCTGCCCCACGAGCGCAGCCGCGACGATCCCGACCAGATGGAAGAAGAACGGCGCCTGATGTTCGTGGGCATCACCCGCGCCCAAGGGGAGTTGCAAATCAGCATGGCCGGCTACCGCGACTTCCGCGGCCGGCGACGGATGAGCGTTCCCAGCAGCTTCTTGATGGAACTGCCGCGCGCGGAGATGGAAGTGGTGAGCATGGACGACGACGGGCACGAAGCTGCGCTGGCGGGCCCGATCGGCAGCATCCTGCGCCGTCCGTCGGGGTCGGACGGGCGCACTGCCCGGCCGACGGTAACCACTGCCTCCGCCCCGGGTGCCCAACCGACTGCCCGTTTCTCGGCGAAGACTCTGGCGGACGCGCCGCTCGGTGCCAAGGCGGGCGAGACGGCCGCAAGTTCGGCGGTCGCGGCGCGTCTGACCACTGCGGCCGAACTGGCGGGCGACCAGGGCGCTGCGCCCGGGCCGGAGGTGTTTCACCAGGGCATGTTGGTGCGCCATCCTCAATTGGGCCTGGGCCATGTGGTGGCGCTGAGCGGATCGGGCCCCGAGCGCACCGCCACGGTGGATTTCCTCTCGCCCGCGGTCCGGCGCAAGTTCCGTCTCCAGGACGGCCCCCTGCGCCCGGTCGAGCCGCAGGCGTGACGTATTTCCGCGCGCGCGGAAACCGACTCGAGGGGTGGGGAAGTCGGCGGTCGGAAGTCGGAAGGCAAGACACCAATGACCAATGACCAAGCACCAATGACCAATGCCGTAAATCCTGCGACCGTTTCGCGTTTTCGTGTTTTCGTAACAGTTCAGCCGAATGGAGCGACCCGGCCCGGCCGATGGCCGTCAGCCCCGAGTTCTGGACAGGATGACAGGATCGCAGGATGAGGGGCCCCCGGATCGCTCGGCCCTGAAAGGGCCGAATACGAAAGCCCAGGGCGAGCTTTAGCGAAGCCCTGGGTGGTTGGCCGGCGCTCGGGCCGCAAGCCCTGAAAGGGCGCGATACCACACACACTCAAGCGCAGCGCTGAGGCTCCAGGTGGCTGAAGAGTTACGATTTGCTCGATCAGCCGCTTGCTGCTTTCGGCAGTTCGAACTTCAGACGGCTGAAGTGTTTCGCGTTTTCGTGATTCTCTTCCTTGTGGTCGGCTGGCGGGGGCAGGTTGTAAGCCGGGGGCCGGAAAGACAACTCGTCATCCTTTGTATCCTGCAATCCTGTCTGCCGACCAAAGGCGAGCCGGGAGCGTCAGCTCCCGGCTCGGCTGGCATCACCAATAACCCCCATCGCTCCGCGGCAACAAACCGGCGGCTCACGCCGCCGGCTCGCCCGGTGCGTTGACTCGCAGCGCGCCTTCGCCTTCTTGCTTGCGCCGTCGGCCGTATCTATCATGTCTCCTGGCGCTCTTTGCGCGCCACTCACTCCCACTGCCACGATTTCCACCGCATCCTGCACTCCCTCAGACCCGAAGGAACCCTCCCATGGACCGACGTACGTTTTCCAAACACATGTTGCTGGCCGGGGCGTTGGGGGCCTCGGGCAAGCTGGCCGCGGCTTCAGCAGACGCGGCCCAAGACAACCAATCCGGCCCCACCGGCCAGTTCTACGAGGAGCCGCCCAAACGCCTGCCCGTGCGCCGCTTCGACGTGGTGGTGGCCGGGGCGGGCACCGCGGGCGTGGTGGCGGCCACCGCGGCTGCGCGCCAGGGTGCGCGCACCGCGCTTGTCGAAGTCAAAGGCTATCCCGGCGGCACCGCCACCGAGGGCGGCACCGCCCTGCACAGCTTCTACAACCTCTGGAAGGCATTTCCGGGCTGCAAAAAACGCCAGGTGGTGCGCGGCATCGCCCAGGAGATCATCGACCGCCTGCTGGCCGTGGGCGGCACCTCGGGCCATGCCGAGATGTCGGTCGGCTACAACTACGACTCGGTCTGCACGGCCATCGACACCGAGCTTTACAAGCTGGTCACCTTTGAGATGCTGGTCGAGTCGGGCGTGTTCGTGTGTGTCAACACGATGCTCGTCGGCGCGATCATGGACGGCCCGCGCGTGCGCGGCGCGATCGTCGAGAGCCGCTCGGGGCGCGAGGCGTTCTACGCCGACGCGTTTGTGGACTGCACGGCCTACGGCGATCTGTCGGCCTGTGCCGGCGCCGAATACACCGAGCCGAACGACTACCCGGTGGTCAACAGCATCGGCGTGGCCAACGTGAGCATGGAAAAACTGCACGAGTTCCTGCTCAACAGCGACGCCCTGGTCCAGCGCGCCGAGGGCTTGCGCAGCGGAGTGCCCGACCAGATCGTGCGCCTCCAGGGACACGTCGCCCGCATGCCCCAAGGCTTTGCCGAAGAAGCGCGCAAGATCGGGCTCTCCATGGTCACCACCACGGTGCACGACAATTACTGGATGTTCATCAAGCTCAATTTCAAGATGCCGGTGAGCCCCACCAATCGCGACGCCGTGGCCGAGGCCGAGCTGGAGCTCAGGCGGCGCCAGCATCGGGCGATCGAGCTGTTCCGCGAGTACATCCCGGGCTGCGAAAAGGCCTTTATCGCGCGCACCAGCCCCAAGCTCTGCATCCGCCGGGGGCGCCTGATCCGCTGCGACTACGACATTTCGCTGCCCGAGGTGATCGAGGGGCACCACTTCGACGACGACGTGATGGTCTACGGGTTCCACGACTCGGCCCCGCGCCTGCAGATCAAGGACGGCGGCACGTATGGGATTCCCTATCGCGCGCTGCGCGTGGCAGGGATCGACAACCTGCTGGCCGCGGGCATGATGATCACCTCGAACCACGACGCCCATATGTCCACGCGCAACACGGTCTGTTGCATGGGCCAGGGCCAGGCCGCGGGCACCGCGGCTGCGCTTTGTGCGCAAAAGAGGTGCGGCACGCGCGAGTTGGCCTACAAGCCCTTGCGCGAGGCGCTGCTGAAGGGCGGGGTGTATCTGGAGGGATGAGATAATGAGCAGGCCCATGGATGGGCAAATACGAATGACCAATGA
>CAYXPN010000107.1:10076-11936 GCA_964467075.1 uncultured Planctomycetaceae bacterium
ACCAATGAGCAATGCCGCAAATCTTCCGCGCGTTTTCGTGCTTTCGTCGTTCCGTACTTTCGTGATTGTTTTCCTGGTCGTTCAATCGCGTGGTGTCTGTTCCACCACCGCCCACAACAGCAGCACGCCCAGCGAGCGCGTGATCCAGCCGGCCAGAAAGCTGACCTGGTAGAAGTCGAGTCGCAGGCCGCCGGGCAGGGGGAAACTCGCGCCCACCCAGCGGTCCATCACCCAGCCGCCCGAGATCGTGCTCAGCGCATAGCACAGGCCCGTGACGGCGAAAAACGTGGCGATGTAGGGCGTGTCGGTCTGGCGGGGCGAGAGCTTCAAGAGCAATCCGGGTTGGCCCACGTTGATGCCGGCATAGGCGATCCACACCACCCACGCCCCCATGAACCATTCCCAGCCGTCGATGGCCGCCAGCAGGTAGAAACCAGGCCCGGCCGCTACCACCAGCAGGCAGGGCATCATCATGTTGCGGTTGCCGAAGCGGTCGGCCATGCGCCCCAGATACGGACTGACGGCCAACTGGCCGCAGCGCATCATGATCTTCAGCGCCAAGGCCAGGAGCAGACTCACACCCAGGACTCTGCGCGGAAAAATGTTCTGCGCCGACTGGGTCACTCCGTTGAAGAACGACAGCCAGCAGCCGAAGACCAGCAGGCGCAGAAACCGCGGGTCGCTTAACGGTCTGAGCAAATCGCGCCAGTCGGCACCCCGGGCAACCACCCGGCCCGATCCTCCGGCCGGCATCAGCCCCAACGGCACGACCGCGCCCAGCATGAAGGCGGCGCCCCACACGGCGGGCATCGCATAGCCCAGCCATTGCGGCCTGTGGGGATATTGCTCGTGAAAGTGCCAGGCAAACAGCCCCGCGGCAACCATGCCGGCCGCCTCGCCCAGGAGCATCCGGCGCTGGCGCCGGCCCAGAAACCGGCTGCGCCCGCGCAGACGGACCAGATCGCCCAGCCACGACCAGAGCCCCACCGTGGCCAGGTATTGGAGCACGTGATACACACACCACAGGACCACCAGCGCGCCCAGCGACCAGCCGGGCGAGGGCAATCGACCGGGTGCGGCCGCCAGCGGCAGGCACAGGAGCGTCCCGGCCGCCAGCGCATAGCCCGCGATGCAGAACGGTTTGCGGGCGACCAGCCGGCCGATCACTGCCGGAGCGCCCAGGCGCAGCAGACCCACCACGTAGCGCATGGCCAGGAGCAGCCCCACGCCCAGCCCAATGGCCGGGGCCCCGAGTTCCAGCGCCAGATACACGACCAACGTAATGTCGGCCAGGCCGTTGCCCAGCCCCCACAGCCCGGCGTTCCAGTAGGCCAGGCCTCTGGCCCGGCGACGTTGCCGCACGCTCAGCGGTGATCGGCTGCGGGAGTCCATCGCCCGTGAAGCGTAGAGACTTGGACCCGGTTGGGCAATGGGCCGCGGGTTCGGGCCGCGTGCCGATTGACCGGGCCGCCTGTGGCTGTCATGATGGTGGAGATACATGGCCGCTGGTTCGGCCTGCGCGCAGACAATGTAGTAGCGAGCCCACGGTGGCAACCGCCGGTTTGGCCCGCAGCGCCAATGGGCGTGATTGGTGATGCCAGCCGAACCGGGGGCTGACGCCCCCGGCTCGCCGCGCGCCGATTTGCGATCTGCAATTTCAAATCCCAGATTTCCGACTTCCGACCTCCGACAGACACAGTCGCCTGCGGCTTACCGTTAAACGGCCAGCCGACCTCCGGCTCGCCACGAGGCGACTTCCGATTTCCGAAGCACCGGGGCTTCACTTCGTTCCAGCCCCGGCCACCCGACTTCCGATTTCCGAAGCACCGGGGCTTCACTTCGTTCCAGCCCCGGCCACCC
>CAYXPN010000107.1:12036-15870 GCA_964467075.1 uncultured Planctomycetaceae bacterium
ATTTCCGAAGCACCGGGGCTTCACTTCGTTCCAGCCCCGGCCACCCGACTTCCGACCTCCGACTTCAAATGACTCGCAGGGCACTGATTACCGGCATCACCGGCCAGGACGGGGCCTATCTGGCCAACTTCCTGCTGGAGAAGGGCTACGAGGTCCACGGCATGGTGCGCCGGGCCAGCACCGAAAACTTCGAGCGCATCGCCGCCCTGCGCGACCGGGTCACCCTGCACCAGGCCGACCTGCTCGACCAGCTTTCGATTATCACCCTGATCCAACAGGTGCGCCCCCGCGAAATGTACAACCTCGCCGCCCAGAGCTTCGTGCCCACAAGCTGGCTCCAGCCGCTGTTGACCGGCGAGTTCACCGGCCTGGGAGTGACCCGCATCCTGGAGGCCATGCGCCTGGTCGACCCCACCATCCGCTTCTACCAGGCCTCGAGCAGCGAGATGTTCGGCAAGGTGCGCCAGGAGCCGCAGAACGAACAGACGCCCTTCTGGCCGCGCAGCCCCTACGGCGTGGCCAAGGTCTACGGCCACTGGATCACGGTCAACTACCGCGAGAGCTACGGCATCTTCGCCTGCTCCGGCATCTTGTTCAACCACGAATCGCCGCTCAGGGGCAAGGAGTTCGTCACCCGAAAGGTCTCCGACGGCGTGGCACGCATCAAGCTCGGTCTGGCCGACAAACTGGTGCTCGGCAACCTGGATGCGCTGCGCGACTGGGGCTATGCGGGCGACTACGTGCGGGCCATGTGGATGATGCTCCAGCAGGAGCAGCCCGACGACTACGTGGTGGCCACGGGCGAGAAGCACTCGGTGCGCGAGCTGCTCGATCTGGCGTTCGGCCACGTGGGGCTCGACTGGCACGACTACGTGGTGAGCGACCCGAAACTCTTCCGCCCGGCCGAGATCAACACCCTGCGCGGCGATGCGTCGAAGGCCCGGCGCGTGCTGGGCTGGGAGCCGACGGTCAGTTTTCCGGAGCTGATCCGCATGATGGTCGAGCTGGACTTGCAGCGTGTGGCCGAGGAGCAACGCCGCGGCACGGATCGGCTTGACGGCCCGCCGCCGACCAAGTAAGATGCGGCCCTGCCGAGTCGGCCGTTTTTGTGTCTGCGCCCGCGCAAGGCGATCGGACACTCACGTTTTCGGTTCTCTCCCGCGAGGTTTTCAGGACCATGGTGCTAAGAAACCAGCGCGTGCAGAAGCTCGTGGGCGGGGGCTTTCTCGAGCGGGCCCTGATCAACATGTTCTCGCGCGTGCAGATCATGTTTCTCGGTTCGCACAAAGACAAGGAAATGGTGCGCCTGATCAAGCGCGTGCGCCGCCAGCGGCAGAGCCTGCTGACGGCCTACGAGTCGTTCATCATCTACGGCCTGGCCCGGGCACATCGCCACCGGCCGGGCCACATGGCCGAGGTGGGCGTGTATCAAGGCGGGTCGGCCCGGCTGATCTGCGAGGTCAAGGGAGAGACGCCGCTGCACTTATTCGATACCTTCGAGGGCCTGCCCAAGGCCGCCACGCCCGACGGCAAGGTCCACCGCGTGAGCCAGTATGCGTGCAGCCTGGAGTCGGTCAGCGAGTATCTCCAGGGTTTCCCCAACGTGTACTTCTACAAGGGCTTGTTTCCGGAAAGCGCGGCCGAGACGCCCGAGGCCCAATATTCCTTCGTCCACTTCGACGTGGACCTCTATGAGAGCACCAAGGCCTGCCTGGAATACTTCTACCCGCGCATGCTGCCGGCCGGCGTGATGATCTCCCACGACTACTCCGTGCTGGCCGGCGTGAAACAGGCCTTTGAGGAGTTCCTGGCCGACAAGCCCGAGGAGGTCATCGAGCTGCCCTCGACCCAGTGCATGGTGATCAAGCAGTAGGCGGCTCGTGCCGGCCCTTGTGCCGGACGGACTCTCGCTGTTTCTCCCCTTCGGCTGCCGGCCGCTGTCCGGCAGGCCGTCCGGTCCCCGCGCTTGGGGCGCACCGCCTGTGCTCCCAGGCCGGGCCGCCGATGACCGGAGCAAAATGGGCAAATCCAGGCGCAATCCGCGCTGGCGCGCAGGATCGGGCCCGGCCCGGGGTATCCGTTTACGGGCCGGAAAAGCGAAGGGCAAGCATGGCTGAGCCGAGCACTGGCATGACCGGCAAACGACTGGCCGTCCTGGGCCTGGTGTTCTCGCTCAGCAACCTCCTGGCAGCCGCGGCCGTAGCCGTGCTGCCGCTGGTGCCATACTGAAAGGAGGGGGCTTGGTCTGTGTGCGGACCGGAGTCCGCAAGGCCATATCTTCTCGGGTACGGCCGGGTCGCGCGTTGTTTACGGCAACCGGATTCGTTGTTCAGCGCGACCTGGCCGTTTTCTTGCTTTCTTGGGAGGCTTGGGCTTGGCCGCCCGCGGTTGCCCCGTGTGGCGGGGTTTGTTCGCCACGCGCCACAAAGCAACAGGCCCAGCCGGGCTGTCGGACTGTCGTGGGGCGGCTTCTCCCGTTGACGCTCTTTGCGGCGTCCACTACCCTTGAGGAAACATTCGGCAGGGCGCGCCAAGGGCCGCCCGTCGGCCCGCGCACTGCCCGCCCAAGGAAGATCAGGCCTTGCCCAAGGAGGAGGCCGTTGAAGCGCTACCTGGTCATTGTGCTGAAGATCGCCATTTCGCTGGCGATCATCGCGTTTCTCGTCTGGCGCGCGACCCTTCCGCAGGAAGACGGCACTAACGTCTTCGAGAATCTCAAGAACCAACCCAAAGACTGGCCCTTGCTGGCCGCCGCCTGCCTGACGTGTGCGGTGGCCGTGGTGCTGACCTTCGTGCGCTGGTGGTATCTGGTGCGCACGCTCGAGCTGCCTTTCCATCTGACCGAGTCCCTGCGCCTGGGGTTCCTGGGCTACCTGTTCAACCTGGCACCCATGGGCATCGTCGGCGGCGACTTGCTCAAGGCCGTCATGCTCGCGCGCCAGCACCCCCGCGCACGGGCCCGCGCCGTGGCCTCTGTGGCCGTGGACCGCATCGTGGGGCTGTTTGTGCTGTTCATGGTGGCCAGTTGCGCCATCCTGCTGACCGGCTGCCACCGCGTGCCCGTCGCCGAAATCCGGGTGCCTTGCCAGGTCATCCTGGTGCTGACAGTCCTGGGTGGGCTGGCCCTGACGGGACTGATGAGCCCGGGCATCACCGATGGCCGCGTGAGCCGGGCCCTGGAACGCATTCGGCACATCGGCCCGGCCCTGGCGAGCCTCATCGAAGCGGTGCGCATGTATCGGCGCAAACCGCACGTGCTGCTGGCCGCCAGCGCGATGAGCGTGGGCGTACACAGCCTCTTTGTGATCGGCGTGTTTCTGATCGCCCTCGGGCTGCCCGGCGACGACCTCTCGCTGGGCGCCCAATTCGTTGCCGTGCCCATCAGCTCCACCACGCAGGCACTGCCTTTGCCGTTGGGGCCGTTTGAGTTCTTCCTCGACCTGTTCTATGCGCATATGCCGGGTACGGCGACGACGATCCCTGCCGGCCAGGGACTGGTCGTGGCGCTGGCCTATCGACTGATTACCATCTTGATCGCGGCCGTGGGCATCTGTTACTACCTGGGCAGTCGCCGCGAGGTGGCCGAAGTGATTCAACAGGCCGAACACGAGCCCGGCGGCCTGAACATGAGCGAAACCGACAAGGCAGCCTGAGCCCCGCGGGATCGTTTTCCCGGCTTCCCAACTCCGCGGGCATCAGCAGCCGGCGCAATCCAGAAGAACCCGGCCGGCGCCGGCAGGAGGCCGAGCTCCATGAGCGCCCAAGCGTTCCACTCTGGCGGTCGTCGCAAGCCTGGTCGCTCTGGGCGGTGGGGGCTCTGCGCGGTGGCGGGGG
>CAYXPN010000108.1:0-12918 GCA_964467075.1 uncultured Planctomycetaceae bacterium
CGCAGCCGTAGGGTGCGCTGTGCGCACCACGACTGTTCTGGTGCTCGCAGAGCACTACGGTACTTCGGCCAAACGGGCCACCGGCGGGGCCGGAGCCGTAGGGTGCGCTGTGCGCACCACGACTGTTCTGGTGCTCGCAGAGCACCCTACGGTGCTACGGTACTGAAGTGTTACGAATCGCGCAGCTCCGGACCCCCCTGCGGGTCAGGGCGTTGTTTGGGCGGAATTGCATCGCGCGGAAGCGGGATTCTGTTGCGCTGTCCAGGAATCGGGGGCCGCTGTGCATATCGGAGTCGCGGGGCACGGCGAAAGGTGCCGGCCCGGAGCGGGATCACTCGGTCGGGGCGATCCCCTGCTGCTCCAGGAAATGGGCGAGTTCCGCCTCCATCTGCTTGCGCCGGCTGGCTTGGAAGTAGCCGTGGGGTCCCTGCTCGATGAAGCATCGGCGGAACGGGGCGGCCGCGGCGTGGTTGTAGAACGCCAGAATGCCCGGGGCCGGTGCAAGCCCGTCATAGAAGCCGCCGTCCATCACGAGGGGGACCTTCAGATCAGGGGCGAAATTGACAGGATCGAAATAGGCGGCGGTCTTCAGCCCTTCGGCATCGGGGGCGGGTGGGCGGCCCCAGCCCCGATAGGGGCGATGGCTCCAACTGGTGCCGCAGCAGGTGGGCACGTGCACATTGACCGCTGCGACCTGCTCCGGGGCCAATGCGGCAGCGGCGAGCATGCTGGCGCCGGTGCGGCTGGCGCCGAATAGCCAGATGTGCTTCACGTCGTCGCGGCTGCGCAAGTAGTCGGCCAGCCGAACCATTCGCAAGTAGGAGTGGAGCATGTTGTTCTCATCGCGGCCGTTCCAGCTTGTGTACGTGCTTTCTTCCGGCAGCGGTGCCCACAGGCGGATGCGCCGCGCCCCGCGCTGCCACATGCCCACACCCGCCGCCTGCTCCGAGAACTTGACCAGACTCCGCTGGATGGCCGACGAGTCGCCGCGCCAGCCGCCCACCTCGGCGTCGTGTGGGCCGGGACCTTCGGGCACGACCAGCACGCAGGCGAGCCGCTGCCCGTCGTGATCGTTGATCGTAAGGTCGAAACCTGCGTAGCCTTCAATGGCGTATGCCTCATTCTTAGCCAACGTCGGTTCGAAGGGGATCGCCCGCATGGCCTCGAGCTTCTGCGCCCAGAATTCACTGAAATCCTCTGGACGAGTCAGCCGCGGCCGGTAGTTGTCCCGGTCGTAGATGAATCCGCGCGTGCGCGACTGCATGGGCTCGCCCCGCGCTGCCGCGGGATCGGCATCGCTGCCGGCGCCCAGCAAATCGACCCGCACCCAATACAGCCCGGGCTCTTTCACCGGTAAGTCCAGCTCCAATTGCTCCTCGTCGCCGGGCCCCAGGTTGACCTTCTTAACGTCGCCGTGCACCTGCTCGCCGTCGTGGGGGTGGTCGTGCGCGGTCCAGACCACGCTTACGCGGGCGGGTGCCTCGGCCAGGTTCTTCAATGTTGCGCGCAGCCGCGGCGTATTCCCCGGCGCGTACTCGGCCGTCAGCCGCGGGTCGCCCTCGGCGGGGTCCAGCGAGACCAGATCGACCTGCTCCTCGGGCGTCACCGTCACGCCGCAGGTCCAACGGGTCTCAAAGGGCTCCTCCGGTTTGCCGCCGCGGGTGAGCCGCGAGGGGAACATCCGACCGTAGACGACGTGGTGCGGCTGATCGACGGCCACGGCGGCCCGGCCGGCGACGATCCGATAGACATCGCCCCGCGCGCCCGAAGGCCGTATCACGCCGTCGCTCGAGATGCACGCATTCACGTCCTCGGAGAGCAGCCACCGCACGGTGCCGCCTTCGCTCCGCTGCTTGAATCCGTGGTCGTCGAACGTGTACCGCACCGTCACTTGATCTCGCGTGGCGATCAATGCATCACCTTCGCGCGAGACGCTCTTCGCCGGCTTGTCGCCGGGGAAGTGGCCACCCACCCAGGGCTGCTGTTTGTACTCGCCTTCGGCAAGCAACTCGACGCCGTCGACCACCAGCGAGCGAAAGTGCCCTTCCCGCGTGACCTCGGCTTTGTAGGTCTCCGCGGCGACACGCCAGGAGTCCCCGTCCTTGGTAATCTCAACAGCGAGGGCCGCTGGCAGCACGATCCACCCGAACGAAAGCGCAAGCGCTGCCGCGCAGTGGCAGAAGCTTTTCATGGCCCGTTCTCCCATGCAATCAAGGCGAAAGCGATCAACCGCTGTTATCCCGAAGTTACCCGCCATGCCTTCCAGACGAGTGGCGATTGGCGGCATGAGTTCGGCGCTAAGCACTTGTAAGGGTATAACTTCCCGGGAAAAGGTCCTTTTCCCCGCAATTGCGGAAACCATTCCTTTCCAATTTCTAAGGCCGGACCGTCGGGCTCAGCAGCCGCTCGACGATCCAATCCTCGAAGGCCTCAAGGTCCTTCCATCCGACCGCCGCCTGCACCTTCCGGCCGCCGGCTTTGTCGATGACCGTCATCCCCTCGTCGGTGACCCGCAGCGGCAACGTCTCCATCTTGCAAAGATCGGCGTCGGTGGCCGCGAGGTAAATCGCCACGGTGTCGAACAGCGTGCTGGACCCGCCCGGTGGCTTTCCTTCCTTGGCGCCGCTCCAAATGCGGTAGTTCTCCATCAGCGCGCGGATCAGCGGGTCCTTGCTGTCGCGGACCCGCGCATACTTCTCGCCGCGCACGTAAACGATGCCGCAGGTATCCAGCGGGGTGATGGTCACCGGCCAGGGGGCGGCGAACACGGCTTGCAGCGCCTCGGGATTGCACTTCACGTTGAACTCGGCCGCGGGCTCGCCGCGCCCGCCGTAGCCCACGTAGATACTGCCGTGCATGCCGACGAAGCGGGCCTTGGTGGCGATCCTGGGCTCCCGTTCCAGGGCCACCTTGAGGTTCGACACCGGGCCGGTGGCGATCACGGTGACCGGCTGGTCGGACTGCATGATCGTCTTGATCATCGCGCCGACGCCGTCCTCGTACACCGTGCCCGGGTAATCTTCGAGGCGGTAATCCTTGACCCACTCCTCCTGTCTCTGCTTGCCGGGGCCTTCTTTCTTGCCGGCACCCAGGCCCACGGGAATATCGGTCCGGCCCGCGGCCTCGAGCAATTTGGCGATGATCTTGGCCCGGTAGACCGTTTTCTGATACGCGGGATGCTTCGGGTAGTCGCAGATAATGAGCCGGATGTCGAGCTCGGGCGACTTCAGCAGCAGACAAAGGGCCCAGGTGTCGTCGATGTCGGTGCCGATGTCGGTGTCGAGAATGACGGGGATCTTGCCGGGCCTGGGACCGGGTGCCGCGGCTCTCGCCCGCACTCCGATTATTGCTGTCACCAGGATGACCAGCAGGCCGGTTCGCTGTAGGGTTCTCATGGTTTGTGCTCCTTGAGTGCTTGCAGGTACTACACGAACTCCAATCCAAGTCAAGCCAGCAACTCTCGAAGGCCTAACGCTCGCGCCCGTTCGGCGCCGCCCACTTCCAGCCTGCCGCCGTGTGGTTGCTGCTGACCAGGCACCCGAGCGTCGCACAAGTAGTGGACCCAGGGCGACGTTCGATAATCAGGCGTGCGCAGTCTGTTTGGTATGATTGGCAAGGGTCGTATCCGTCGATTGCGGAAGGCGCCCCGGTCAGTTCTCCGGAAGCGGCACGCCCATCTTGTCGCAGACAAAACGCCGCACCCCGGACCAGCCGTCGTAGCGCGGTTGGTCACATCTCACATTGTCGGCCCAATAATAGCTCTCCACGCCCAATTCTCTGAGACGCTTGTGGAGGTGCTCGCCGAACTTGGGATGGTGCGTGGCGTTGCCGCTGTCCAGGGCCGGGATCACATCCCGCTGGCCGCCGTAGCAAAGGAGCATCGGCGGGTCGTCGGCGCTGGCCCACTCGTAGGCGGAGAATTCCTCGATCCACGGCAGGATTTCCTCGCGGTGGGCCAGAAAGAACTCGAAACGAACCGCCTTGTCCTTCGTCTTCATCTGCTCGCTGGTGAAAAAGGCGTGTGCACCATAGGTAATCTGGGGAATCCACCGGCGCATCTGCTCGGGGTCGAGCGAAGTCTGGGCCTGCATGGGAAAGGCACACGTGACCCGAGTCGATTGGCGGCCGATCGGATCGGGGCTGTTCGGGTCGGCCAGGTCGTCGCGCATCGCCAGCCAGCAGGTCGTGGCCCCCCCGGCGCTGCCGCCCGTCACGGCGATCCGTCTGCCGTCCAGGCCCAGCTCCTTCGCCTTGAAGCGCAAGAACTGAAGGGCCCGGGCCGCGTCATAGAGCGGTGCGGCCACGGGCGGGCTCATTTGAGGGTACTCGTCGGCATTGCTCACGAACCGGTAATTGAACGACACCACGGCGAACCCCAGAGCCGTCCAGTCGGGCACGCTCCGGCTGGCTCCCTGCTTGTCCAGGGCCCCCCAGCCCCCGCCGTGAATGTAAAGGATGATCGGCAGCGGTTTGTCGCCCCGATCCGGGGGATAGTAGATATCCATCGTGTGCTGCCAGTGCGGCCCGTAGTGCAGCGAGCGGATGTCGGGCGGCAGCGCTGTTTCCTCGGACTCGACCAGCTCGAGGCCGCAATCGAGCGGCCCTCCGCGGAAGCCGATTTGCGCAGTGAAGCTCTTGCGCTCCGGGCCGATCGTTTTCAGGTTCCCGCTCAGAAGCAGCGTGTGGTCGCCGGACAGCTTCGCCAGGTCGGCGAATCGGATATCACGCACGGAGACGACCTGGCGCAACTTCAGATCGGGCGTGGGCCCGTCGGCCGGCCCGGTGCGCGTGATCCTGAAACGGTATCGCCCCCACACGCTGTTCGGGGTCATCTCGAAACTGTCGTCCGTCACGTTTTCCACGGCTCCGCTGAAAGTGAAGCTGCCGGGCAGAATGTCGTGGGGTGTGACGAACCAGCCGTTTTGGTTTCCGACCACGGGGCCTTCGTCGGGCGGAATATACCACCTGATCGGCCACTCGGCCTTGGTCGCCTTGCGCATCGGCGACGCTTCTTCCGCGGCCAACGCCAAAAACGGCAGGCATAGCAATAGTGCCGGAAGCCCGCCCCAGGTCCGGTGTTGCATGGTCGTTTCTCCTTCTTTCGGGAATTGCCGGTCGCGCTACTCCACACGCTCGACGGCGCCGGCATCGCGCGTGCCCGCGGGCTTGCGCCCGCAGAAATCATACCTGAACGGCCCGTTGGTTTGCCACTCGTAAAGCTCTTCGATGGTCGTCTGCGCATCGGCCAGCGTACCCTGGCAGACACGCATGAAATCAATGGCACCCTCGAAGCAGCCGGTGTCGTCGTGCGACTTGCCGACGAGGAAGTCGCTCTCGTTGTCCAGCGAGACATCCGCAGCAAGCGTGGCCTTCGCTTCCCCGGCGGTCTTGCCGTCGAGATAGATGGTCATGCGCCCCGACTGCCGATCCACCTCGGCCAGCACATGATGCCACCGGCCGTCGTTGACCGCCTGCGCCGTAGCGACCGCGTCGTGGCTGCCGGCGGAGGCGATCTGGAACTCCGCCCGGCCCGACGCGTTGACGATCAAACGATAGCCTGCCCGGCCGTCGTGCTTGGCCACGAGCGTGCCGCATTCGTGGCCCCGAGCGGTGCGGAAGCCGGCCTCGACCAGCAGGTTCTGCGTACCAATGGCCAGCGTCTTGCGCAGCTCGGCCGGGTATCGGGCGTAGGTTTCGCCCCCGGCCGATTCGACCCATCTCCACGCCTTGCCTTCGGGAATCTGCTGCTTGCCCTCGCGGAAGCGGCTGATCGGGATGCGGATGTCTTCCCGCAGGGCGTCGTCGGGGTACCGGGCGAAGCGGCTGCCGTCGAAGCGCAAGGCGCCGTCGGTCCAGGTTTCCGAGGGTGACGGCACGAAGTCGTCGAGCGCGGCCCGGTTGATCTGCAGGTCGAACACGGGGATGTGCTCGTAGATCATCCGATAAATGTGCGCCTCGCTCAGGTACCAGTGGTAGTCGGTGACGACCTGCGGGTCGGCGTGGTTCTCGGTGAAGTGCCATTCACCCACGGTGCCATACAGCGAGAAGGGGATGAAGTATTCAATCCCCCGGTCCACCGCCGCGGAACCCGGCACCAGGCGGAAGTCCACTTCGCTGCTGTCATGAATCTTGGCAGCCGCAGCGCCGACGATCGGCCGCTCGTCGGTGGCCGTGCCCAGTTCGCCGTAGCGGATGGGGAAAGCCCGCATCCGCCGGGCCATCTCGGGGATTGATTCCGCGGCGATCTCCAGCGGGATGTCCAGCAGGGGCCGGTCCTGGTCGTCGTAACGCTGCTTGAGGATCGCCCCCGCCTCGGCCTCGCCGTGGAAGACGTTCGCGCCGAAGGCCAGCGACGGCACGCCGCGCATTCCGGAAGAAGCGTCGTCGCCGCCGCCCACCAGCGAGGGGTCGCCGACGCGGTTGTTCGCCAGGAAGAGGCCCTTGATTTCGCTGAACACGTTGCCCAGCACGTCGCAGCGGTTGCCGCTGCTGCCGCCGATGCCCTTGCCGTGGCGGTAGACCGTGTTGCCCACGAACTGGTTGAGGAACCCGAAGACCATGAAGTAGGCCGAGTTCATGCTGCGGTAGGGATCGTCCTCGTCGATCGAAGCGCCCCAGATGACGTTGTTGAAGCAGTACATCTTGTAGGCGCCGTCGAGGTAGAGCGGATACGAGAGGTTGGCCATGGGGATGCCCCAGAAGCCGCCCGGCATGTGCCCCGGCGAACTGCCGATCACGTTCGAATAGGCGTAGATCGGGCCGCCCTGCCAGAGCGCCAACCCGCCGTAGTCGTTCACGCCCAGCGCCGTGTGCTGCGTGAGATTGTGGTGGACGAAGATGCGGATCAGCGGGACTTCCGTGGCCCGCCGGGCGTAGTCGCCGAGGTTGCCCTCTTTGCCGCCGAAGACCACGATGCCCGAGCCAAAGCTCCGGCGCACGATGTTCCCCGCGATTTCACCCGTGGTCGGGCAGATCAGCGACACGGTGGGCACGTTGGACTGGATCACGCCGGCGTGGCGCATGCCGGTGTTGTAGAAGTTGTTTCGCAACACCTCGACGTGTCCCAATCGGCCGTAGGGCCGGAACTTCGAGCCGCCGCTGCCGTCCGCGATCCTGATGCCCGTTTCCCAAACGTTCCGGAAATCGCAGTCCGTCACGCGGATGTTGTCCATCAACTCGGTGGAAGGCCCGGTGCGCGCCGTCTTCATGCTGCCGCGCACGCCGGTTTCGGCCACGTCGATGAAATCGCAGTGGCGGATCGTCACGTCCGTGCTGCTCTCGCGCAGACCGATCGTGTCCCCCCGGGCGAAGCTGAACTTCAGCCCGGCGATCTCGATGTAGCTTTGGCTCGGGATGTCGATTTGCCCATACGCGGTGCTCAGCTCCAGGCGGAGCCGGTTGGGGTCGACGCCTTCGGGCGGCCGCAGGAAGAGGATGCCCGTCTCGGCGTGCAGGTAGAACTCGCCTTCGCTGTCGAGGTATTGCGGCAGGTTCTCGATCATGTAGCGGACCCTGGGCTTCACACCGCCGGGCAGTCCCATGCGGAAGGCACCTTCCTTGGGAAAGTAGAACGGCGTTTCGCCGGCCCGGTGGTCGGCTTCGACCTTCTCGGGCATGTGCTTCGGGGCCGGGGTGCCCATGAACAGCGGATACTGCGACCAGATGTGCCCGCCTGTGAAGTAGTCCTGCGCATAGCCCTTCAGGTCGTCATCCTGGACTCCGCCGAACTCCCGGCCCTCGGCGTCTTTGAGCCTCGCCGCGCCGTCCCATTGGTGCCAGTAATCCATGGCGAAGCTCTCGGCGCCGGGCTGCCAGTCGGGCGAGCGGGCCAGGTGCAACGTGACCACCTCGCCGTCGGGCTCGACCAGGAAGAGACCGTAATACGGCGGGATCACCGTCCGCTTCCAGGTAGCCGTGGGCTGGGTGAAAACGATCTGGTTGGACTTGTCCAGCAATCCGGTGGGTTTGAGGTCCAAGGCCCAGACGTGCTGCGGCTCCGGCAGGCGCGCGGGCGCGTCCACCTCCGTGGCTTTCACCCAACGGGCGGGCAGCCGCGTGGAGCCGAGCAGCCATGGCTTTCCCTCGCCCCAGCTCGGATCGTAGGCAAGCCGGATCGGGTTGCCCGGCTCGCCCGATTCGTCGGCGCCGAGCTGCCCGCGATAGGCCACCCCGCCCTTGAACACATAGGTCACCGGTCCGGATGCCTCGGCAGCGATGCCCGTCGCATCCCGGTCCCAGGGATGGTGCTTCCAGGGCGTTTGCTTGCTGGCGCCGTCGTTTGCGTCGTCCCCGTTCTCGTAGTCGATGTATCGGACGGTATCGCCGGCCTCGAAGGTGTAGGGCGTCGGCGCCCACTGGAGGTTGCCGGTGGGCAGGACCTTGGCGTGGGCCCGTTGCCAGGAATAGGGCTCACCGGCCGCGAGATCGGCGCCGGGCCAGGTGCAGCAGGCGGCGAACAGCAGGACCGTGGTGTGGAGCTGCTTGGCGGTCATGGGGGTCTCTCTCGTGGGGCTGCTTGCGTGCGCGGGCCGAGCCTGGAACCGAGTGGGGCTATTCCCGCCGCGGGCCGTAGTGGGGCAGGGGTTGGCCGACCTCGTAGGCGCCCAGGTCCGGGGCGGTGCCGGTGAAGTCGTCGTTGACGTTCGGTATCACCGCCCCGCGGTCGACCGGCAGGCTGCGGGGCCTCGGGCGCAGGTCCTGGTCGCCGGGCGCCCACAAGGGGCGGTCCACGCCGGGCTGCCCGGCCGGCGGCGCCAGCTTGACGAACACGTCGCGATCCGCAATCGCCACCGCGTGCCGACAGATGGGCGTCTTGGCAGCCAATTCCGCCAGCGAACCGGCGATCAGCTTCTGACCTGCGGGCCCGGAGTAACGAAACTCGCCCGCCGCGTCGGGGCCGATGCAGTGGCCATTGTAGTCGAAAACGCAGTCCGGCATGCGGTGATTCACGTTGACGAATGTCCTGGTCTCGCCACGCCCGCTTCCCCAGGGCGGCCCCAGAAACAGGTTGTTGCGGTGGTCGGTATGATTCATGCCGAAGTTCATGGCGTAGTGGGCCAGAATGGTGTTGTGGTACACCCTCAGCCCGCTGACGCCGGCCACGTCCTTGAAGGCCGCGCTGCCGCCGCCCGCTACCACGTTGCGAATCCAGTACACGGGCCCGGGCAACGGCCGCTGGTTCGACAGGGCGATGCCGCCGCTGTTGAAGCAGCGGTTGCGCAGAATGCGGATGTTCGTGTAACCGCCGTCGGCTTCGATGGCATTGTCCGGGCTGAAGCAGATGTCGTTGTTGTAGATGTCAAAGGCCCAGCAGCGGAAACCGGGGTCCCGCGTGCCCTCGGTCCAGACGTCCACCACGTCGAAGAAGCGGTCGAAGCGATTGTAGCAGACCACATGTCCGCCGCCGCAGAGATTCACCCCGTACATCGAGTCCATCGGGGCCCCCTCGCCGACCATTTCCTGCTGAGGGTAGCGTCCGCGGAAGACGTTATCGGCGATGGTGAACTCGCGGCAACGGCCATGGAAGCCGACCACGCCGCTGTTGACGTCCTCGATCGTGCAGTTCACCACCGCCAGGCCCTGGCAGCCCGTGGTGTTCCACAGCCCGGCCAAGAAGGCGATTTCCGTGTTGCGCACCCTCAGGCCGTCGAAGACCAGCCAGTCGGCCCCCATCACGTTGAACGCGCAGAAGTTGCCGGCGCCGTCGATGATCACCTCGCCGTCACCGGCGGCCTTGATGTAAAGGGGCCGCTCCCGCGTGCCGTCGGCGGACAAGATGTGCGTGCCAAACAGCACCATGCCCATCGGGTCGCGGTAGCGGTGGCGATCGGCCCGGTAGGTGCCGCCGTGGACCAGCACCGTGGTGCCGGGGGGCGCGGCGTCCTCGGTGGGAAGCTTTCCGGCGTCGTGGGTCCCCAGGTCCCTGCCGCGCAGCGCGCCGGCGATGGCGACAAAGGCCGGCTGCTGTCTTTCGCCCTCGAAGCCGGGCGCGTACACGTGCCGCACCTCGCCGCCCGGTGTGGGCTTGGGCATGGCGCGCGTGCGCAGTCTCAGCGTTCTGATCCCATCGCCCTCGACGCCGTCCGGGTCGCTGAGCACCAGGCGGACCTCGTACTCGGTGTCTTCGCCGAGGTCGAGGATGCTGCCGCTGAACATCGGCCGCTGATACCAGCCCCTCTCCCGCGGTTCTTCTCCGCGAATGCGCAGCAGCGGCATGCCCACACGCCACTCCGTTTGGCCGACCTCACGGAACTCGACGCCGCACGTCGCATTGCCGTTCTGGTCGCCTTCAAAGTGCCACTGGAAGCTGAGGCAGATCAGCGTGGGCGGATCGACGAGCAACCGGCCGGGCACCACGGCGTTGCCGCCATAGACCGGCAAGGAGACCGCCAGCATCGCCACGCAGACGGCGACCGTCGTGCATTCTGTTCGCCTGGTGTACATCTTCTGTTGCTTCCCGTTCGGCTGGGGTGTCAGACTCTGTTCCAAGACGAATCCATGTGCGTAGCCACCGTCGCCAGACGGTGGGAAAACAAATCCATGCGTGCAGCTACCCTCGCCAGACGGTGGGCGGCACCCCCGTTTCAAGGCGTTTGCACGCGGCGCCCCGCGCTGGGGCGAGCGTGGCTACCGTTTTGAAACACAGGCTGACTTCGCGTTGAGCTGGCGAGGGGGGTCGCGCGGGACCGGCCGTTGGGGCCGGCTGCGCGGCCTCGGGGGCACGATTCCTTCGGCTTCGTCCGCCCCCCAGCTTGACAAGCCGGATGCCGGTTGGCAACATCTCTTTCGAACGCGCACATTTCAATTATGAACATCCCCGGCTGACGCGCCGCTGTGTAGATTGCGGCGTGGATATAGTCGCATCCAAGCCCGGCGACGGGGTTTTCCACGTTTCTCCCGGCCGCTGCCCCGCGTGGGAATATCGAAGATGAACACCGAAGTTTTCCGCTATCCCACCGTTGCCGAGCAGGACCGCGGCTGGGGCCTGTATGCCACCGGGGGCGGGTATTTGCGCGTCTCGGCCGGCAGCCCGTATCCGGTCGAGGTGTACCCGGCCTTGTACCAGTTCCGCTGGCCCCAGCAGCGCGTGCTCGACGAGTTCCAGGTGCTGTTCATCACAGCCGGCGAAGGGCAGTTCGAGTCGCGCCTGGGCGGCAGAAAACGGGTGGGGGCCGGCAGCATCGTGGTGACCTTTCCCGGCCAGTGGCACCGCTATCGAGCCTTGCGTCGCCAACAAGCGAGACCGAGCCAGCGGCAGGCCGGTTGCCGGGATATTCGCGCTTGATCCAGCGATGATTTGCAGTGCAGACGCCAATCGTCCTGCCAACACGACCCAAACCGAGTTTCGCCGGGTCTTGTGGGACCTGCGGCTGGAGGGCACAATCTTTGTTGACAGCAGGCGTTCTGGGGTTCAACGCTCCTGCACGCGATTCGGCAGAATGCAGAAGGAGAAAGCCGCAGTGGGCACCACGAAACCGACCGACACCGGCCCGGCCAAGACGATCGACCAGGTATTCGAGGAGTTCCTGGCGGATCAAAACGCCAGACTCCGGCCGAACACGTACCACCGGTATGAGGACATCATGAATCTCTTCCGCTCGTGCCTGGAAAGTTACTGGCCGGGGCACAGCCAGGAAGAGTACGACCGGATCACAGACAAAGGCGGCACATTCTGCGGCACCTTCGGCCCGGAGGAGATCACCCCGAGTCTGGGCGAGTTCCTTGGCTACTTCATGCCGCACAAGGTGATGGCCGGCAAAGAGACGATGAAGGCGGCCGGCACGGTGACCAAGAAGCTGGTCAAATGGCTGGCCGAGAAGGGATACGTCAAGGACACGCAGGCCCTGGAAAGGGCCGAAGAACGGGCCGGCCAGGCCGCTCGGGACCTGCCTGCCGCCTGCGACGTGGCAGAGCTGCTCGAGGCGTACGTCGACATGCACCCGCCGGCGCGCTACTCGCGCGAGATCGAGGACTGTTTTTCGATCACCCGGATCGAAGCCGGCAAGCTGTGGCTCGAGCCGTTCGCTTCGGGCGATCGCGAAATCGGACCCGTCCCCGTGCCCCGCGAAGTCAGCCGCCGATGCAAGGTGGGTTGGGAGCTCGGCGGGGTCGTGGTGAAAACATCCAAGGGGTGGCGATTGATGGAGGCGTGGAGAGTGTCGCCGTAGGATGATTCAGGCCAGGGCCGCGCCGCTGGACTGCTGGATCAAGTCATGAGGCAAGCTGCCGATCTGAAAGTCTTCATCTCCTCCAGGGATTCTGTCTGCGATGAGTGCGCCGAGCACCTCGGTCGCAAAGCTTGGATCATGCTCGCCGGGGAGCGCGGGGCCCTCTGTCTCGCGTGCGCCGACCTGGACCATCTGGCCTTTCTGCCCGCGGGCGACGCGGCCGTCACGCGGCGCGCCCGAAAGTATTCGACGTTGAGTGCAGTGGTGCTCAAATGGAGCAAGGCTCGAAAGCGGTACGAGCGTCAAGGGTTGCTGGTCGAAGAGCAAGCATTGCGACGGGCGGAACAAGAATGCCTGGCTGACGCCGAGCTTCGTGCACGACGCCGCCGGCGGAATGCCCAGCGGCGGGAAGAACTGGACCAACAGTACGTACAGCAGTTTGCCGCGCGCGTGCGCGAGCTCTATCCGGGATGTCCTCCCGGAAGCGAGACGATCATTGCGGAACACGCATGTCAGAAGTACAGCGGCCGGGTCGGCCGGTCCGCGGCCGCCAAGAGCTTTGCTGAGGAGGCGGTGACACTGGCAGTCGTGGCCCACATTCGCCACGCCGAAACAGCATACGATCGACTCTTGGCCAGGGGCTGGGAACGAGGAACTGCGCGGGATGAAGTCGAGGCAACGGTGCGCCGGATTCTGGCAAAATGGGCGCAGCCGGAATGATTCGCTGTGGACATGCCGGAGACTGAATCGA
>CAYXPN010000108.1:13018-14842 GCA_964467075.1 uncultured Planctomycetaceae bacterium
GCTCACGCCCGTCGCCCTGGGGTCACTGCCTGCGCGACGCTCAGTCGCGCAGGCTCGCCGCCCAGTCCTCGTGGGCCGCCTTGAGCCTCTGGAATACCTCCGGCTCTCGGGCGGACCGATCCGCGGTTTCGCCGGGGTCCTCTTCGACATTGACCAGCATCAGCTTGGGCGGGGCGGGCAAGTCGCCCGGCGCCTGGGGACTTTGCCAACTGGCTTTTGCTCCCGTGTCGCGGGGATTGCCCAGCAGCTTCCAAGGGCCTTGGCGGACGGCCCAACTGTTGCCGATCGTCCAGTGAAGCAGGTCGTGCGGCGACTTGGCCGACGCGGACCGGAGCACTTCCACCAGGCTGCGCCCGTCGATGTCTTGCTCGAGCAGCTTCACGCCGCACAGCTCGGCCAGCGTAGGTAGCCAGTCGCAACTGTGGGCCACCTGGTTGCGGGTTTCTCCCTCGGGCAGTGAGCCGGGCCAACTGATCACGGCCGGCACGCGAATCCCGCCCTCGAAAAGGCTGAACTTCGCCCCGCGATGAGGCCCTGCGCTGCCGCCGCCGAAGTGGGCCCGCTCCTCGCTCGAGTGGCCGTGGTCTGATTGGTAGACGATGATCGTCCGCTCCCTCAAGCCCAGCTCGTCCACCGCGTCGAGAAGCCGCTTGATCCGCGCGTCGAGCGTGCTGATGAACGCCGCGTACAGGTTGCGCGGATACGCCAGGTCCCTGTAATGCGCGAGCCACTCCACGTCGCCCTGGTACGGGTAGTGCGGCACGTTCATGGCGAAGTACAGGAAGAACGGGCGCTGGCGGTTCTCGGTGACAAACCGGACCGCCTCCTCGACCATCAAGTCGGGGAAGAAGCGGCCCGGGCGGTAGACCTCCTCGCCCTGGCGCCAGAGGTCGTGGCGGTTGGGCCCCTGCCAGTAGAAAAAGTGGCTGTAGTTGTCGATGCAGCCGCCCATGTGGCCGAACGAAAAGTCGAACCCCTGGCCGCCGGGCATTGTCTCGGGCGTGTAGCCCAGGTGCCATTTGCCGACGTGTGCGGTGACGTAGCCGGCCGCCTTGAAGGTCTCGGCCATGGTCACCTGCTCGGGCGGCATGCCGGCCCCGCCCTGCTGCGAGCTGACGTTGCCCGGCACGCCGGCGCGGACCGGGTATCGGCCCGTCAGCAGACCTGCCCGCGACGGCGAGCAGACCGGGGCCGCGGCGTAGAACTGCCTCAGGCGCACGCCCCGCCGGGCGAGGGCGTCGAGCCCGGGCGTGACCAGGTCCTTGGCCCCGAAGCAGTTCGCATCGACCGTGCCCTGATCGTCCGTGAAGACCACGATGACGTTCGGCCGCTCGGCCGCGGGGGATGCGTGGGCCATCGAACAGAACGCGGCGATCGCCCAGGCGGCGATCGCGCACCCGGTGGCAGTGGCAACAAGTCTTCGCAACATGCTGTCTCTCCGCGCGGTGGTATCGAGGATGGAAAATCGGCTGCACTGATTATTGCACAAGCGACACCTTCGTGCCGCCCGCGATCTCCTCATTTCTGCACCAGTCTCCGGGTTTCACCGGTCCTTTGGGTGCCGCAGGGCGGCCCCGCCCCTCCAGAGAGTGGGCTGCGCGTGCTCGTGCTCCATCCGGAAGGCAGCCGAAGTCTGCTATACTGGCGCTGCCGACCATGTGCGGTTACCCCGAATGGAGCTACCGAAATCCGTTGCCATCTGAGAAGGAGCCGAGCTGATGCCCGGCTGCGAGTTCGGAGGATTCACCACCAAGGCACAAAGGACACGAATCTGAGAAGGAGCCGAGCTGATGCCCGGCTGCGAGTTCGGAGGATTCACCACCA
>CAYXPN010000108.1:14942-15678 GCA_964467075.1 uncultured Planctomycetaceae bacterium
AGGCACAAAGGACACGAATCTGAGAAGGAGCCGAGCTGATGCCCGGCTGCGAGAGACTGCGATGGGCCCTATCTCTGCTGATT
Source organism: uncultured Planctomycetaceae bacterium (assembly GCA_964467075.1). GTDB lineage: Bacteria > Planctomycetota > Planctomycetia > Pirellulales > Thermoguttaceae > CAYXPN01. The sequence goes on from CAYXPN010000108.1 coordinate 15,026, forward strand.
CCGGTCCTCTGCACCTCGGCGACCCAGCGCGCCGCGGGCGATTGGCCGACCGACCGCGGCGACTACCATCGCAGCGGCCTGAGCTCCGAAGCGATCGAGCTGCCGATCGTCGAGAGCTGGGTCCACCGGGCGGCCCATCCACCGCAGCCAGCCTGGCCGGAGATGCCGGCCAGGCTGGACGTCTATCGCGCAGTGAAGCTGGGGCCAACCGTGGTTTTCGACCGCGCGCTGCACCCGGTCGTTGACGGCGACGCGAACAAAAGCCGAGCAGTTGGGCAAACGTCGAGGTGCGCTATAACGCCACGATCCCCGAGCCAGCCAGTATCACCTTGTTGGTCTGCGCAGCCCTCGGTCTTCTCGCCTATCAGTGGCGAACACGGCGTCGGTAACCGGCTACCGACCACGGGACAGAAGAACTGGCAAACCGAAGCGGGCATCTTGGATGCCCGCCATCGCGCACCGGGTCTGCCATCCGAGAGCATTGCCGTCGCCTACCCCATCACCACCCACCCGCCGGTCCAGCCGAGCTTCCGGACCAAGCCGGCCTTCTCGGCGCGACGCATGTGGTGAGCTACGCCAGGCAACCTAAGGGCAACCTAAGGGGTCGGGAGTGGGGAGGTGAAAGAATCCGCAGTGCCTGATTCCGCTTTTGT
>CAYXPN010000109.1:0-5540 GCA_964467075.1 uncultured Planctomycetaceae bacterium
GATGGTCGGCTCGTGGAAGCAAACCGTCGGCTCTACCGGGCACTCAGTCATGTCCTGCCGACACTCGGTCAGCATCGGCGGACACTGGGTGGTGATCTCCGGGCAAACCGTGGGCTCCTCCGGGCAGACCGTGGGCTGCGGTTCGCAGGACGTCAACACCCCGCCGCTCGCGTCGCACTGCGTCACCGTGGGCGGACATTCCGTGGCCACCGGCGGACACTGAGTGGGCTGCGGCGGGCACTGCGTGGGCACGTCGCTCGTGCACTCCGTGATTGCCGCCGGGCAGGTCGTCACCTGCGTCAGACACGCCGTGCGTGTCTTCGGACACTCGGTTTGCACCGGCGGACAGCGCGTGTCAACCGGCGGGCACCGCGTGATCGCACCCCAACACTGCGTGACGTCACCGGTCGAACACTGCGTGGGCGCCACTGCCGCGGGGTCACATGCCGTGACCGTGGGCGGACACTGCGTGGGCACCGGGTTGCACTGTGTCAGCGCGCCGGCCGACGTGTCGCACAGCGTCGGCTTCGACGGGCATCGCGTCCGCGCCACCGGACAGACCGTGGGCTCTGTGCCCGCTGCGCTGCAGATGGTGTCCGTGGGCGGACACTTGGTCAACTGCGGCGGACACTGCGTGGGCACCGGCGGACACTTGGTCGGCGGCGTGTTGCAGGTGGTGATCACCGGCGGACACTTCGTCTGCACCGGCGGACACCGCGTCTGCAACACCGGACACTCGGTCGCCTTGGGCGGGCACCGCGTGGTGACCGCGGGGCAACGGGTGGGTGAGACCGGGCAGGTGGTCATAGCGCCGCCGGCCACCGGGCAGACCGTGGCGATGTCGGTGCACCGCGTCTTGATCGGCGGGCACACCGTCACGTCGAACGGGCACTGCGTGGGAATGTCCTGACACTTGGTGCGCATCGGCGGACAACGGGTGTCGTCCACCGGGCAGCGCGTGTCATTGGCCGGACACTTCGTCAGTGCGATCGGGCACTGGGTGGGTGCCGGATCGGTCGCACACCGCGTGGGCACCGCCGGGCAGTTGGTCACCGCGGTGCCGCAGATCGTCGGCGCCACGTTTGTCGCCGGACATCGCGTGGCGATCGGCGGGCAACGGGTCAACTCGCGCGGACATCGCGTATCCGCCTGAGGACACACGGTCAGTCGGGGCGGACACTGTGTGTCGACCGCCTGGGCACACGTGGTCGGCTCTGCCGGACACTCGGTCCGCACCGGCGGACACTTCGTGTCCTCCACCGGGCAACGGGTCTGGACCGTCAAGCACGACGTCAGCCGCGCCTGGCAGAACGTCTCGTTGACCGGCGGGCAGCGCGTGATCGCCGGCGGGCACTGGGTCCTGGCGAACGGACAGCGCGTTTCCGTCGCCGGACAGTGCGTCCAGATCACCGCGCACTGCGTGGCCGCGGCCGCGTCCGAGCACCGTGTAGCGACGGGTGGACACGTGGTCAACACCACGCCGCACTGCGTGTCCACGTTGCTGCAACGGGTGGGCAGCACGATGGCGTCCATCGTAAACCGCGGCCGAATCAAGTCCCCGCCGTTCGGGCCGGAACCATCCCCTGCGGCCAGCGCCAATTGCAGGGACCTGTCGAAGAGTCCCTCGTCGGCGCTGACCGGCGCGACCGCCAAGGCCGCGCACAAGCCTCCCAGGGTCAGCAAGCTGATGAGTCTGCCCATAGGCACCTCCTTTCCCCTGCCGGGGTCCGCCCCCAACACCGGACCGGTCAGGGTGAATCGAGAAAAATGGGAGTGGAAAAGCCGTGCGATCTCTCGGGTAGCGCGGGGGACCGAGCCCCAGCGCAAACGTTTAGCTAGCAGGTTGTGACAAAAAGGTCAAGCAATTTGTGCCACTTTTGAGGATTCCTCTGCAGCCCCCCAGGTGGTTAACGTGCCATGCCAATCTGGGGCATATTTCCCCTCGCCCCTGAGTGGCGGCGAAACGGCCGTTCGTAGGGGCGACGCGTGCGTCGCCCCTACGGCCTCTGGTTTCCGCCCCGGCGAGCCCCGGGGTTTATCCCCGGGGGATCGCCGCAGCGTGTCTTTCCCGGCGGGGTAAACCCGCCGGCTCGCGGTCATTCTTCCCGGCGGGGTAAACCCGCCGGCTCGCCGGTTGTGTCACGCCACTCGGCGGCGCAGGGCCCAGGCAGCACCGAACAGGGCGCCAAAGGCCAGCAGCGCCAGCGTGCCCGGCTCGGGCACCACGTCCAGGGCGTCCAGGTCGTCGCCATGGTTGAACTCAATGGCCGTGCCGCTGCGCACCGTGGCCAGCCCCATGGCCTCGGCCGGCAATACGATCGCCGGAGGGGCGCCGATCGGCGCACCGAAGGCCAGCGGCGACATGAGCAGATCGCCTTCCTCGATCGGCGCACCAGAGAGCAGGTCCGGCATCCCGATCACGGCCGAGCCGCGGCGCACCGAGTAGACCAGCCAGTCGTTGTCCGGATGGTAGAAGAAGACCGGCTCGCCCCCCGCGGGGTCGTCGATCACCATGCCGTCGTCCCACAGGGCCAGCGCGTCCAGGTCGTCAAGGTCCGGCTCCATTCCACCGAAATCCAGTCCCAACGCGGCCGCGGGGGCATAGACCGCCGGAGGCCCGCCCGGCGCCATGGTCACCAGCACGTCACCGCCCACAAACCCGTTGGCCATTGCGGTGCCGGAATTGGCCGGCGGCACTTCCAGCGGATCGGGGAAGGCCGAGTCCAGCGAGTAGAACACCGGGAAGATGGGCGGCGGCGGTTCGTCCGGGCCCATCCACGGCCCGGGCATGTCCACATCCAAAGCGTCCAGGTTGTCGCCGTGGTCGGGCAGCATGCCGGGAGTGGGCGGGTTGGGCTCGATCAGACCGATACCCGGCGCCCCCGAGGGCGCAAACCCGTCGCCGTCCGTGGCGGCGATGTTGAAGCCGAAGAAGCCCGGCGGTACGAGCCACGGCGCCGGGGTGGTCACGAACGTATCGGCCGAGGCCTCCATTGAGCCGGCAATCCCCTCGGTGAAGACATCCGGCGGCATGGGCCCGGGAATGCCGATGGCGAACTCATCGACCGAGAAGATCACCCCCGGCCCCCATGGCCAATCCCTTCCATAGGACAGCGCATCGACCTCGGCGTCGAATCCCTGGGTGCCGTCCGGGAGGACATATGGCAGCGCTGGCGACCCTACCACACCGAGCATCCCCGGCGTGATGATCGGCGTGGGCGGCGGCAGTGGTCCCGGTCCCGGCGCCGGCGGCGTGGGCACGGCAATGTCGCCCGCGCTGAGCGGCCCGCCCGACGGTAAGGCCAGCGGACCCTGGAAATCGATGGACCCGGACCCTTGGGCCCAGACAGAACCGGCAAGCACGAGGCTTGCCACCACAGCGAGTGCAAGTAGTCTGTGCATCTGATTGACCTTTGTTCTGAGTGAAATGAACCAAAGCCTGAGCAAATCGAACCCCTGGTCCCCGACAACCCAAGCCGACTGCCCGCCAGCGATTCACACTTCGATGCGGCACCTCCTTTCTCCTGCTTGCTGTTTCTGGTGCGGGACCTCCCATGGCGCGGGGTCGACCCGGACGTCGCGGCGCTGAAGCAGCCACCCGGCGCGTGAAGTCGCATGCCCGGATTGAGCCCCCGCGCGATGCACACCGCGCGGCTTGGCTCCATCAGCCGGCGGACCGGCGAACTGCCAACCCGCGGTGGATGAGCATTGAAGCTGCGAGCCGATTCATCGGGCTGCGCGACTAAAGGAGGCGCGCAGAGCGACAGCCATGATGGGCACAAGGGAGAGCTTCACACGGCGACCGCAAGGCCGCTCGGCCGTGCCGCAGACACGCTGCCTCCAGAAGGCTGGAAGGACAAGAAAGAGGGCAAAGCACAACGAGGACAACGCCCCGCCCCAGGCGGGCGTGTCGCCTACCCATTGTTATAATCCGGAGCGTCTCTGTGTCAACAGTCCGGCTAAGATAATTAAGAGACTGGCCATAGTTGCCTATACACCGCCATGTTGGCGGTTTTCTCCAGGTGGGAGTAGCCTTTCTCGGTGGTGGCCGCACCCGCTTGGCAATCAGTTGTCACCCCTCTCCCAGCGTACCCCAACAGACTGGGTCAACCCGCGCTGCCACCGATTCGGGTGCAGCCGCGCGGGCTGCCGCAGGCGGGCGATGGTGCAGTGGAAGGCGACAGGTCCATGTTTCCGGGTGGCGCTTTGCAACCGAAAAACGGGCCAGTCCCGTTGCCGCTCAGTTGTGGACTGAGACTCCCCAACTGAAGCCCGGCCGGGGCCGCGGTCGGCGGTGGTAGTGGTGCCAGTGGCCGTGCCAGCGGGGCGGCCGATAGAACCACGGGTCGTAGTGATACTCGTGCACCACGACCGGCGGGACCGAGACCGGCTGCACCACAGTGGCGGGGGCAGGCGCAGGTGTGGTCTGCATGGCAGCGATCACCTGGGAGCTGACGCCTTGCTGTTGCAGGAAGATGATGTCCGAGGCGCTCAGCGAGGTGGCCATGCCGTGGGCGCGGATGTGGTTGACGATCAACTGCTCGTCGACCCCGGCGCGGCTCATGGCCACCACGTCGTCGGTTCGCACGGCCCCGGCCGCAAGCTGGTGCCCGAGCTGGGCCTCGATCATCGCGCGGTTCCGGGCCTCGATCTGGTCGAGTTCGGAGCCGACCACGGCCCCGCTCAGCGCGCCCACGCCCGCGCCGATGGCGGCCCCGGCCCCGGTATTGCCCAGGGCATCGCCCACGATCGCCCCGGTTCCCGCGCCTACCAGTCCGCCGAACAAGGCGCCCTGGTCCGCCCGATAGGGCGAATGGCAGCCCCACAGACTCGCGAGCCCTGCCAGGCAAATCCCCAGCAGGGCCAGGCGCCGACGTGCTGGGCCCCAATAGCCTTGGACGATCCTGGGAGGGAAGCCCGCAAGCTCATTCAGTGGCCTGAGCATGATCCGTCGTTCTCCTCTGCGCGAAACGTCTCGTGCGCGTGGGGCGGGCAGCGGGCCGGTTCCTCAGCCGCGCCTGCCGAAGCCCACAGCCGCGCCCGCCTGTGTCCACAGTTGCGCCCGCCTATGCCCGATCATCGGCCCTCCAGGGGCGGTGGATTGAGCCGCGGATTATCGGCCGTAGTCCGACCGCGGTCAAGAAAAGCTGTGGGGATTGCAGAAAGTGAGTGAATTGGGCAGGTTGCCAGGCCCGTCGGAGCCGGCCGGACTCCGGCAGGGCCTGCACAGGCATTGCGATATACTGCTCGCGGCTAAGAATGTCCCGTTCTCTCGTTTAACGGCGAGCCGGAGGCGATAGCGTACTTAACGGCGAGCCGGAGGCGATAGCGTACTTAACGGCGAGCCGGAGGCGATTGGCCGCTGGCTTCACCGACGCCTTCGGCTTGCCGTTAAACGAGCCATCTCTGGGTGCAAGCACTATGTCTCTGGGCGCAAGCAGTATATGGAACAGGACCCCCTGAGACCGACACAAACGGGCCGAAATCCGCCGGCCGGCGCCCTGGGGCCGCGCGGTTGCCCGTGCCCGAGGGCCGAAGTA
>CAYXPN010000109.1:5640-15656 GCA_964467075.1 uncultured Planctomycetaceae bacterium
TCCGGCCGGGGTTTTTCGACCAAGGCGGTCCACGCGGGCGAAGCGCGCCAGAAGCCGGGCCACTCGATGACCGACCCGATCTTCTGCACGGCCACCTACACGTTCGAGGACACGCAGGCGGCGCTGGAGTTTGTCGAGAAGAGACTGCCCCGCGAGGAGTATGCGCGCTACGGCAATCCCAGCGAGAAGGTGGCCGAGGCCAAGCTGGCCGAGCTGGAGGGGGGCGAAGCCGCGCTGCTGTACAGCTCGGGCATGTCGGCCATTGCGGGCCTGCTGCTGGCGCGGCTTCAGTCGGGCGACGAGATCGTGCTCTTCGACGAGTGCTACCACCGCACGCGCGAGCTGTGTGTGAAGCACCTGAGCAAGTTCGGCGTGGTTACGCACCTGGTGCCCGCCTGTGACTACGGGGCCATGGAAGCGGCGATCAACCAGAAGACCCGCCTGCTGGTCAGTGAATCGCCCACCAATCCGCACCTGAGCGTGGTGGACGTGGAACGGTTCGTGGCCCTGGGCCGCCGGCACGGCGTGGAGACGGTGATCGACCCCACGCTGGCCACCCCGGTCAACCTGCGCCCGCTCCAGTACGGGGCCGACTATGTGATCCATTCGGTCACCAAGTACCTGTCCGGCCACAACGACATGTTGGGCGGCGCGGTGATCGGCGCGGCCGAGAAGATCGAACCGCTGCGCAAGCTCCGCGGCGTGGTGGGCATGGTCAACGGGCCGCACAATATCTACCTGCTGCTGCGCGGGCTGAAGACCCTTGAGCTGCGCATGAATCGACACAATGAGAACGGGCTGGCCGTGGCCCGCTTTCTCGAAGAGCACCCTCGAGTAGAAAAGGTCTACTACCCGGGCCTGCCGAGCCACCGGGACTATGAGGTGGCGCGGCGCACGATGTCGGGCTTCGGCGGGCTGGTGACCTTTGTGGTGCGCGATGCAGACGCCGAGCAGACCGCGGCCGTGGTGGATGCCTTGCGCTTGCCGCGGATCGGCCCGAGCCTGGGCGGGGTGGAGTCGATCGTCGAGCAGCCCATGGTGATGAGCTACCACGACTACACGGCCGAACAGCGCCGAAAAGTGGGCATTCCCGACAACATGATCCGCATCTCCTGCGGGATCGAGAACGCCGAAGACCTGATCGAGGATTTGCGCCAGGCCCTGGAGGGCGCGGGCTGAGTCGGCGGCATCAAGGCGGCGCTGGCGAGGGAAGCATCGGCGCGAAGCACGGGCTCCTCTGGCGAGCCGCAGGCGTGAGCCTGCGGATTTGTCCGCGGAGCCGAGAAGCGTTGAAGAATACCGGTTCGTTGGGGGGCTCGCGAGCGCCCCACACATATGACCATGGCGGCGTCGGGCGCACGTTCACCCGAACCGGGCACCTGCGTGCGCAACTCGCCGTGAGCCATTGGTTGTCTCTACGGCCGGTGTGTTCCATCTTCATCTGCCCATCATCTGCGATCGCACTGCGATCGCGCTGTCCAGTTGTTCTGCACAAAGGGCGCAGTTTAGGCAAGCCTGCTCGATCTTGCCGATTATCCCGACTTTGACGGAAGTTTCGGTCGGGTAAGGTCGATATTCTGGCTGAGGCCGGCGTAAGCCCAGCGCGCCGAAGCTACATTCATCCTGCGCCGACACCACCATCGTCCCCCCCTAAAGTGCGAGTGTTGCCATGAAAAAATCTCCCAAAGCCCTCCGCAATCGCTACCGCTCGAACCGCTGGATGTGGTGGGCTGCGGCCGGGTTGGCCTGCTGGCTGGCCCTCGGGGCCCAGGCCCCAGCCCAAATCGACCTGGATGCGGCGCTGTTTGGGCCGCGCAGTGCGCGCGCCGAGTGGCAGCAAAGGGTGCTCAGCCGGGGCAGCACGCCGGATATGTTCGCCCCCGGTGCCGGCTACGCGCCGCAGGGACCGGCGACCGGCGCGCCTTGGGCACCGTATGCGCGCTGGAATGCGCCCCAATCGGCAGCCCCGACTCCTGCCTATCCCGCTCAACCGAGCCCTGGGGCCGGGATGGGGGCCGGCGCCGGCCAGACGCCTGCGCGCTTGACCGGCTTTCGCGCCCGCGGCTATGCGTGGGCGGACCAAGGCGGCGCAGAGACGAGCATCGCTCCGGCTCCGGACCCGGCCGCGATCGGCCAGCGGCAGAACGACATGTCGGGCCCGATCGAGCCCATCCCTTCCCCGCGGGCGAGCGAGGGCCCCGTGTTTGCCGAGCCCGGCTGGGGCATGGGCGACGCGGCCGGCTGCGGTCCGGCTGGCTGTGGGCCCGGCGGCTGCGCCACCTGCGGCGTGGCGGGTCCGGCCTGCGGGCCAGAGATGGTGCCGGGCTGTGGTTGGGGCTATGGGCCGGGCTGGCACCCGGGCTGGTGGCTGCTGCGGCGCAGCTCACTCTGGGCGGGTGTACACGGCTTCAAAGGCCCGCTGGATTTCGGGCGCAACGGCAACTTCGGCCTGCACGAAGGGGCCGACTTGGGCATGCCGCTGGGCGGGCCGTTCGGCGTGGGGGTCCAGGTGGGGTTCCAGGCCGTACACAGCAACTTTGAAGGCGATCAGGCACTGGGCGTGCTGCGCACGGCCGACCGCAACCAGATCTTCTTCACCGCGGGCCTGTTCCGCCGCGCCATGTGCGCCGGGTTCCAGTGGGGAGTGGCCCTGGACGTGCTGCACGACAGCTATTACGACGTGATCGATCTGACCCAGCTCCGCACCGAACTGGCCTGGGTCTTCCCCAGCGGCTGGGAGCTGGGCTACTGGGGCGCCTATGGCACGAGCGACGACAATCTCATCCTGCCCAACCAGCAGATCATCTTCCAAGCCCGACCGACCGACCAGTTCCTCTTCTACGTGCGCCGCTATCTGCCCGAGGGCGGCGAAGGCCGCTTCTGGGTCGGTTTGACCAGCGAGGGCGACGGCTTGCTGGGCGGCGAGCTCAGCGTGCCGCTGGGACGCTGCTGGGCGATCGAGAATCGGGTGGGTTACCTGATCGCCCGACAGGGACCCAATGCGGGGGCCCAGGCCGAGGAGTCCTGGGGCCTGTCGATGCACCTGGTCTGGTATCCCGGGCGCCCGGCGCGCGGCCAGCAGTGTGATCCGTTCCGGCCCTTGATCCCGGTGGCCGACAACGCCACGTTCATGGTCGATGTGGGGCCGTAGGCGCCGGATCATGTGGGACAGGGTGGGTCCGCGGCGAAAGGGCCTCCCAAAATCGCCTGCTGCCACGCACGCCCGCGCCCGGGCATCACCATCGTAGGTAGCATCTGCGCCGGGCTTCTCTGGCAAGATTGCGTCGAAGTGTAGTACGGCGGTGAGAGACACCGGGAGGGCGTGATGGAACACCCCTTGGAACGTGAGTTTGGGCTTTCGGCGTACGAGCTACTGGACGCCCTGAAAGCTCGGTTTCGGGCACGCGTGACACTGGAAGGGGCCGTTGCGGAAGTCCAAATGGAGCAGAAACTCCGGCCCCTTGTCGGCACCGTCATTGAACGTTACGAGGTGTACGATATAGACGGGCACCCGGACTTCGGGATTTGGCTGCCCGGTTCGGATCGACGGTTACTCGCGGAGTGCAAGAACGTTCGGGAGAACCGCCAGGGCACTGAAGCCTACCGGGAAGGCGGGAAGGTGGTCGCCTACAAGGTGGAGACTCAGAAGACCCGGGCTTCGAAGGGCGACCCAATGAGCCGGTTTTATGGCGTGGACCAGTTTGATATACTGGGGGTGTGCTTGGGGAAGAAGACCGGCAACTGGACGGATTTCATGTTTGCCCGCGCGGTCGATCTTGCCCGGCATTCGGAGCACAGCGGCAAGCTGGCCGTGTTCCAACGGGTGCCGCTGCCGGGCAAGGCGGCTCCGCCTTGGTATGACGATCTTGGAGAGTTGCTCAGACAATGGCCCAAGCCCCGCTCTATCAAACGAAGCTAGGGAAAGCGTACTGCGCTGACAGTCTCGAGTTCATGAGACACATGCCTGGGGGGCAGGTTGACCTCGTCGTTACCTCCCCGCCGTACGCGCTGCACTTCAAGAAGGAATACGGCAACGCCGACCAGCGCGAATACGTTGAGTGGTTTCTCCCCTTTGCGGAGCAAATCAAGCGCGTGTTGAAGCCGGAAGGCAGCTTCGTGTTGAACGTCGGCGGGAGCTGGGCCCCCGGCGCGCCCGTGCGGTCACTCTACCACTTTCGGCTGTTGCTGGCCCTCTGCGACGATTTCGGCTTCCACTTGTGCCAAGAGTTCTTCTGGCACAACCCGGCGAAGATGCCGGCCCCGGCCGAATGGGTGAACGTGCGCCGAATCCGAGTGAAGGATTCCGTCGAGTACATCTACTGGCTTGCGGCCTCTGAATTTCCCAAGGCTGATAACTCCAAGGTTCTGCAAGCCTACAGCCCCGACATGAAGCGTCTGATTAGGCGGGGCATCAAGAAGACCGTGCGGCCTTCGGGCCACAACATCAAGCCCACATTCTCGCAAGATCGTGGCGGGGCAATTCCGGGCAACGTGATTACTTGTGGCAACAACGAGAGCAATAGTACCTACATCAGGCAATCGAAGAAGCTGGGAAAGAAGATTCACCCGGCGCGGTTCCCTGCCGAGCTGCCCCGGTTTTTTATCGAGTTCCTGACCGACCCCGGCGATCTGGTGCTGGACCCCTTTGCAGGCTCCAACACTACCGGCGCGGTGGCTGAGCAACTAGGGCGACGCTGGATAGCAGTTGAAAAGAACCGCACGTACGCCGAGGATTCCGAGTTGCGTTTTCAGCATCCGCCCGAGAGCAAGTGCGAGCACAGCGAACAAGGCTTGCTTTTCGATATGTCCGGGAGCATGTAGGTTGCGTTTCAATGCATATGGCACAAAGCGCGACTCCAGTTATCAGTCGCCAGACAATCAATGTGAGATCGCGCGCCACGTTTCTGTTGGGAAACAACGCCAGCCGATGGCTGGCCTCGCTGCACTGGCCTTCTGAGGGCCGCTCGCCGCTCAGTCGAACACGCCGGCTCCGAACCCGTCATCCGCCCGCCGCGGCGCCTGCTGCGGCTGCTGGGCCGGGGTCTTGTGGGGTCCGCGGGGCTGCTCGCCCTTGGGCGTCTCGGGCACCTCGGAACTCTCGGGCCGAGTCGCAGCCGGCTGGGGTCGGCTGGGCTGCTGGTCTGAATCGAAATCGTCGTAGTTGGGCACATAGCCCGGCTCTTGCGCCCGGCTCTTCTCTTCCTCAAACGCTGCGATCACCCGACGCTGGATCATCTCGCGGCAGTCGGAGTTGATCGGGTGGGCGATATCGGCGTAGAGCTTTTCCCGACCTTCGATGTCCCTGCCGGCCGCCTGCTCCTCCAGGCGCAGCCCACACTGGTTGCAGTACGCCGCGCGCAGGTGATTCTTGCAGCCGCAGCGGGGACAATGGGCCGTCAGCTTGCGGCTGGGCATGGCCACAAACGGCCCCGAAGCGCCCTCGATGATCTTCAAATCCCTTACGACGAAGGCGTTGTCGAAGGTGATCGAGCAGAAGGCCTTCAGTCGTTCTCCCGGCTCGTCCATGAGCTTGACGCGAACCTCGGTGATTTCCACGGCCGTTCTCCTTACGACTCGGGCGACTCAACGGCAACTCGCCGCGGCAAAGACGTTTCCTATGCCTCTGGCCCGAAAGCGCTCGGCAAGGCGTCGGGCATGGCGCCGATGGCGACACAGCCCGAAACAACTCGAGCCGCTTCCACTCATGGCAAAGCCGACGAGTTCTGAATCGGCCAGTTCCTCCTTCAATCGCGTCACCCACTCCGACAGCCGTGCGGCCAGCGGCTCCAATCGGTTGAACAACGAGCGTCCCACAGCGGCCAGGTCTCCCCGGGCAAATGCGCGGAGCATTGGTGCCGAAGAAGCAGGAGTCTGTGCCGGCCGGCAGGCCCGATAGACCTCAGCCGTGGACAGCCCGGCGGGTGGGTGAACCACCACGAAGTGCCAGCGGCGAGTTGACACGACCGGCTCGACACGTTCCCCGCGTCCCCGGCAGATCGCCGGTCCGCCGGCCAGAAAGAACGGCACATCGCTGCCGATCTCGGCGGCCAGGGCAAACAACTCTTGGCGGGGTAGTCGCCTTCCCCAGGCCAAGCTGGCAGCCACAAGCGCAGCCGCTGCGTCGCTTGATCCCCCGCCCAATCCTGCTGCGACCGGAATCCTCTTGACCAGTCGCAAGCGGGCGCCGGAGACGACCCCCGCCCGCCGCCGATACAACTCGACGGCGCGCAAGGCAAGGTTTTCAGGCCCCTCCGGCACCTCCGCAGGCACGGGATAGTTCTCCCCGGCGGACCCGGAAACCCGCTCGCATGTCAATTCAAGTTGTCCGCCTGGTTCCTCCTTGAAATATAGTGTGTCGAAAAGACTGATCGGGCACATGAGCGTTTCGATCTCATGGTACCCGTCTTCGCGCCGGCCAAGCACCTCGAACCAGAGATTCAGCTTCGCCGCAGCGCGCACCACGATCTGCCGCGCCGACCACTCAATCAGCATCCCCCGAATCCTGTGGGTACACTGTCCGACCCATGCGCCCGACACGTCCCTGGTCCCAATGATCCCAGGGGCACAGCGTGTCAGCCGCAACTGTCAGGATTTTAGCAGAGTTAGATCACATGGTCAATCTGAGATCGGGCAGATATATCATTAGATAAATCATCTAAGTAATCGTTATCGCGCCGCTGCCCGCCTGTTTTCTCCCCCGAGTGCACCTCGGCCCCCGAGCCCTTCTCTGCCTGTTCCTCTATTGCTTGCAGCCAAAAACCACTCGTTTAGAACTTGTAAAGGTATTACTTCCCGGGGCTTCGCTTCGCTCCAGCCCCGGCCACCCGGGCCTGGGCACCGAATTCGGGAAACAATTCCTTGACAACCCCTTAGCTCGACTTTTGCCATTTTGGCGCAAGTCATTGTGCATAAATGACTTGCGCTGCACAGAGTCATTTGTTCATGCAATGCGCGTAAGTCCTTGACCTGCAATGGGTTACTAAACTTCAGCACCCCACCAATGGGGAAAATGGCAAAAGCCGAGCTTAGTGGCAACCCGTAGGGGCTCGCGTACTGGGTTCGCCGACGCCTTCGGCTTGCCGTTAAACGAGAGGACCGACGCCTTGGGCTTGCCTTTTAGGGCCGAGGCCGCGCAAAATCGCCGACCCTCGGGCTTGCAATCCCCTGCGATTGCACCACAATAAGAGGTTTGTCACATGGCTGGGGCGGGCCTTCGGGTGCAGCCTTCGGACGCTGGAGCCAGGACCCGGGGACCGCGCCGGCGGGCGGGTACGGCCGTTTGTCGGGCAACACGAGTGCGCCGGGCTGCAAAGGGGGCTGCTGCTTGGCTGAGACGAGGTACGGGCATGGCAGAACAACTCGACGTCGAACTGCGCCAGACCAGGGGCAAGTGGAACAACCGTCGCTTGCGCCAAGGGGGCAAGGTGCCGGCCGTCTTATATGGGCACGCGCAGGAGAACGTGAGCCTGGCGGTGCCCGCCGATCAGCTCGAGGCGGCCATTCGCCATGGCAGCCGCCTGGTCGATTTGCGCGGCGCGGTCCGGCAGTCGGCCTTGATTCGCGAGCTGCAATGGGACACGTGGGGCACCCATGTGCTGCACGTGGACCTGGCCCGTGTTTCCGCGCACGAGATGGTCGAAGTGAGCGTGACCGTGGAGCTGCGCGGGGAAGCGCCGGGGGTACGGCAGGGCGGGATGGTCGAGCAGTTGTTGCACGAAGTGGAAATCGAGTGTCCGGCCGCGGCCGTGCCGGACAAGCTGGAACTGAATATCAACGAGTTGACCCTGGGCGAGCAGATCACCGCCGGCCAGTTGCTCTTGCCCGCCCGCGGCCGGTTGCTCGGCGATCCGGATGAGGTGGTGGTCCAGTGCGTCGAGATCACCGCTGTGCCCGAGGAGGAGGAAGCGGCCCTGGAGGCCGCTGGGGCCGAGCCCGAGGTGATCAAGGAAAGGAAGAAAGAAGAGGAGGAAGACCGGGAGTAACACCGCTCCCGCAGGCCCGTTCCCGGCGGCCGCTGCACCGTGCGGAGTGCAATGGATGAAACTGGTGGTCGGCTTGGGCAATCCGTCGGCGCGCTACCAGGGCACCCGGCACAACGTGGGCTACGCGGTGCTGGCGGACCTGGCAGGCCGATTCGACTCGGGCCGGCCGCGGGGCAAGTTCCACGGAGAGCTGGTCGAGTTGCGTGTGGGCTCCGAGCGGTTGCTGCTGTTGAGCCCGACCACCTACATGAACCGCAGCGGCCTGAGTGTGGCGGAGGCCAAAGGGTTTTACAAGCTTCCCGACCAAGACCTGCTGGTCGTCTGCGACGACCTGAGCCTGCCCTGCGGGAAGCTGCGGTTCCGGGCGAGCGGTTCCTCGGGCGGGCAGAAGGGATTGGAGGACATCATCCTTCGGCTGGGGACTGACGAGGTGCCGCGATTGCGCGTCGGCATTGGACCGGTCCCCGAGGGCTGCGATTGGGTCAACTATGTGCTGGGGCGGTTCACCGCGGAAGAGGCGCCTCGGATCGAAGAGGCGGTGCGACGAGCGGCCCAGGGCGTGCTGGACTGGGCGGAGCGAGGGATTGAGTGCTGCATGAACCAGTACAACTAGCCTTTATCTTAAGAAGGGTAGCCACGCTCGCCAGAGCGTGGGGTCCCACGTGCAAAGGCCGTGCAATAAGGGGCTTTTCCCCCCCGTCTGGTGACGGTGGGTACGAGGATGGGTGCGTTTGAAGACAAAGCCTAGGAGTACGCGGGGCCTGGTTCTTCGGTCCGCCGCGGCCCGCAATGAACAGGACATTGCGTTCGAGGAGGAAGACCTTGACTGAGACCGTCTACGAGGGGATGTTCATCCTGGACCCGAACCGCTATGGCCGGGATCCGGATAAGGTGGTCGGTGCGATTCCCCGCATGGTGGAGCAGGCGGGCGGCGAGATGCTGGTCAGCCGCCTCTGGGACGAGCGGCGCTTGGCCTATCCGATCAAAGGACACGCCAAGGGAACGTATTGGCTGACGTATTTCCGGATGGATTCGCAGCGGATGGCCGAAATCCGCCGCAAGTGCGAGATCAACGAGGACTTCCTGCGGGTGTTGTTTTTGAAGATCGACCCGCGCATTGTCGATGCAGTGGTCTCGCACACGAGCGCGGGCTCGCCGGCCAGGCCCGCCGAAGTTTCGGGCGTCGGCCAGGACGCGCCTGCGGCCGAAGAAAAGCCGAAAGCCCGGGCCGCGGCCAAGCGCGGCGCGCCCCCGCCGCCGGACCAGGACGATACGGACGACTCAGACGACGAGCAGCAGTAAAGCGAGTCGTCATTACCGAGACCCGCGCCCGCGGCCCGCTGGGCCGACGCCCCCGGGAATCGCCGCGGGCGTGGATGGACCGGGCGCGGTGGCGCAAGGATTGGCAGACATCCGGGAGGGAGGGCCATGGCGAGTTTCAATCGCGTGATCCTGTTGGGCAATCTCACACGTGACCCCGAGCTGCGCTATATCCCCAGCGGCACGGCCGTGGTGGACCTGGGGCTGGCTGTGAACGACCGGCGCAAGAACTCCAGCGGTGAGTGGGTCGAAGAGACCACCTTTGTCGACGTGACCCTCTGGGCCCGCACCGCGGAGGTGGCCAGCGAATACCTCAGCAAGGGTTCGCCCGTGTTGATCGAAGGCCGGCTTAAGCTCGACACCTGGGAGACGAGCGAGGGGCAGAAACGATCCAAGCTCCGCGTGGTGGGCGACCGCATGCAGATGCTCGGCGCGCCCGGCGGTGGAGGGGGCAGGCGCAGCAGCGACGACCGCGCGCAGCAGGCGCCAGCCGGCCCGTCGCACGACGATGACGAGCGCGACTTCCCTCCGCCGGACGAGAATATGCCGTTCTGAGCTTGCCTTGTTTCGTCGAACGTCCCGCGCGCCGGCTCCGGCCGCCCCCCGTAGGGTGCGTGCTTTGCACGCACGCGGGCGTTGAAGCGCCCGCCCGCCCGCGGCGGCCGCCCCCCGTAGGGTGCGTGCTTTGCACGCACGCGGGCGTTGAAGCGCCCG
>CAYXPN010000110.1:0-1476 GCA_964467075.1 uncultured Planctomycetaceae bacterium
CGACTATCCACGCGAAATGGCCCGAAAACGGGCAGCGGCCCGTGAACGGTTACCCAAGTTCTTACCCCGGCGGGATGAGGACCAAGGGGAGCCACACTCACGCTCAAGCTCTGGGCGTGCCACCCGGCCGTTGCCTTGCCGCGGTTGGGCGAAGCGAGTACGATGCGACTGGGGGGCCAAGGGCGTCGTATTGTCAAAGTACCCCAGAGCGGAATCCTCCCGGGGGTTGCCATGAAAGCGTTTGTTTGCGTGCTCCAGGGTTTTCTTGTCGCGCTCATGGGCCCTGTGGCCTTGTTAGTGTCCGAAACAGCGCCGGCCGCGGAAACGGCACAGACGACGGAAGCGGACGCGCCCATCGTGCCCCGCCGGGTAATCAAGCTCTTCAACGGCCGAGACTTGACCGGCTGGACCACCTGGCTCGTGGATACCCGGCGCGAGGACCCGCGCGGCGTCTACTCGGTGCGCGACCGCATGATCCGCATCTCCGGCGACGGCTTCGGATACCTGGGCACCCGCTCGGCATACAAGGACTACCGGCTGGTGGTCGAAGTGAAGTGGGGCACGCACACCTTTCGCACGCGCAAGGGCATGGCCCGCGACTCGGGCATCTTTCTGCACAGCGTGGGCCCCGAGGGCAACAGCTACGATTGCGGCTGGGGGGCCCGGCGCTCGAACACGGGCCCGGAGATCAGCAGCGGCGCATACAAGGCGGCCATCGAGTGCCAGGTGATGGAAGGCGGGTTCGGCGATCTGTTGCTGATCCACGGGCGATATGCCGACGGGCGCCACGTGCCGCTGCGCGCCACCGTGCGCGCGACCGAGCGCCGGGCGGCGCAAGATTATGCGACGCACCAGTTCGATCCCCGGGCCGAGGCGCGCACGCTGGAGGTGGGGGCGGTGGCCTGGGCGGGCAAGGACCCGGCGTGGCGGGACGTGCTGGGCTTTCGCGGCAAACACGACGTGGAAAGCCCGCCCGGCGAGTGGACGCGGGTCGAGTGCGTCTGCGCGGGCGATCGCATCACGATCCTGGTCAACGGCCGGCGGGTCAACGAAGCCACCGGCGTGTTCCCTGCCGCGGGCAAAATCCTGCTGCAATGCGAAGGTGCGGAGATTCTCTTCCGCAAGGTGGAGCTGCACCCGCTGGGAGCGCGTAGCAGCCCGGAGCAGCAGCCGGAGTAGCCGAGCAGGTCGGGCACGCCGTGCCGGACAATCACCGGCCGGTGGGTAAGGCAGCCGGGAGCATCACAGACCGAACACGCGAAGCCGATAGTGGAAAGCGGAATACGCGTGCGTGCGAGAACGCACCCTACGCGGCTCCAATGGAGGGCCACGCTTCGTCGTGGCCGTTGAGCGGCATTCGGGGCACGGGACAGAGCACTTGGCGGACGCGACAGAGCGCGTCCCTCCAGGCCTCGCGTGTCTGCGAGAACGCACCCTACGCGGCTCCAATGGAGGGCCACGCTTCGTCGTGGCCGT
>CAYXPN010000110.1:1576-15646 GCA_964467075.1 uncultured Planctomycetaceae bacterium
GAGCACTTGGCGGACGCGACAGAGCGCGTCCCTCCAGGCCTCGCGTGTCTGCGAGCACGCACCCTACGCGGCTCCAATGGAGGGCCACGCTTCGTCGTGGCCGTTGAGCGGCATTCGGGGCACGGGACAGAGCACTTGGCGGACGCGACAGAGCGCGTCCCTCCAGGCCTCGCGTGTCTGCGAGCACGCAACCTACGGCTGGCTGGCCAGCTTCACTTCACGCGCCCAACGCAATGTGCCGGTCCGAAACGCCGGGCAGGAGGCCGCGGGGAAGGGTCGTCCGGGTTTGGGACTGATCCTCGGCCGCGGGCCTCTGGGACTGCTGCTCCTTGACCGCGGCGCTCTGTGGTTCAGCCAGCTCCACCCAAAGCGTCTGCACGCGCCCCTCTCGTTCCACCACCAGCGAGACCCGGCCCGAGAGCCCGGCCAGCAAACCGCGGAATGCCGCTGAGTCGGCAAACTCCTGCTCCCCCGCCCGATAGATGCGGTCGCCCCGGCGAATGCCCGCCGCGGCCGCGGGCGTGCCCGGCACCACGTAGGTCACGATCACCGTGCCCGGCTCGGCTTCGTCTTCGCGGAACACCACGCCTAAGCGCACGGGCTCGCCCGGCAGTTCGACCCGCAGCTCCAGCGATTCCTCCGCGCCGGCGCGCTGAACCAGCATGGTGGTGGGGCTTGGTGCGGTGCGCACCGCGCCGATCAGCTCCTCGCCCGAGCCGATCGTGCGCCCGGCGAACTGCACAATCCGGTCGCCGGGCCGCAGGCCGGCCTTTTGCGCGGCCGAGCCGGTCGAAACCCGAGTGATGCGCAGCCTCGCGTGCGCGCTCTGGGCCGGGTCCCAGGAAACGCCCAACCGGTCGGGCAGCTCGGGCACTCGGGCGGCAAGCTGGCGTCGCTGCCCTTCGGTCTCGCTTGCGGCCGCGGGGCGGAAACGGATCGGCTCCGTGCGATCGGCCAGGGCCCAAACCACGCGAAACACCAGCCGGCCCGCGCGCTCCAGGCCCGCATAGTCGAGCCGTTTGGGTTCGTCGCGCGGCGTATGGTAGTCTTCGTGCAGGCCCGTGTGAAACATCACCACCGGCACTCGGTGCTGGAAGAAGGGGTAGTGGTCGGCATGGGCCTTCAGCCTCCAAGGGAACTCCAGGCGCAGGCCGTCGCCGACGTTCTGCGCGCTGAGCAGCCGGCGCAGCCCGTAGCCGCTGCGCGTGCCGAACACGTAGAGCCGCTCGTTGCGCAGCCGGCCGAGCATATCCAGGTTGACCATGGCGGCCACGTTGTCGATGGGCACGGTGGGCCGGCTCGTCCAGTGGGCGGAGCCGAGCAGCGCGATCTCCTCGCCGTCGAAGCAGATGAGCAACACCGAACGCCGCGGGGCGACGGTCACCAGGGTGAGGGCCTCGGCCACTTCGAGCAGGGCGGCCACACCGCTGGCATTGTCGTCGGCCCCGGGATGGATCGTGCCGACGCCGCCGCGGCTGTTTGCCGGCGTGCCGTAGCCCACGTGGTCGAAATGGGCCCCTACGACGACCACTTGCTTGCGCAGTTGCGGGTCGCTGCCCTCGATTCGGGCGAGCACGTTCTGGAAGTTGGAATTGAAGGGCTGCAGATAGGCGCCGTGGGTGCCTGCCGGCTCCAGGCCCAATCGGGCGAACTGGTCGGCGAGGAACCTGGCCGCGGCCCGCCCCCCGCGGCTGCCGGCCCGGCGGCCTTGCAACTGTTTGTCGGCCAGGTAGTCCACATGCCCGGCGAGTTCGCTGCTGCGGATCGACTCCAGGGCCGCGGTCCACGAGGCCGCACGCTCGGACGCCTGCGCAGGCAGCCCCAGAGCAAAGAGCACCGCCGCGGTGAGCACGGCGCGGACCAAGAGCCTGCCATTGCGATCAGTCGGAGACATCTGGGGTGCCTCGCAGAACCTGGGTTTGCG
This sequence comes from uncultured Planctomycetaceae bacterium, assembly GCA_964467075.1. Lineage (GTDB taxonomy): Bacteria > Planctomycetota > Planctomycetia > Pirellulales > Thermoguttaceae > CAYXPN01. The sequence continues at coordinate 3,501 of CAYXPN010000110.1, forward strand.
GCTGGTGGGGCCAACAGCCCAAGTATAGGGCGCCACGGGGGCGCGAGCGATTTCCAGACCGGCAACGGGCGGCAACACGTAGGGTGGCTGCTTGCAGCCACGCGTTTGGCTGAGGGCGGTAGGGGCGACGCATGCGTCGCCCCTACGGGATGGGAGACCGCTCAGGATTCACTACGCCCATCGCTCATATTCTGGGCGCGCCACCAGAAGAAGGTGGCACGCCGCCAGAAATCGCGTGCGTGCAAAGCACGCACCCTACGGAACTAAGGCGCCTCGTCCTGATGCGGCTGGGCAGGCTCTGCGTACGCTTCGGCCACCGGCACCTCGAAGAGCGGCGTGGGCAGCTTCTCGCTGGTCAGGTAGAGCGTCCTGCCGTCGGGCCCATAGCAGACGGCCTCTCCCTGGGCGCGGTCGGGCAGGACGATTTCCTCGCCCTGGCGTGCAAAGGCCCTGGCCCACGGCTCGCCCGGCGCGCGCGTGTATTGATAGGCGCTGCCGTAGGTGAGCACCACGGCCCGCTGCCCGTCGGGCGAGATGTCCATGGCTGTGACCGGCGGAATCCTGAGCGTGGCGATCTGCCGGGCCACGCTGACCTTGTTGGGATCGTTCTTGGGCCAGGCCAGGCTGTAGACGCGGCAGCCGAACAAGGGCTCCTTGGTCGCCAGCAGAATGGTCCGGCTCGCAGGATCAATGGCCAGGGCCTCGCAGTTGCGGTGATCGTCTTCATAGGCGAAGTGGATTAGTTGGAGCACGCGCACCTGGACCAGGCTGCCGGGCTTGCGTGGATCAAGGGGCGGCTCTTCGACCAGATAGATCATGTGCACCGCGGCGGCGCGCCCGTTGTTGCCGATATCTCCGATCAACAGATACCGGCGCCCCTGGAAGCTCAGCGAGGCCATGTCCTCCCAGTCGAAGGCCAGCACGCCTCTGAGGACGCAGGCGCCCAGGTTGCGCCCCCGCGTGTCGAACGCATAGAGGCGTGCGTCGTCGCCCGAGTCGTTGTGCGTCCAGAATACGCCGCCCCTCAGGCGCGAACAGGCCAGCCCGCTGCTCTCGGAGACGCGCTCGTCGGCCAGGTAACAGAGGCGCCGGGCCTTGGCGTAGCGGAGCGGTTCGGGCGCGCTGGCGGCGCGGGCGTGGCCTTGCTGCTCCGTGGCGCGAGTTTCCTCTCTGCGCTGTCGAAAAACTCGCTGGGCCACGTAGTTGCGGTCCGCCTCGGAGAAGGCACGCACGAATTCCTCTTCGTTCATTTGCACCAGCGTGCCGTCGGCCCGGCGCAAGGTGACCACACCGTCGCGCAGCCCTACCAGTTCGGCTTCCATGCGCTCATGGCCCGATGCGTCGGTCCAAATGCGCATTTGCCCTCGGGCCGGGGCACACCACGCGGCCACCAGCGCCAGCCAGGCCAGGGTTCCAACGAGCCGCCGGGCCGGCCGACCGGCGCGCAGCCCGAGGAGTTTTCGAAGCGGGCCTTGCGCAAATGGTCGCTGGCAAAGTGCGCGGCAGCTTGACATGGGTCTGCTCCAGTTGCCTGTCGCGCACCAAACGACGCCGGTGCACATCAAAGGGATTGAGTTGGGGGTGACCGGGCGCTTTCCCAATTGTCCGGGTTCGAGCAAGTCCGGCCAAGGCCTGAAAACGCAGCGCCGTCTCCGCTGTGGCAAACATGGGGTCCCAGGCAACCCGTCGGCGGGTTGACACTCCCGGCTGTCGCGGATATCAAGAAAAGGAGCGCCTCATGCCTGCCGGCTGCTCAGAACTTGTAAACGAATTGTCTCCCCAATCCCATACCCAGGCCCGGGTGGCCGGGGCTGGAGCGAAGCGAAGCCCCGGGAAGTAATACCTTTACACGTTCTCAGTGCCCGCCGTTGTAATGGCGTAATGGCTGCTTTCCAGGGCCCCAGCGCGACCGCCGACCGCCTCGGCCCCTTGGCCCGGCCCCTGAATCAACTTGCGGGATCCCAGGATCGTGCAAGTCCACTTAAAATCATACCTCAACTGGTGACCGATTCGTACGCTAGCTCTGCTGCTTTGTCTGCCGCATATGCTTTGTCTGCCCCGTAGCTCCGCGTCGCAGGTCCAGCGGCCCCGGGAGGCGTGGTGCCGATGAGCCACAAGTCGCCCGCCCGATTGCTCGATGTGGTGTTGCCCGCCGGCCTGGCCGCGGTGGCCGCGGCAGCGCTGGTCTTGTGGGTGGGCGTGGAGCCGGGCCGGCCGATCGAGCAGCGGGTCTCCGGCATGGACCAGGTGCCGGCCGCGCCGCCGGATCCGGAGGCCCTTGCGCCGCAGCCCGGCGAGCCCGTGCGCGGTCCGGGCCAACCGTCCAACCTGGCCGGCTCATGGCCGTGGTTTCGCGGAGCGGAGCACGATGCGATTGCCCACGACTCGCCGCCTTTGGCCCGAACGTGGCCTGCCGTCGGTCCGCGGCGCGTGTGGGAGATCGAGCTGGGCCAGGGCTATGCGGCCGCGGCAGTGGCCGCGGGTCGGGTGTATGTGCTGGACCATGTGCGCGACCGGGCCGCGGACGTGCTGCGCTGTCTGTCGCTCGACGACGGGCGCGAAATATGGAGCAATTCCTACCGCGTGCTCGTGCCTCCCAACCACGGCATGTCGCGCACCGTGCCCGCGGTGAAGGACGACTGCGTGATCAGCTTGGGACCCATGTGTGACGTGGTCTGCTGGGACGCGGAGACGGGCCGGACCCGCTGGGTCATCGATCTGGTGCTGGACTACGGGGCCACGGTGCCACCGTGGTATGCCGGCCAGTGTCCCTTGATCGACCAGGCGACCGACCGGCTGATCCTGGCCCCGGGCGGCACGGCCCTCTTGCTGGCCGTGGACTATCACATGGGCGAGGTGATCTGGGAGAGCCCCAACCCGCGCGGTTGGGCCATGACCCACAGCTCGATCATTCCCATGGAGTTGGCCGGCCGGCGCATGTACGTGTATTGTGCGAAGCAAGGCGTGGTGGGCGTGGATGCCCTGGATGGTACGATCCTTTGGGAGACCACCGACTGGCGGATCAGCATGGCCACCTGTCCTTCGCCGGTGCCTTTAGGCGACGGTCGCGTGTTCTTCTGCGGGGGCTACAACGCGGGCGCGCTGATCCTCAGGGTCGTGCCCGAGGCCGGTGGCTTTCGCGCCGAGACGCTGCGGCGGTTTGCCCCGCGGGAGTTCAGCTCCGAGCAGCAAACGCCCGTGCTCTACGAGGGCCATCTCTACGGAGTGCGCCAGAGCGACAAGCGCATGGTGTGCCTGGACCTGGAGGGCAACGAAATCTGGAACAGCGGCCGGGACAAGTTTGGGGCCGGACCCTACATGATCGCCGACAACGTGCTGCTGGTCATGGACGACCGGGGTACGCTCAGCATGGCCGAGGCCACCCCCGCGGCCTGGCGCCCCCTGGCCCGCGCGCAGGTGATCGAAGACGGCGTGGACAGTTGGGGACCGATGGCCCTGGTGGCGGGGCGATTGATCGTGCGCGACTTCACGCGCATGGTCTGCCTCGACCTGAGGGAGCCGCAATGAGCGCAAGCCCCGGCGGGTGGCCGGGGCTGGACCGAAGGGAAGCCCCGGGCGAGCGAATGCCCGGAAAGCGAAGGGTGGAGGGCGCAATACCCAATGACCAAGCGCCAATGACCAATAGGTGCGGAGACCAATAGGTGCGGAACCGCCAACAGCGAGCCCCAACGGGGCGCGATCGGAAAGCTCAGGGCGAGCGCAGCGAAGCCCTGGGTAATCGGCCGGCCTTTGCCGTCAAGCCCTGAAAGGGCGTGATACCACCCGCCCGAGCGCAGCGCCTCCAGCCGGCTGGGAAGTCACGAAAACGGAAAGTCCAAAGCGGCGGTTGGAGCCGCAGGCAGGAAAAAAGGAGGGTCGATGAGACCACCAGCCGACAAGACGAACGCTGCGCGAACAAGATGCCGGATCGCGCAGCGATTCACCCTGCGCCTAAGCAGTGGAGAACTGCCGCCTGCCCAGCGGATTCGACGGCAGGAGTCCTCGCTGGCCCGCCGCGGATCGGGCGAGTTGTCTGTTGCCGTGGCCGTGGCGGCAGCGGTGGTGATTGTGGTGCTGCTCGTGGTGGTGTTGCTGGTCGCGGGCGTGCTGTGGTGGAGGTGGAGCGGTCAGCCGCCACCTGCTGGCCCCCGCGGCGCGCAGGGCGCTGGCCGGCAGGTCGATCCGGCCTTGGTCCGCTACATCGAGCTTGTTTCCTGGCCGGTGGCGCTCGGCGAGGTCCACGCCCTGGCCGTGGGGCCCGCGGACCAACTGTATGTGGCCGGCGCGCAAGCAATTTGTGTGCTCAATGCAGACGGCAGGCAGCGGGCGAAGTTTGCGCTCCCGGGTGAGCCGTATTGTCTGGCCGCGGCCGGCGCGCCCGGCGAAGACGGGTCCGGCGAAGGCCCCTTGCCCGATGCGGCCGGCTCGGCGGAGCCGCCGCGCGATGAGGTGCTGCTCTACGTGGGCCTGGGCGATCATCTGGAGGTGTGGAGCGCAGAGGGGCAACGACTTGCCGCCTGGGACGCGCCCGCGCCTGAGGCGAGGTTTACTTCCATCGCGGTTTCGGGCGAGCACGTGTTTGTGGCCGATGCGGGCAGCCGCGTGGTCTGGCACTACGACCGGCAGGGCGCAGTTCAGGGCGAGATCGGCCGGCCCGATCGCGAGCGGCGGATTCCCGGTTTCCTGATCACCAGCTTCCATTTTGATCTGGCGGTGGGCGGCGACGGGCTGCTCTACGTGGTCAATCCCCGGGCCTTGCGACTGGAGGCGTATACCCTCCGCGGCGACCTGGAAGCCCACTGGGGCCGGGGGGCCCCGACGATCGAGGGCTTTTTCGGCTGCTGCAATCCGGCCCATTTCAGCGTGCTGCCGGACGGACGATTCGTGACGGTCGACAAGGGATTGCCGCACGTGAAGGTGTACAGTCCGGAGGGGCGGTTTGAGTGCGTGGTGGCCGCGGCCGAGCAGGTCGAGAGCCTGCCGGCCGACCTGGCCGCGGACAGCCGAGGCCGGGTGCTCGTGCTCGACGGGCGCCAAAAGGCCGTGCGCGTGTTCAGCCCCCTCACGGCTGCGCCCAAGAGCGGCGGGCTTTAGCGACCCGGCTGAGGCAGCGTTGCGTGGTGAGTGTGTCGGGGCGACGCATGCGTCGCGCCGACAACGCAGGTGGCACTGCCGGGTTGCCTTTGGCGAGCCGGGCACGTGGGTGCCCGGTTCACGTGAACTTAGAACTTGTAAGAGTATTACTTCCCGGGGCTTCGCTTCGCTCCAGCCCCGGCCACCCGGGGCTGCGCATCGAATTCGGCAACCAATTCCTTTACAAGTCCTTACCGGCGACGTGCGATCGCGCATGGTGACTGCTGCGGGAATGTCGAATGAATGAGGAAACGTTGGTTGGTCGTCGAGGGAAAACCGGCGGCTCACGCCGCGGGCTCGCCGATCGCTCGAACGACGTGCCAACGCCGGCTGGCCCGGCAGTGCTGCCGCCGTGTGCCACTGCTGGCTTGTCCAGCAGTGGACGTGTTGTGGCTGAGACAGCGGGTGTGTGCTTCAATCCGCCCTCACCCCCGGCCCCGACCACTTCGTGGTGCCCGCCAGAGGGAGAGGAGAGGTTTGCGCGCCGCCAGTGGCTCGAGGCCGCGCTGCGCTGGCTGGCCCTGGGCGGCATCCTGGGCGGGTCCGCCCGATTGCTGAGCCGGAGGGCCGGTTCGAGCGAAGACCAGCCGGGGGCGCCCCGGCATTGTGAGGCAACGGGCCCAAGCCTGCCGAGCGCGGTGCAAGGCTGGGGTCCGGCGATTTGTACGGGGTGTCCCGCACTGGCCGGTTGCGGCTTGCCGCTGGCGGTGCGCTTTCGTGAAGCGGTCTCGGGCGCCGGCAGCGCAGACGTGCCGGGGCCCCGGCGCGCGCGGAACCCTTAAGACTCGCCTGCCTGCACTTGGAATCCCGTAGGGTGCGTGCTTGCACGCACGCGATTGAGCGGACTGAACCATGAGTGATTCACCACCCGCCGGCCGGCAGCCGACCGACCTTTCGAAAGCCGCTGCCGGCGCGCCGGTGGACCGCCGGCGCGTGTTGGGCTCCGGCGTATGTCTGGCCGGGGCAGTGGGCCTGGGCGCAACCGCGGCCTGGCTTGCGCGCCGTTTACCCCAGGAGCCGCTCGTCTGGCAGATCGACCCGGACCTGTGCATTGCCTGCCGCGTCTGCGAGACGCATTGCGTGCTCGACGTCTCCGCGGTCAAGGCCGTGCAGTGTTTCGCGCTGTGCGGCTATTGCGACGTGTGTACGGGCTTCTTTCCCACGGAGGACTACGAGCTGGAAACCGGGGCGGAGAACCAGCTCTGCCCGACCGGCGCGATTCAACGCCGGTTTGTCGAGGAGCAGGGCGGGGTGAGGTTCTTCGAATACACGATCGACGAGAAGCTGTGCATCGGTTGCGGCAAGTGTGTGAAGGGCTGCCGGCTGATGAACGGTTCGCTCTACATGCAGGTGCGCCACGATCTGTGTGTCAGCTGCAACGAGTGCGCCATCGGCGTGGCGTGTCCCACGCAGGCCTTTGTGCGCGTGCCGGCCGGCAGTCCGTGTCTGCTAAGCAAGGAGGCCCAGGAGGCCGTCGCTGCCTTGGAGGAGCGGCGCAAACGCTCCGGAGGCACAGCGGCCGGGGCACTTGCACTGCTGGACAAGCCAGCAGTGGCACCCGGCTCCGGACGGCCAACCACAGCGCAGAGCGGTGCCGACCTGCCGCAGCCGCTGGCCGTGAAGCTGCGCCTGCGCCGGGCGCAGGGCAGCCGAAAGCAGACCCCCGGCGAGCCCCCGGCGTGAGCCGGGGGTCTTTCCTGCATTACACACAACCGCCCAATCAGAATAGGGTGCGTCTGATAGTCGTAGCCACGCTCGCCAGAGCGTGGTAAGACATCGACCAACGCCCTGCAACAGACAGGTTCTGCCACCGTCTGGCTTTCGGTGGCTACGGCCGGAAATCCCTTTTTTCCGGACACGCGCTAGCATCACACATGTCGCGACCACCTGCACATCCCGAGCCCAAAGTGCGACGGCCAGTCACCCTCCCTCTGGCCGCGGCCGGGATGGCGCTGTTGCTGGCGCTGGCCTCGGGCGCGCGTGCCGTGGCCGGCCCGGCGATCCCCATTCCCGAGTTGAGCCAGCACGAGATTCCCGACGCCGTACACCCGGCAGCCCGCGGCGCAGCCGGCGAGTGGCTCGACCTGGGGGCCTTGGCGGTCGGGCTGGTGCTGGCCTCGCTCTTGGTACACCGTTGGCGCTCGCGCTGGGGGTTGTACCTGCTGGCGATCGGTGCGCTGGCGTGGCTGGGCTTTTGGCGCAAAGGGTGCATCTGTCCGATCGGCGCGATCCAAAATGTCACACTGGCCGTTTGCGATACGAGTTATCACTTGCCGTGGACGGTGCTGGCGTTTTTTGCGCTGCCGCTCATTTTCACGTTGTTCTTCGGGCGCACCTTCTGCGCGGCGGTGTGTCCGCTGGGGGCCGTGCAGGAACTGGTGGCCGTGCGCCCGCTGCGTGTGCCCGCGTGGCTGGACCAGGCGCTGGGGCTTTTGGCCCACGTGTATCTGGGCGCGGCCGTGGCGCTGGCGGCCACGGGCACGGCCTTCCTGATCTGCCGCTACGATCCGTTCGTGGGCATCTTCCGGCTGGGCGCCAATCTGAACATGGTGATCCTCGGCGCGGTGTTCCTCGTGGGGGGCACGCTGGTGGGCCGACCTTATTGCCGTTATCTTTGTCCTTATGGGGCCATCCTGGCGTTGCTGTCGCGCGTGTCGCGGTGGCAGGTACGCATTCCGCCCGAACGCTGCACCCAGTGCCGGCTCTGCGAAGAGGCATGTCCCTACGGGGCGATTCGCCGGCCCGCGGCCCCGACCGAGGCCACGGAGCGGATCGGCCAGCGCCGGCGCCTGGCCGGGTTGTTGTGCTTGCTGCCGCTGGTGGTGCTGTTGGGCGCGGGGGCGGGTTGGCTGATGAAGCTGCCCCTGGCGCGCCTGCACCCGGCGGTGAGCCTGGCCGAGCGCGTGCGCCGGGAAGAGGCGGGCACAGTCGAGGGCACCACGGAGGCCAGCCAGGCGTTTTACGACAGCGGGCGCTCGCCCGGTGAGCTGTATGCCGAGGCGGCCGCGGTGACCGAGCGCATGGGTCTGGCTGCCGCGTTGTGGGGCGCTTGGGTGGGGCTGGCGGTGGGCCTGAAGCTGATCCACCTCGGCCTGCGCTGGCGCCGGACCGACTACCAGCCCGATCCGGCCGAGTGCGTGGCCTGCGGCCGTTGCTTCTGGTATTGTCCGGAGGAGCACGCCCGGCAGGGCCCCCTGCCGGAAGCCGCCTTGCTCGAAAACCCGCCCGCGTCGAACCCACCTCCCTCGAACCAAGCTACCTGATGCCCATGGACCGTCCGGTCTTGTATCTGGAACAATCGCCCGCGGCCTATCGGTCAGCGGTCCGCATGGCGGTCGTAGCCGGGGTCTTCTCGCTGTTGGTCGGCGCGCTGATGGCCTACGACTATGCGCGCCGCTGGCAGGGCGACCCGAACGAGCACGCGGCCTATGTGGCCCTGAAGGCAGCCGCGGCCGAGCAGCCCGACAACCAGACGCTCAAGACGGAAATCCAGCGCCTGGACGAGCAGCTTCGGCGGGAATACTTCCGCCAGCGCGCCTTGATGGCCACCGGCGCGGTGTTGCTGGTAATCAGCACCAGCGCGTGCGTAGCTTTCTGGCGTCTGGCCGTTGTCTTGCGGCGCAGGCTGCCCCAGCCCGCTGCGGCCGCGGTGCGGCGCGACGACGAGGCCGAGTTCGCCCGGCCGGCGCGCTGGGCCGTGGCGGGCCTGGGCGCGGTGTTGCTGGTGGCGGCCGCGGGGCTGTTCGTCTGGGCATACGCGCGCGTGCCGGCCGGCGCGCTAGTGGCCTCGAACCCTCCCAGCACCACCGGCAACACGCCCACGGGAACTCCCGGCCGCGGCCCCACCGGGCAAACCCCTGGCGGCGGCGGGCAGCCGGGGGGCCAGACACCGGGTCCGCCCACGCCACCGCCTGCCGGGCCGCGCGTGCAGATTCCTGACGAGCCGCCCGCGGCCGAAGAAATCCAGCGCAACTGGCCGCGCTTCCGCGGCCCGGGAGGACTGGGCATCTCCGCCTACACCGACGTGCCCACCACCTGGGACGCGGCCTCGGGCCGGAACATCCTCTGGAAGACCAAGGTGCCGCTGCCGGGCAACGGCTCGCCGGTCGTCTGGGGCGACCGGGTGTTTCTGTCCGGTGCCGATGAGAAGCGGCGCGAGGTGTACTGCTTTGACACGGATTCCGGCACGCTCCTGTGGCAGAAGCCCGTGCCCGCCACCGCGCTGAGCACGGCCGGGGAGTGTGAGGTCTCGCAGGACACCGGCTATGCGGCCCCCACGGTGGCTGCCGACGGGCGCGTGGTGTGCGCCGTGTTTGCCAACGGCGACCTGGCAGCCTTCGACTTCCAGGGCAATCTGGCCTGGAGCCACAGCTTCGGCATTCCCGAGAATGCCTACGGCCACGCTTCGTCATTGGTCGCCTACAAGAACCTGCTCTTCGTGCAGATCGACCAGGCCGCGGCCAAGGACAAGCTCTCGAAGCTCTACGCCCTCGACATCCGCACCGGCAAGGTGGTCTGGCAGGTGGACCGCGAGGTGCCCAACTCGTGGACCACGCCGATTGTGATCCACGCGGCCCAGCGCGACCAGTTGATCACCGCGGCCGATCCCTGGGTGCTGGCCTACGATCCGAGCGACGGCACGGAGCTGTGGCGGGCCGACTGCCTGCGCCAGGACGTGGGTCCCTCGCCCACGTTTGCCGACGGGGTGGTCTACGTGGCCACCGAGTATCGCTGTCTTTCGGCCATCCGCGCCGACGGCCGGGGCGACGTGACCGAGACCCACATCCTCTGGCAGGCCGAAGACGGCCTGCCCGACACGTGCAGCCCGCTGGTTGCCGGCGGGCATATGTTCGTGCTGGCCAGCTATGGGATCTTCACCTGCTACGACGCGGAGAAGGGCGAGTGGCTTTGGGAAATGGAGCTGGACGGCAACTTCCAGTCGTCGCCCGGCCTGGTGGGCAAGCTGGTGTATGTGGTGAGCGACGAGGGCAAGGCCTGGGTGATCGAGCCGGGACCGAGCGAGGGGAAGATCACGGCCGAGGCGGATTTGGGCGAGAGGTGTGTGACCAGCCCGGCGTTCCAGCCGGGGCGCATCTACCTGCGCGGAGAAGAGCACCTGTTTTGCATCGGCGCGAAAGAGGACGAGTGACGGTTTTCCGCACGGCGCGATATGTAACGGCGACCCGGCAGCGTGAGCTGCCGGTTCGGCCGACACCGCGGAAACCGCGACGCCAATGCGCACGGTGATCGCGGTTTGATCGCCGATCGCTTGCGAATTGAACGTTGTTTCGTGATTGCACTCGAACCGGGAGCTGACGCTCCCGGCGCGCCACGCACCTGCCCGTCCGCGCTCTGGCGAGCGCGCCTACCATAAGAGCAGCCAGCATGGCCCAAGTGGACCTGGTTTTCGTGGATCAGACGGTCGCCCGCCTGGGCCGCAGGCGCGATGCGCTGATCCCCATTCTCCAGGCCCTCCAGGAACACTACCGCTACCTGCCGCGCGAGGCCATGGAGCGCGTCTGCGCAGTCACCGAGATCACCCCGGCCGAAATCGCGGGCGTGGCCACGTTCTATACCCAGTTCCGCCACCGCCCGGTGGGTCGCCACCTGGTCCAGGTCTGCCACGGCACGGCCTGCCACGTGAAAGGCTCGCAGCGCGTCCACGAGGCCTTCGAGCGCCAGCTTGGCATCGCGCCCGGCGAAGACACCGATCCGCAAGGCGAGTTCACCATCGAAAAGGTGGCCTGCCTGGGCTGCTGCACGCTGGCGCCCGTGGTGCGCATCGACGGGACGACCTACGGGCGCGTGCAAGCGCATGAAGTGGCCCAGTTGGTCCACGAGCATTTGCAGCAGCAGCGCGGGCCGGCAGCGCCGCGCAAACAGGACGGCCGGCGCCAAGCGGCGCGCACCGTCCAAGGCGTGGTGCGCATCGGTCTGGGCTCTTGCTGTCAGGCCCAGGGCAGCGCCCGGGTCCACGAGGCCATCGGCCGGGCACTGGCCCAAAGCGGCGCGCCCGCGGCGCTGAAGCGCGTGGGCTGCGTGGGCATGTGCCACCAGGCGCCGCTGGTGGAGCTGGTCACTGCGGACGGGCGGTCCAGGCTGTTTGCGCGCGTCGATCCGCAGGACGCGCCGCAGATCGTCTGGCGGCATTTCAAGCCGCGCGGCCTGGTGCGGCGCGTGGGCCTGTGGCTGGATCGCTGGCTCGACCGGCTGGTGAGCGGCGAGGCGCTCGATGTGGCCCGGCGCCACGCCATCCAGCGCGAAGAGGGGCCGGTCTGCGCGTTTCTCGGCCCCCAGCGCCACCTGGCCACGGAGTCCTGCGGCCGGCTCGATCCGCTGGACCTCGATGAGTATCTGAAACAAGGCGGTTTTGCCGCGCTGGGGCGCGTGCTCGAAGACCTCTCGCCGCGGCAGGTGATCGAGCAGCTTCGCCAAAGCGGGTTGCGCGGCCGCGGCGGGGCCGGGTTTCCGGCCAGCGAGAAATGGGTCAAGGTGGCCGCGGCGGGCGACGGCACCAAGTACGTGATCTGCAACGGCGACGAGGGCGACCCCGGCGCGTTCATGGACCGCATGTTGCTTGAGTCTTTCCCCTATCGCATCATCGAGGGCATGGCCATTGCCGCGCGCGCAGTAGGCGCCGACCAGGGCTTCTTCTACATCCGTGCCGAGTATCCGCTGGCGCTCGAGCGCGTGCGCGAGGCATTGCAGCGCTGCACCCAGCGAGGGCTGCTGGGCGAGAACATCCTAAGAAGCGGCTTCTCGCTGCGCCTGGGAATCAAAGAAGGCGCCGGCGCATTCGTCTGCGGCGAGGAGACCGCACTGATCGCCTCGCTCGAAGGCCGCCGCGGCATGCCACGCCTGCGCCCGCCCTATCCGGCCGAGTGCGGGCTCTGGGGGCGCCCCACGCTGGTCAGCAACGTGGAAACCTATGCCGTGGTTCCCTGGATTCTGCGCCACGGGCCCGAGGCGTTTGCCTCGCTGGGCACCGAGAGGAGCAAGGGCACGAAGGTCTT
>CAYXPN010000111.1:0-2575 GCA_964467075.1 uncultured Planctomycetaceae bacterium
TTGTGCCCCGGGCGCCTTACCTACAAAACTGACGCACACACTCCCCGCGAGCCGTTGGGGTGGAAAACAGACGGGCGTTCGGGATGATCGGCTCAGCAGGAGCTTCGTCCTCCCGATCGCAGCTTCGTCCTGCCGATCGCAGCTTCGTCCTGCCGATCGCAGCTTCGCCCTCCCGATTGGCTGAAGTGCTACGCAAGAGGAAAGAACGAGCAGGTCCCTGGGCCCCGGCCAGGCGGGCCACCGACAGGCACGAGGGAAACGGAGACGCTCGCATGCTTCGCCCGTTCGAGGCCTCTTTGGCCGAAACCTGGCCCCCGAGCGACTGGCAGGACGTGACCGTGCTGTTGGCGGTCTCGGGCGGGGCGGACAGCGTGGGGCTGTTGCGGGCGATGTGTGCGCTCGGCGGTTCGGGGTCCGGGCGGATCGTGGCGGCGCATCTGAACCACGGCCTCAGAGGCGAACAGTCCGATGCCGACGAGGCGTTCGTGGTCGACCTGTGTCGGCGCCTGGGTGTGGGTTGTGAGGTGGGCCGAAGCAATGTGGCCCGGTTGGCCGACCAGCAGGGCGATGGGCTGGAGGCTGCCGCACGCAAGGCGCGCTATCGGTTCCTGGCCGAAACAGCCGGCCGCTTCGGGGCCCGGTTTGTGGCCACCGCCCATACGGCCGACGACCAGGCGGAGACCATCCTGCACCACATCCTCCGGGGCACGGGCCTGCGGGGGCTATCGGGCATCCGGCGGGTGCGCCGCCTGGGACCGGCCGTGCTGATCCGGCCGGTGCTCCAGTTTCGCCGGGCCGAAGTGAGGGCCTATCTGCAGGAGTTGGGCCAGCCATATCGGGAGGATGCGAGCAACGCCGACCTGCACCTGACGCGCAACCGGATTCGCCACGAGCTGCTGCCGCGCCTGGCGGCCGACTTCAATCCCCGGGTGGTCGAGGCCCTGTTGCGCTTGGGGCGCCTGGCCGGCGAGGCCCAGAGCGTGTTGGCGGGAATGGCCGAAAGGCTTTGCGAACGCTTCGCCCATCCCCTGTCCGACGGATCGGTCCGGATCGATGCCGAGGGGCTGGCCGATCAGCCACCGTATCTGGTCTGCGAGATGCTGGCCGGCGTGTGGGCCTCGCAGGGCTGGCCCGTGCAGGCCATGGGTCGGGCCGAGTGGGAAACCCTGGCACAGATGCTGGCGGCCTGCGCGCTGAGCGGGAAACAACCGCCCGCGGCGCGCACATTTCCCGGGGGTGTGGGAGTCCGGCCCGAGCGGGGGCATCTCATGCTGCGCCGGGCGGGCAAGGCACGGATTGAGCCGCACGCCCGGTAACGTCTGCTCTCGTTTCGGACAAACGCCACCGCCCCCCTACTCTGCCTCCTTGGGCGGCCGGCTCATCCAGAGCAGGAACGGAGAAGCCACAAAAATCGAGCTGTAGGTGCCCACGACCACGCCGACGACCAGGGCGAAGGCAAACGTGTGGACCGGCTGGCCGCCGCCGGCATACAAGATGCCCACTACCACCAGCGTGGTCAGCGAGGTCAGCACCGTGCGGGCCAGGGTCTGGTTGATGCTGTTGTTGATCATCTCTTCGGTAAGTCGCGGCGCCTTGCCCTTCACCTCACGGATGCGATCGAAGACCACGATCGTGTCGTTGAGTGAATAGCCGATGATCGTCAGAAACGCGGCCAGCACCGTAAGCCCAATCTTAAATGGATCGACTAGCAGCAGTTCGGTCACGCCCGGGATCAGCGCCACGTAGGCGCTCAGCGCCAGCAATCCCAGCGTGATCAGCACGTCGTGGATCAAAGCCACCACCGCGGCCAGCCCGTAGATCACGCGCTGGAAGCGAATCCAGAGGTAGGCCACAATGCACACCAAGGCGGCCAGCACGGCCAGCAGCCCCTTTTCCTGCAAGGTGCCGGCCACCCGGCTGCCGATGGTGGTCGAGGAAGGAAAATACGGCTTGCTCTCGAGCTGCGCCTGGACAGCTTCAATGGCCTGGCGGGCCTCGTCCGGGGGCACGTCCAGCGATATCTCCCAGGTGTCGTATGCCGCCTTGTCGCCAGGGGTGTAGTGCTCGTTGGTAACCCTAATGGCGGTCTCCGGGCCCAGTTGGGCCACGAGCAATTCATGCACCCTCGCGTGGCGCGCCAGATGGGAGAACTTCACGATTGCGTGCGTCCCACCAGCAAACGGATCGGGTTCGGGCGGCTGCTCGGGCAGGACCGGCTGCTCTGGCTCGCGCGGCGCCTCACCTGGGGCGCCGGGTCCAGGGACCGGCTGCTCCGGCTCGCCCGGCGGCTGCTCCGGCTCGCCCGGCGGCTGCTCGGGAGGTCCTTCGGAAGGAGGCGCAGCGCCCGCAGCAGGTTCAGCCGGCGGCAGCGCCGGACCGCCCGGCTCACCCGGACTTGGGCCCGGCGTGCCGGGCTCGCTCGGCTCAGCGGAACCTGCCTCGGCCGGCTCCGTAGGCAATCCGGGCGCAGCGCCCGGCTCGGTCGGTTCTTCAGCACCCGGCTCGGTCGGTTCTTCAGCGCCCGGCTCGGTCGGTTCTTCAGCGCCCGGCTCGGTCGGTTCTTCAGCGCCCGGCT
>CAYXPN010000111.1:2675-10072 GCA_964467075.1 uncultured Planctomycetaceae bacterium
CGGCTCGGTCGGTTCTTCAGCGCCCGGCTCGGTCGGTTCTTCAGCGCCCGGCTCGTCGGCCGCTGTTTCGGCCGGCTCCGCACTTGGCTCGGCGCTCGGCTGTCGTGCCGGATCGTCTGCCGCGGTCTGGCCCAGGGCCAGTTGGGCCACGGTGGCCCCGAGACCGGCCGGCTGGGACGCCGGAGGTCCCGCGGACCCGCGCTGGGAGACCTTGCCTTCGGGCGCCTTTTCGGCCACGGTTCCGGCAATGGGTTCAAGACGGACGACCTCGATCGTGTTGGTGACCAGTTGGCCCGGGAACGACCTGGTGATGCGTTCTTCGACCAACTCGGTGGGCGTGAGCAACACTTCGTGCAACCGGCCGTCCACCGCGGCCATGGCCTCCTGGCGGCGCTGGGCGTCGGTCACGCCGGCCAGGCTCTCGGCCAGAAGCTCGTGAAACCGGTTCCAGGCGGTCGTGTACTGGTCGCTGTCGGACGGTTCTTTGATCAGCACCGCCAGCAACTGGCCGAGCCGATCCAGAAGCTCCCGGCGCTGGGCCGCGGACTGGCCGGGCACGAGCCGGTCGAGCTGTGCGCTGACCGTGTCGAGTACGGCTCTCTGCGCCTCTTCCGGCGAATACTCGGACTTCGACGTGTTGACCCGGAACCGCCGCCCGGGGGTCTCCTCGCCGTAGCGCACGTCGGCCACGGCCAGGTCGGGCAGGTCGCCGAGCTTCTGGCGGACCTCAGCGATACTGACCGGTTGTTTGAAGAGCACCTCGACCGACACGCCTCCGGTGAAGTCGATGTCCAGCAGTCCGCGCCCGCGGGCGACCACGCCCACCAGGCCGATGGCGATCAGCAACCCGGAGCAGGCCAGCGCCACGCGCCGCTTGCCGAGCAGATTGAACTGCGGGGTTTTCAGCAGCCGGAGCATGCGCAGCTCGGTGATCCAGCGGCGCTTTTCCGCGATGTCGAACAGCACACGCGCGCAGAAGATGGCCGTGTACATACTGAGCACCACGCCCAGGAAGAGCACCACGGCGAAACCGCGCACCTGGGAGGCCTCGGGGATGGCATAGAGGATCACGGCGATCATCAGCGTGGTGAGGTTGGCGTCCACGATGGCGCTTAAGGCGCGGGCGAAGCCGTTGCGGATGGCCATGCGCAGGGCAGCCCCCCGGTCGCGTTCTTCGCGGATGCGTTCGTAGATCAGCACGTTGGCGTCCACGGCCATGCCCACGGTGAGCACCAGCCCGGCGATGCCCGGCAGCGAGAACTCCGCGCTGACGGCGATCATCACGCCCAAGAGCAGCAGCAGGCTGGAGAGCACGGCCAGACAGGCGACCAGGCCGGCGAAGCGGTAGTAGAAGATCATGAACAGCAGCACGACGGCCATGGAGATGCCGATCGCCCAGGCCCCGCGGATGATCGTATCGCGGCCCAAGAGCGGGCCGATGTGCTGTTCGCTCAAGGGCGTCTTGTTCAATTGGGCCGGCAGCATGCCCGCGTTGAGGATCGCCGCCAGGTCTTCGGTCTCTTCGCGCGTAAAGCTGCCGGTGATTTCTCCGTGCCGGGAGATGGTGCTTTGAATCACCGGGGCCGATTGCAGGCGGTTGTCGAGGATGATGCCCAGGTGGCGGAAGAACTGCTGGGTTTCGTCGGGCAGGTTGTTGCCGGTCAGGCGGGCGAACCGGTAGCCGCCCGCGGCATTGAAGGAGAAGAGCACACAGGGCCGGCCGCGGTTGTCCGTGCCCGGCGTGGCCCTTACCAGGTAGTCGCCGGTCACGTCGAACGGATCGTCCACGACCAGAATCTGGAGTTCTTCGCCTTCGGCCGTGGGGCGCACCCGCCGGGCGATGTCGCCATAGGAAGCAAAGTCCTGCTCCTTGCCCGGCCCCACCGGTACCCACCACGCCTCGCGCTTCTTGGTCTGGGGGTTGACCACAGCGGTTTGGTCCATGGGCAGCGCCAGGCCGCGGGCGATCAGGTCGGGATGGTCGCGCGTGTTGGCCAGGATGCGGAATTCGAGCGCACCGACGCTGGTCAGAATCTTCTTGACCCGCTGCAACTCCTCGGCGCCGAGTTGCGGGTCCTCGGCACGCACCTGGGGAATGGTGATCTCCACCTGGCCTTCGCCGTAAGGGCGAAGCGACACGCCCGTCACCCCGGCCGGATTCAGACGCTCCTCGAGGGCGCGGATGAGCTGGTCCATGGGCACGTCCTGCTGCTGGTCCGTTTCGTCCTCCTTCTTCATCGACTCCCAGTCCACTTCGTAGACCAGCACCACGCCGCCGCTCAGATCGATGCCCGCCTGGGGCGGCCAGCCCGTGACCACCACCACCGCGGCGCTGGCCAGGCTGAAGATGATCAGGCCGATCTTCCAGCCGTGGTCGGGCATGCGCAGGCGCCGGCCGAGCCATGCGCCCAGGAAGAACGGCACGGTCACCAGCAGCACAAACAGCGGCAACAAGATATACCAGGCCATGGGTCGTTATCCCCAGCACTCAAGACTTCTTGGAGGAGGCTTCCTCCTGGTCCGTTTCCTCGCCGATCACCCGGGCGATCGAGCCCAGCGTCATGCGGAGCTTGGTGTTGGTGCCCTCATCCACCTTGATGGTCACCTCATCGGTCTCGCGGCGGACGTTGGTCACCACGCCGTAGATTCCGCCCACGGTGACTACGCGGTCGTTCTTCTTCACTCCCCCCAGCATGGCCTCGCGCTTGGCCTGTTCCCGGCGGTGGGGCCGGATCAGCAGCAAGTAGAACAACACGCCGATCATGATAAACGGCAGCCAGAGCAGCAAGCCCCCGCCTCCCCCGCCCCCCGGCTGGCCCTGCGGTGCCCCGTCGGCCGCCAGCAGCAGCCCGCGGATCAGCAATTCAGTATCCACGACAGGTCCCTTGCGTTGCTCGTGTCGGCTTCAGCCAGAACTAACTCGTTTAACGGCGAGCCGGAGGCGATCACGGACTTCGTTTAACGGCGAGCCGGAGGCGATTCACGGACTGACTTCACCGGCGCCTGCGGCTAGCCGTTAAACCGGCGCCGGCGCCTTCGGCTAGCCGTCAAACGATCGAACGGGTCAATATAAACGGCCCGACTGTCGACTACCTGCCGGGCCACCACCACTGGACCGTAGCCGATCATCATAAGCTCTTGGCACGCAAGGGACAAGGGCACCGGCCCTCAGTCCGCCCGCGCTGCCGCGGTTGCCCATTTTGTGAGTTTCATCGCAGCGAACCGCTCGAAACGGTCCGCCTCGACGGCCGCCCGGGCCTCGGCCAGCAGCCGCTGGTAGAACGAGAGGTTGTGGATCGAGAGCAGGATCGGGCCGAGCATCTCGCCGGAAACGAACAAGTGGCGCAGGTAGGCCCGAGAGTGGCGGCAGGCCGCACACGGGCACCCCTCTTCCAGCGGACGCCCCTCGTCCCGATGGCGCAGATTGCGCAGCCGCACCGTGCCCTGGTCGGTAAACGCCATGGCATTGCGCCCGTTGCGCGTGGGCAACACGCAATCGAACAGGTCGATCCCCCGGCCAGTCGCCTCCAACAGGTCCTCCGGCCGGCCCACCCCCATCAAGTAGCGAGGCCGGTCCTCGGGCAGCTCCTCGACCACCACGTCCAGCACGCCGTACATCTGCTCGGGCGTCTCGCCCACGCTCAGCCCGCCCACCGCATAGCCCGGGAAGTCCATGGCCCGCAACTCGCGCGCCGAGCCGCGGCGCAGCTCAGCATCCAGGCCCCCCTGGACGATGGCAAACAGGGCCTGGTCGCTGCGGCGCCGGGCCCGGCGCGAGCGCTGGGCCCAGCGCACGGTGCGCTCCGCGGCGTCGCGCACCACGTGGGGATCGTTGGGCAGTCCCACCACGTGGTCGAGCACCATGGCCACATCCGCTCCCAGGGCCTCCTGCGCGGCCACGGCCCGCTCGGGCGTAAGCTCAAGGAGCCGGCCGTCGATATGCGAACGGAAGCGGGCCCCCTGCTCGCCGACCTCGGTTGAGCGGGCCAGGCTGTAGAGCTGGAATCCGCCGCTGTCGGTCAACAGCGGGCCATCCCAGCCCATGAACCGGTGCAACCCGCCCAGGCCCTCGATTACCTCGTGGCCCGGCCGGAGCATCAAATGGTAGGTATTGCCCAAGACCATCTGCGTGCCGGTGGCGCGAAGCTGGCCGACCGAAAGGCCCTTGACCGTGGCCTGGGTGCCCACGGGCATGAAGGCGGGCATCTCCACCGGGCCGTGGGGCGTGTGGAAGGTGGCGCGGCGTGCCCGGCTGTGGGCATCCACGTGGTGCAGTTCAAAAGTGAACCCGGCATCAGGCATGGACCGGCCCTCGGCTGACGATTGGGTGTGTGGGGCGGTCGGCAGACCGCCCCAGATCACGGGTGGTCGGGAGACCGTCCCACAACACGTCCCGATTGTAGCGTGGCCAGGAGCCGGGCCAAACACCGGGGAGCGCTACTCGGGCGGGCGCGCCAAGCCGAAAAGGGTGGCCGGGGCTCCCAGCGAAGCGAAGCCCCGGGGAGCGCTACTCGGGCGGGCGCGCCAAGCCGAAAGGGTGGCCGGGGCTCCCAGCGAAGCGAAGCCCCGGGGAGAGCTACTCGGGCGGGCGCGCCAAGCCAAAGCGGCGGATGCGTTCATAGATCGTCGTGCGGCTGATCTTCAGCCGGCGCGACGCCTTGGCCACATTCCAGCCGGTGGCCTCCAGGGTCCTGCAAAGCACTTCCCGTTGCTCGTCCTGCAAGTTGCCGCTGGTGGCCGGCGCTGGGGTCGGCACCCGCGGCTCGGACGGCTCGCCGCGAAGTTGGCTAAACTCGGGCCCCAGGCCGGCCGCGGCGGTTTCGTCCTGCAAGACCAGCAATGCGAAGCGCCCGCGCTCTGGGGCCTCGAAGCTCGTAGCGCCGAGGAAACGCAGCACCCTGCGCACCCCGCTCGGCGAGGTCCACTCCCAGCGCACTTCCTCGGTCGGCCGCGCGTGGTGCAGCGCCTGGCAGATGCCCCCGAGCCGGCCCGCCAAGGCCTCGCCGAACAGGCTCCGGCAGGGCTTCGTGCGCGCCTGGGCCTTGTCGCTCTCCAGCATCCGGCAGGCCGCCCGATTCATGCCTACCACGCGGCCGTCCGTATCCAGCGCAACAATGCCCTCGCCGAGCGCATCGAGCAGGGTTTCGAGCTGTTCGGGCGTGAAGTCCCGAAGCCATACGTCGACCGGCTGCGAACTCATGACTAGCCCGCGCAGAAAAGCAAGAACAGAACACGCGAAAAGACAAAAACAACGGCGGCTATTGTACACACACCCGACCGGTGCGCCGAGGGGCCGGCGGCAAATTTCCGCAAAATCCCGAACACGCTCCAGCGGGCCACTTGCCGGCCGGCCAGGCACCAGGGCAAGCTCACCAGCGGGAACCAACGGCCCGCGCGGCCTCAAGGGGCTGGATCGGCAGGCGACCACGCGCGCCTCAGGGGGCCACGAGGCGATAGTCAGCCGGCTTCAAGCCGCGCTTGTGCCGGCCCACGCCGATCGGATTCGGCTCGTAGGGCCCTACCAAATCCACCTTGGCCTTCGCCGGTACCTGCTCTTCCAGGCCCATGGCCCAGTAGCACGCATTGACTAGCAGCCGGCGAAAGCCCTCGTTCCTAAGGTCGCCCGCGTGTCCCATCGTGGTCGTGAACACCCGGGCCGGCTTGCCCGAGGTGCCGGTGTAGGTCTTGGTCCAGGCCACGGGCACGAGCTGCTTCTCGGGATTGGGCGGATCGTCGGGGTTCATGCCCGCAAGCACCTGGCCCAGGATCACCGGCTTGCAATCGCCGTGGAGCGTGGTCAGCGCATAGACGTCCGAAGGTCCCCAGACGGTCTCGATGCCGCGCACGATCGGATGGTCTTCCATGCCCGGCGCGACCAGGCCGCGCGTGCTCTCGCGCTGGTGCGCGCCGTAATGGGCCACCCAGGTCTCGCCCAACACTTCGCGCCCGTAGCCGCCCTTTGGATCGCTGCTGCGCCACGACCATTTGGCATACGGGCTGTCGGGGTTCTTGCGATAGAAGAACGGATGGGTCGAGGTGCGCAAGGCCACAATGGGCCGGCCGGAATTGGTGTAGTCGATGATGTGTTTCATCTGCTCGTCGGGCAGCTCGCGAAAGCGCAGGAACATCACCATCAGGTCGGCATCGTCGAGCAATTCCAAGCCCGGGATGTTGTCGAGCGTCTGCGGGTCGATCTCGCCGGTCTCAGGGTTGACGGCGAACAGCACGCTGCACTTGAACGGGTGGTGTACGGCCAGGATTCTGCCCAACTGGGGGATCAGCTCTTCGGAACGATATTCTTCATCGCCACAGATGAGCACGATGTGCTTGGCGTCAGCGGCTCCCGAAGAACCGTCATAGGTGACCCACTGGCACGCGTCGTCTTCGGCGCCCATCGCGCCGGCGATCAGCAGGGTCAGCGTGAGCACGAGTGAAAACGCCGCCAGCGACCAAATCGAGATCGGCCGGGCAGCGGGTTTGGCATGGCGGTCCAGTCTACACATGGTTCGATGCCTTTCTGCAAAGTCGATGTCTACGAAACGAGTAATCCTTGAGCAGCCATCTCGCGCGCGCCAGCATAGGCGATACCGGCAGGGCCGCGGTTGTGTCGTGCAGCCGGGCCAAGGCAGCGGCCGGCTGGGCCAACGCACAGGCGGCCTCGGCGCCGGGCAAGGGCCTTGGCCGTTCGGGGAAAGTATAGCCGACGGCACAGGTTGGGGAAACTCGGCGGGCCTCAGACAAAACCAAGCTGGCCCAGAACCACCCCAATGGGGGGGCGTGGATTGTGTGGCACGCGCGCAAGACCAAGACGCTGCTCGCGGCCGATCTGTCCCAAGCCGGTCGGCGCCCAGGCCCAGGCTCACTCGCCGCTGACCGTGACCACCACGGTCCTCTGGCGTGCCCGTACATCGCATTCCAGGTGGAACACCTGTTGCCAGGTGCCCAGCACGAGCTTCCCCTCGCTCACCGGCACGGCCAGCGAAGGACCCAGCAACGTGGCCTGGAGATGCGAGTGGCCGTTGCCGTCGTGCCAGGTCTGCTCGTGGCCGTAGTGGCGGCTGGGCGGGATCAAGCGGTCGAGCAGCTCGGGCACGTCGCGCTTCAGGCCCGGCTCGAACTCCACCGCGCTCAGCGCGGCGGTGCTGCCCACGGCAAACACCTGGGCCGTGCCCGTGCGAATGCCCGATCGGGCCACCACCTGGGCCACCCGGTCGGTGATGTCTTCCATGTGGCCGTGGCCGGGCGTGCGAAAGTCGAGCTTCTCTTGGTGGATCATGGCTTTTGGCGGTTCAGGGGTTGTTCGGGAGTGATGCCGCGGTGTGCCGCTGCTTGCCCCGGCGGGCCAGCAGTGCCGCCGACAAAACCGGCGGCTCACGCCGCCGGCTCGCCGGCGACTG
>CAYXPN010000111.1:10172-15571 GCA_964467075.1 uncultured Planctomycetaceae bacterium
CCAGCAGTGCCGCCGACAAAACCGGCGGCTCACGCCGCCGGCTCGCCGGCGACTGCAATTCGTGTACTGGCGAGCCGGCGCTGGTTGCATCGACGTAAGCGCCGACCTAATCTCAAGATAGGATCACGGGCCGAGGCCAGCAAGGCCGTAGGGTGGGTCGAGCGGTAGCGAGACCCACCAGACCCTGGCTGGGGCCGCTGAACCAGCCCGCTGGGTTCGCCCGAAAGTCTCCGATTGGCTGGGAGAAGGGTGGGAGAAGTTGAGCGGCCAGCAGAACGCTCCGCAACAGTGCCCGGCGGGCTGAAGTAAGCCGGCTCGCGGTCGCGCGCGTGTTTGCGCGCCTGTAGCGCCTTGCTGCGAAATGGAACCCGTCTGATGCCCGAGGCCGCCGGCCCATCGACCGATGGCGTGCTGCTGCACATGGAGCACGTCGACAAGACGTTCCAGATGGGCGAGGTGGTGGTGCCCGCGGTGCGCGATGCCACCTTGGACGTGTACGAGGGCGAGCTGCTGGTGATGGCCGGGCCGAGCGGCTCCGGTAAGTCGACAATCCTGAACATCCTGGGCGGGTTGGACACGGTCACCGCGGGGCGGGTCTGGTTTCGCGGGCAGGAGATGTCGGCCTTCGGCCCGGCCGAGCTGACCCGCTATCGCCGGGAGACTGTGGGCGTGGTCTTCCAGTTCTACAACCTGGTGGCCAACCTCACGGCCCAGGAAAACGTGATGGTGGCCGCGGAGCTCAGCAGCCATCCCATGGACGTGCGCCAGTCCCTGCGCCTGGTAGAACTCGAAGACCGCATGGACCATTTCCCCTCGCAGCTCTCCGGCGGCGAACAGCAGCGCGTGGCCATCGCCCGCGCACTGGCCAAAGACCCCGATCTGTTGCTGTGCGACGAGCCCACCGGGGCCCTGGACTACGTGACGGGCAAGCGGATGCTGCGTCTGCTGGTGGACCTGAAAGAGCAGCTCGGCAAGACGATCATCCTGATCACCCACAACACGGCGATTGCGCAGGTGGCCGACCGCGTGATCCGCCTGCGCAGCGGCCAGGTGGTGGAAGTCAACGAAAACCCGCAGCCGCTGCCGCCCGAGGAGATCACCTGGTGAGCATGCTGGGCCGCAAACTCCGCCGCGACCTGTGGGGCTCGAAGGGCGTGTTGCTGGCCATCGTCAGCATTATCGCCGTGGGCGTGGCGTGCCTGGTGACCATGGGCTCGGCCTATTGGAACTTGAGTGAGGCCAAGCGTCGCTACTATGCCCAGTGCCGCATGGCCGATTTCTGGATCGACTTGAAGAAAGTGCCCCAGGCCGAGGTAGAACGTCTGGCCAGGCTGCCGGGTGTGGCCGCGGTGCGCTCGCGGATCGGCTTCCATGCCGCCGTGGGGCTGGAGGACGTCGAGCGCCCGCTCAACGGACTGGTGCTCTCGCTGCCCGGCGAGCGCGGCCCGATCCTCAACGACATCGTGCTCAAACAGGGCGGCTACTTCACTTTGCGGCGCCAGAACGAGGTGATCGTCAACGATGCGTTCGCCCGCTACTACGACCTTCGCCCGGGCGACTGGATTCACCTGGTGCTCAACAACCGGCGCCAGGAGCTGCTGATCGTGGGCACGGCCATCAGCAGCGAGTTCGTTTATCTGCTGGCCCCCGGCGCGCTGGTGCCCGACCCGGAGCACTTCGGCGTGTTCTATCTGAAGCGGTCGTATGCCGAGGATGCGTTCGATTTCGACGGGGCGGCCAATCAGGTCCTGGGGCAATTGGCCCCGGCGTATCGGCACAGCCCGGGCGCCTTGTTCCAGCGCATGGAAACGCTGCTGGACGATTACGGCGTGGTGTCGGTCACCCCGCTGGCCGATCAGGCCTCGAACAAGTATCTGAGCCAGGAAATCCAGGGCCTCAAGAGCTTCGGGCTGGTGATGCCGCTGATGTTTCTGGGGGTGGCCGCGGTGGTGCTCAACGTGCTGCTGAGCCGGCTGGCCGAGCAGCAGCGCACCGTGATGGGCACGCTCAAGGCGCTGGGCTACGGCGACCGGCAGTTGTTCGTCCACTTTATGCAATTGGGACTGACGGTGGGGCTGGTGGGCGGCTTGTTGGGTTGTGCAGTGGGCTATTGGCTGGCCGGGGCCATGACCGTCATGTACCGCAGCTTCTTCGAATTCCCCGAACTGGACAACCATTTCTATCCCGGCCTGCAGGCCGCGGCACTGGGAGTGAGCCTGCTGTGTGCGGGCCTGGGCAGCCTGCGCGGGGCCCGGGCGATCCTGCGACTGAAGCCCGCCGAGGCCATGCGCCCCCGACCACCCGCTCAGGGCGGCGCCGTGTTCCTGGAACGCATCGGCTGGTTGTGGAGCTGGCTCAGCTCGGGTTGGCGCATGGTCCTGCGCAACGTGTTTCGCAACCGGTTTCGCACCGCGGCCGGCGTGTTCGCCGCGGCCATGGGCGGCAGTGTGCTCGTGAGCGGCTTCATGATGGCCGAAGCCACCACGTTCCTGCTGGATTTCCAGTTCTACCGCATCCTGCGCAGCGACGTGGAACTGGCCTTCAAAGACGAGCACGGCGCCGAAGCCCTCGACGAAGCAGCCCGGCTGCCCGGCGTGGACCATGCCGAGCCGGTGCTCCACGTGGCCGGAACCTTCTGGAGCGCCCATCGCAGCCGCAAGGGCGCCATCACCGGGCTGGTGCCCCACGCGCGCCTGACCGTGCCTCGCGACGCCCAGGGCCGACCGATCCGCATCCCCGCGGCCGGGCTGGCCATGACCCGCAAGCTGGCCGAGGTGCTCCACCTCGAGCGCGGCCAGCCGGTCCGTTTTCGGCCGGTGCGCGGGCTGCGCCGGGTGTACGAGCTGCCGGTGGTGGAAATCTCCGATAGCTACCTGGGCACCGCGGTCTATGCCGACATCCACTACCTGAGCCGGCTCGTTGGCGAGGAGCTGGCCGTCTCGGGCGTGCAGCTGGCCACGGACCGCGACGCGCAACACCAGTGCGAAATGATGCGCCGCTTGAAGACCATGCCCGCCTTGCAGGCCGTCAATACGCGGGAGGAGCTGGTCGGCAAGCTGGAAGAGACAGTCGTGCAGAACATGTGGGTTTTCATCGGCGCGCTGGTGTTGTTTGCGGGCGTGGTGTTTTTCGGCAGCATCCTCAACTCGTCGCTGGTGAGCCTGGCCGAGCGCAGCCGCGAGGTGGCCACGCTGCGCGTGCTGGGCTACGGTCCCTGGCAGATCGGCAGCCTGCTGTTGCGCGAAAGCCTGGTGGTCACCCTGGCCGGCACCTTGCTGGCTATGCCGCTGGGCTACGGGCTGACGGTGCTGGCGGCCATGGCCTATGACTCGGAGATGTTCCGCTTTCCGGTGGTCTGGTCTGCGGCCACCTGGGGCTGGACCCTTGTGCTGGCGGTGGTCTTCGCCCTGGCGTCCCATTTGCTCGTGCAGCGGGTGATCCACCGCTTCGACTGGCTCGATGCGCTCCAGGCCAAGGAATAGCCCCGAGGTCGGAGCCCCGAGGTCGGAGCCCCGAGGACGGAGGTCGGAGGACGGACCTGCGGTCCGTCAAAGTCGAAAGTCGGGGGTCGGAGGCCGGAGGGGAAGACGCGAGCCGCGAGGTTTACCCTCGCGGGTGGCCGAGTCGGAAGCCGGAAAGGACGAGCCGGGAGCGTCAGCTCCCGGTTCGGGTAGAACAAGCGAAACGCCGAAACCCACGTAGGGTGGGTCAAGCCGTAGGCGCAGACCCACCATGTGGTTGCCCTGTCGGTGGGTCTCGCTCTTTGCTCGACCCACCCTACAAACCGCCTCGATGCGCTCCAGGCCAAGGAATAGCCCGCCGCGATGGACTACAATTGGTAAGGTGAATCCGCGCGGTATTCGCCGGGCTTTTGGCGCTAAAGGCACATCGGCGCGGCCTGCGGCAAACAGACGTGGGGAAGCCCATGAAGCGCAATGCATGGCTCATCCTGATCGGGGTGGTGCTCGCTCTGGCGGGCCTCTGGGCCGCGGCGGAATGGTTCTCGGCCAATGCGGTGGTCGACATGGCCCCCGCGCGCAGCGGCCCGATCCGCACGTTCATCGACGAGCAGGCCAAGACCCGGCTGCCCAAGACCTGGCTGATCACCATGCCCTACAGCGGGCGCATCGAGGCTGTCACGCTCGCCGAGGGCGACAAGGTGGAGCAGGGGCAATTGGTCGCCCAGATCGTGCCGGTCGACCTGGAACATACGCTCCAGGAGGCCCAAGCCGTGGTCGATCGGCTGGACGCGGCCATCGCTGAGAACGCCTACAGCGAAGTGGAGAAGACCGCGCTCCGACAGGCCCAGGAATTCGTCAAATCGATGAACGACACCGTGGAGATGGCCCGCGAGCGCGTCAAGGCGGGCCTGGCACGCGCCGACTACGCCGAAAAGAACCTCGGGCGCGTGCGCGAGCTGGTCGCCTCGCGCACCGTGCCCCAGGACGAATTGGACCGCGCCTATGTCGAGCACGTCCAGGCCAGCGTCGATCTGGCCCAGGACCGGCTGGTGCTCTCGGCCACCGAGTCGCTGGCCGCGGCCACCAACCTGCTGCCCACCATGATCGGCCAGTACATCCAGGGCAAGTCCTACACCGAGGCCGTGCTCCAGAAGCAACGCACCGAGGCCGCGGCGCGGCTCAGCAAGACCCGCGAAGACCATCGACGCGGACTGATGACCAGTCCGATCGACGGCGTGGTGCTCGCGCGCCATGTGAGCAACGAACGCTTCCTGACGGCGGGCGAGCTGCTGGTGGAGCTCGGCCGGCTGGGAGACCTGGAGATCGAAGCCGAGGTGCTTACGCTGGAAGTGGTCGATGTCGAAGAAGGCGATCCGGTGGAAATCTACGGCCCGGCCATCGGACCCAAACCCGCCCGCGGCTATGTCCACGCCGTCTATCCGGCCGGGTTCACCAAGCTGAGCTCCCTGGGCGTGGAGCAGCAGCGGGTGATGGTGATCGTGCGTTTTGCCGAAGGCGAGCTGGAGCGCCTGCTCCAGCGCGGGCTGGGCGTGGGCTTCCGCGTGCGCGTGAAGGTTTTCACCGCGGAGAAGGCCGAGGCCCTGGTGGTCCCGCGGCCGGCGCTGTTTCGCGGCGAGGACGGCACCTGGCAGGTGTTTGCGGTGCGCGACGGCCGGGCCCGGCGCCAGCGGGTCGAGGTGGGCCTGATGAACGACCAGCAGGCCGAGATTCTCAAGGGCCTTCAGCCCGGCGAGCTGGTCGTGCTGGCCCCGGAAAGCAGCCTGGAGGACGGTATGCGCGTGGCCAGCGAGTAGCCGTAGGCGACCTTTCTTGCTCGAACGCTGTTTTCTGGGACCTAAATCAGCGTGCGCGATTTGTGAACACTCGTGTCGCTGCCAGGCGCGTAGGGTGCCAGGCGCGTAGGGTGGGTCAAGCCGT
>CAYXPN010000112.1:0-15451 GCA_964467075.1 uncultured Planctomycetaceae bacterium
TGGTGCCTGTCACCTTTTCCCCGCAATTGCGGAAACAATTCCTTTACAATTTCTTTGCTCCAACCGGAGGATCACGCCTCCGGCTCGCCAGTCTCACTCTGACACGGCATTTCATGCCCCACGCCACGATCCCTACAGCCCCACGCGACGAGTATAGATATACCACTCCAGCAGCAAGATGCCCACCCCGACCGCCAGCAGCAGCTTCCACGCCTCGCGGCGGGTCAGTTCCCACCCGGGCTCTCCTTCCACCTCCACGTAACCGATTTGGATCGCCGGCTTGGTGTCCGGCCGGATGGCGCTCTCGCTCGGATCGAACAGGTTGACCGCCACCTGCCGGTAGGGTTTGCCGTCGGCCTCAACCCGATAGACCCCCGATCGATCGGTGGCCGTGAAGCTGACCTTCTCGGTCCGCGTGGATTGCAGATCGACCGTCTCGCCCGACGGGGTATGCACTCGCAGGCGCGCACCCGGGCTGGGGGGCTCGACCACGATCGGCCTTCCGGGACGCAGTGCTGCCCTTTCCGGGCTGGCCCGCCCGCCGCCCAGATAGTCGAGCACGTTGAGCACGAAGACCGGGAAACTGGCGCGGATGGGCCAGTTGGTGCCGATGGTCGTCTGCGCCTTGCCCTCGGCGTCGGTCTGCTGATCGACGAGCACGAACCCCAGTACGAGGTCCTCGAAACCCTGCCGGGGAGCGACGGCCGCCAGCGGTCCAGCCCCAGAATCCACCAGCACGATGCTGCCGGCGGGCGGCTCGAGCGGGGTGGCGTCGAGGATTTCCACGTCGGCGAACTCGACCCATTGCATCAGCGGATGGTTGCTCTCCACGTCGATCACCTGGGGCCAGGCGACCGCCGCGCGGGCCGACCATGCGTCGCCCCGCGGCAGCGCGCCGACAAACACGGTGTTGGCCGGCGGCAGCTTCTCCGGGCTGCACCGGTCGTAGATCACCAGATCCAGCGCGCCGGCAGCCGCCAGGTCGAGATACGCTTTCGACTTGAGAAACGCCGGCGGCTCGACGCGCACGTGCGCAACCTCCGCGGCCGTCTCGGTGCCCAGGGCCAGACGCAGCGGCTCGTTGCCCGGCGTGACCAGCAACACAGCGGCCCGATCCCGCGGTTGGATCACCACCGAAGCGCGATCGTCCACCCCCAGATGGTCCTCGGAATCCGCGGCGAGCATGAGCACGCCCGACTCCACCGCGCCGAGGTCGAAGACCACCGCGCGGCTCTCGCCCGCGGGAACGGTCACGCGGTCGGCGTCGATCAGCTCGCCGTCCAGACGCAGCTCCAGGCCCAGGTCGGCCGGCTGTGCGCCGAAATTGTTCAAGCGTGCAAACGCCTGGTACAGCTCCGGGCGCGAGGGATGGCGGCGGATGCTGAAGGCCATAATGCCCACGTTGCGCGCCTCGGGCGAGCCGATGGGGACGAACGTGGGCTTCAGATTGCCCAGCGAGAAACCCGCCACGGGCGGGAAGCGGCCGTCGCTGAGCACATAGAGGTCAGCGGGCAAGGGCTCGGCTACCTGCACGTCCAAGGCATTGCCCGCCTCGGACAGTCGTCCCGGGTTGGCCAGGCCCGAGGCCACGCGCAGGGCCTCGGCCAGTGAGGTGGGCCGATCCGTGGGCGTGATCGTCTGGAGTGCATCGAGCAGCAGGCGGCGGTCGCGCGTGAAGGGGTGGACGACCTGCGCGCTGTCGGAGAAGCTGACGATCATGGCCACGTCTTCAGGGTCCATCTGCCCGATCATGTCGGCCACACGGCGGCGTGCCTCGTCCAGGCGCGAGGGCCCCACGTCCGTAGCCTGCATGCTCGCGGAGTTGTCGATCAGGAAGATGAACCGGTCGCCCACCAGGCGCTGGCCTTGCCAGTGGGGGCGCAGCAGGGCCAGGGCCACCAGCGCCAAGAGCAGCAGTTGCAAAAGCAGCAGCAGGTTGCGCCGCAGACGCTGCCAGAGCGCGTTGACGTGCAGGTCTTCGATCGACTTGTGCCAAAGATACGTGCTGGGCACCTCCAGCGGGCGCCGCTTGAGTTTCAGAAAATACAACAGCACGATGAGCGGCGGCAACGCGGCCATGGCCACCCACAGCCAGGCTGCCGAGCCGCGAAACGCGCTGGAAAAGTCAGGCCACATCAGCGCACCAGTCCCCGTCGGCTCAAGTAACCGGTGATCAGCTCCTCGACCGGCGTCTCATTGCGGGCCATCAGATAGGCGATGCCCCGCCGCGCGCAGAACTCCCGGGCGTCGGCCACGAACGCCGCGAGCGTCTGGCGGTAGCGCTTCAGCAATGCCGAGCTGACCGTGATCTCGGCCTCGTCGCCGTCCTCGCAATCCACCAGGCGCAGGTCGCCCTCCACCTCCGGATCGATCTCTTCGGCCGAGAGGATGTGGATCACATAGACATCCATCTCCTGGGCCGCCACATAGCGCAGAGCGGCCTGATAGCCTTGCTTGTCCATCAGGTCGCTCAGCAACACCACGATGCCCTTGCCCGAATTGCGCAGACAGAAGTTCTTCACTCCCACGGCCAGCGGCGGGGTGTCCTCGGGCCCGATCTGCTCCAGGTAATCGAGCATGCGCCACAGGCTGCGCCGACCGCGAAACACGGGCGCCGCTCGGCGCGCCGGCTGGCCCAGGGTCTCGATCTTCACCCGATCGCCGCGCACCAGCCCCACGAACCCCAGGGCCGCGGCCAGTTGCAGGGCATAGCGCAGCTTGGTCGGCTGGCCGAAGTGCATCGACTCGCTGGCATCGACCAGCACGTAGAAGTGCAGGTCCTCTTCTTCCAGAAACAGCTTCAGAAACAGCCGCTCCAGGCGGGCATAGGTGTTCCAGTCCACGAACCGCACGTCGTCGCCGGGCACGTAGTTGCGGAAGTCGGCGAACTCCACGCTCTGGCCCCGGCGCGGACTGCGGCGTTCGCCTTTCATGCGCCCGCGGAAGATCTTGCGGCTCACGAGCTCCAGCTTCTCCAGCCGGGCCAGCAGCGCGGGACTCAGCAGTGATTCGTGCTCAGGCATGGGACGATGTTTCTTGAGTGGCCGCGTGGCCGGGGATTTGGGGATTGCATGAGTCAAGAGTCAAGAGCCAAGAGCACGCCTCTTGCCACCCGACCTCCAGCCTCCGGCTTCACTCCGGCCGAACCGGGAGCTGACGCTCCCGGCTCGCCACGCGCTGATTTGCGATTTCAGCTTTCCAATCTCCGACTTCCGACCTCCCCTTCACTCCGCTTTTTGCGGCACTTTGTCGAGGATTTCCAGCAATACCCTGTCCGGCTGAATGTCTTCGGCCTGGGCCTCGAAGTTGAGGATGATCCGGTGGCGCAAGGCCGGCAGGAATACCCGGCGCACGTCCTCAAAACTCACGTTGTAGCGTCCCTCCAGGAGTGCCCGCACCTTGGTCGACAAGGCCAGCGCCTGCGCGGCCCGCGGGCTGGCGCCCCAGCGGATGTACTGGTTGGTCACCTCCGGGGCGAACTGGCCCAGCGGATGGGTGGCCAGGCAAAGTCGCACGATGTAGTCCTGCACGTGGTCGGCCAGGATCACCTCGCGCACGAGCTGCTGCCAGCCCAGGATTTCCGCGCCGTCCATCACCTTCTCCGGCTCGATGACCTCGCCGCGCGTGGTGCGCTGGACGATCGCGGCCAGCTCCTGCCGATTCGAGTAGCCCACCAGGAGCTTGAAAAAGAACCGGTCCAGTTGGGCCTCGGGGAGCGGATAGGTGCCTTCCTGCTCGATGGGGTTCTGAGTGGCCATAACCAGGAACGGCTGCTTGAGCGGATAGCGCACGCCGGCCGCGGTGACCGTGCCCTCCTGCATCGTTTCCAGCATGGCCGACTGGGTCTTGGGCGTGGCGCGGTTGATCTCGTCGGCCAGGCAAATCTGGGTGAAGATCGGACCGCGCTGGAACTCGAAGAACCGCCGGCCGTCGGGCGTTTCCATCACCATGTTCGTGCCCAGGATGTCGGCGGGCATCAGGTCGGGCGTGAACTGGATACGGTTGAAATCCAGGTCGAGCGTGCGGGCCAGCGTGCGCACCAGGAGCGTCTTGCCCAACCCCGGCACGCCTTCCAGCAGGCAATGGCCGCCCACGAACAGGCAGGTCAACACCCCGTGGATCACGTCCTCGTGGCCGACGATCACCCGCCCGATCTGCTCGCGCACCGCGGCGTAGCGATCGGCGAACTCGCGGGCACGGCGTTCCAAGGTCTCGGCAATGCTCATGCGTGGTTCCCGTTGGTAGGAGGAAAGGAAACGATCTGTAGGCATCCGGCGGGCGGGAAAAAGGATCTCGTTGCTTCGACCCTCTCCCGCACGGCGGGAGAGGGTGGCCGCGCAAGCGGCCGGGTGAGGGCGGCCGGGCTGCTGTAGCGGCCTGTACCTGCTGGGTGCCACTGCTGGCTTGTCCAGCAGTGCGGCACCCGATGATCTCGAACCGGACAAGCACGGGTGGACAAGCCACCCGTGCCACCCTGTGTTTCAACCTGCCCTCACCCCCGACCCCTCTCCCGCTGTGCGGGAGAGGGGAGTAGAGCGGTCTACCTGTCCCGGTCTTTGCGTCGGCGTCGTTCCCATATCTTTTTCTTGGCTCGCAAGAGCCGCTGCGTATAACTCTCTTCCTGCGGGGCTTCTTCGGTCATGGCTGGGGCGCGCGGGGCGGGCGGCGCTTCGTCCGGTGCAGCGAGTTCCTCCAGCGTCGGCAGTTCGTCGCGGCGCTCGGCCGACGGTTCGAAGCGCGCCGCGGCGCGAAGCTGCTCGAACCGGTCGCGCACCTCGGCCTTGCGGCTGCGCAGGCGCACGATGGCCTCGGCCGGTTTCTCCACAGGGGCGCGGCGGAGCACGACATCGCGCACCCGCCCGGCAACCGGAACGATCCACCCCAGCCCCACCTGCACGCGGCGGAAGAGCACATCGCAGAAGAAGAGACAACAACCGCAAAACACCACATAGAACCAGATGTCCTCGATGCTGGTGGCCTTGGGCAGATCACGGCGGAAGGTGTCCGCGGCCAGCAGCGGCTCGATCGCTGCGTCGCCTTCGAGCGTGCCGATCACCCGGCCGGCCTTGCCGCCCCGCGGCTCCAGGGCGGCCAGTTGGCGCAGCAGGGCTTCGTTGGGCACACGCGCGCGGAACTCCTCGGAATACGGCACGTTCACCCCGGCGCGCAGCGAGGTCACCTGCTGCCGCGGCTGCCCCTCGCCGGGCGCGCCGTCCAGCCCGGGGCCGGCCACCGCGATGTTGACAATGTAGCTGCCGCTCTCGTCGGTGGGGAAGCTCCCCACGTAGCGGCCGGGCGCGACCTGCTCAAGCTCCAGCGGCAGCGGCTCCAATTCGGGGCCGACCACCGTGCCGGTCATGGCCAGGAAGTTGAGGAACTCGTCGTCTTTGTCCAGGGCGGTGACGATCACCTCCACGCGCCCGTCTTCGGTGTGCGTGGCCACGCTGAACTTGCCCAGATCACCGGTCGGTCGCATGGTCCAGCGCACGATCTTGTCGAACAGCACGTCGTAGACCTCCGGATACTGCGCTGCCCAGCCGGTGGTCCAGCGCGCCCCGGCGTCGCTCGTAAACGCCGCGGTCCGCCCCAGCCCATAGGTCCACACCGCCAGCACGGTGTTGTTCCGCTCGCCCGCGGGCAGGGGCGAGACGATCAGCGTCTCGACCAGCGGATTGTCCTTCTTCTCGGTGAGCACGAAACCGCGGATCGGCGGCAGGGGATCGTCGAGGCCCTCGACGACGCGGTGGGCGAACTTCAGCCGCGGCTGGACCGGCTGCTGGTCCCAGATCAAGGGCCGGGCCACGCGGCGCGCCTCGCGCTGGAAGATGCGCGGCAGGGCCTGGCTGTTGGGCGCCGCATGGTACTTGCCTCCGGTCTGATCCGCGATCTTGAGCAACTCGCGGCTGCCGGCCGGCCCGTGGGCCCCCACCGCCACCGTGGACACGGTGACCTGCATGTCGCGCAAGGCGCGGAGCACCGCATTGCTGGCCGGCTGCGGGTCCCCGTCGCTGATAATGATCATGTGGCGCACCGCGGCATCGGGCAGGGCCTCGAAGCCCCGGCGGGCCATTTGCATGGAAGGATCGAAGGCGGGCATGTCGCCGGGCGTCATGAAGTCGATCCGCCGGAGCATCTGCTGGCGGTTGGGTCCGACGGGCAGCAGCCCCCGGCCCCAGAGCCACTGTTCGGTGCCGTTCCAGTGGATCAGTCCGCAGTAGTCGCGCGCTCCCAGCGCCTTGAGCGCCTCGACGGCGATTTTCTTCTGCCAGAAGTTGCCCTGTGGAATCTCGCAGGCGTGCATGATCATCACCAGCGCACCGCGGGGCACCACCTTGGCCGCCTTGATCTGGAAGTCGACGGGCATGGCCTCCTCGATGGGTGTGCCCGCCCAGCCGCCGGCCCCGAAGCTGTTCGGCCCGCCCAGCATCACCAGCCCGGCGCCCAACTGCTGGGTGTTGCGCACGAGCATGGCGATCTGGTCGTCGCTCAGGTGCTCGCGCGGCACGTTGGCCAGGATCACCGTGTCGTACGCCTGGAGCTGGTCGAGCCGGGTGAACGCCTCGGCCGAGTCGCGCACCTCCACCTCCAGCCCGCGGCCGCGCAGGCGTTGGGCCAGCACGGTGAATTCGCCGCGCAGCAGGTGATCCTCGATCAGCAGCACGCGACCCTTGCCGCGAATCTGCGTGAACGCAGTGGCCCGATTGTTCTGCGGCATGGCATCGTCGTCGGGCGTATCTGGAATGAACCGCGCCTCGTAGGTGTAGAAGCTCGGCGCATCGACCTGCTGGGGCAGCGTGAGCACCTTCTTGCCCGGCGGCAGGGTGACCGGCTGCTCGCTCAAAACCACCGACTGGTCGCCGACCAACTGGGAGATGCGCAGCCGGCCGCGCACCTCGCCCGCGGGGCCTTCGGCCGGCTCCGCGGTGTTGTTGAGCACCACGCGCAGGTCGAACGGCTCCCCGCGGCGCACCTCGTTGGGCAGCACCAGCCGCTCGAGGAGCACCTCCTTGCGCGTCCGGTAGTAGACCGGCAGCGCGTCGATGCCGATGCCCGCCGCGGCCAGACCCCGGGCCTGCTCCAGGGCATCGCCCAGGTTCTGGTTGCCGTCACTCACGACGACCACCCGCTTGGCCGAATCTTCAGGAAAGGTGGCCTTGGCCAGCTTCAGCGCGTCGGCCAGGTTGGTGTAGTCGGGGTCCAGCTCGCTTTCCACGCGCAGGATCGGCACGGTCTCGTCGAAGGGCGGCACTTCGATCGCCGCCTCGCGTCCGAAGACGATCATGCCTGCCTTGTCGTCGGTGCGCCGGTGGCGGGCCACCTCGGCATTCACGTAGTCGAGCATGGCCCGCCGCTGCGACTCGGGGATGCTCTGCGACTGGTCGAGCACGTAGAGCACGGCCACGCGCTCGGTGGTCTGCACCGCCTGCACCTCGGCCAGCGCCAGGATCACGCAGAGCAACACCAGGCTGCGCAGCACGGTGATCCAACAGGCTCGCAGCCGACCCAGCGCCGCAAGCCGGCGCAGACTCCAGGCCCACAAAAGCGGCAGCAGCACCACCGCCGCCAGCAGCCACCACGGCGAGCCGAAGCCCAACCGGTATGAGCCTATGCCGAATTGAATGGCCAGCATCTAACGATCTGCGTCATTGCGCGGCCGTGTGAACCGCCGGCTTACGCCGGCGGCTCGCCGCATCCTATCCGTGTGCGCCCTACTCCCACTGCCGCAGGCGGTTCGTTGCGCATTGGAAACAGCGCGTAGGCCGGAACAAGTCGCGCAAGCGACGCCGTTCCGGCATCCGGACTGCGCCGGAACAGCGCTGCGCTTGTTCCGGCCTACGCTGCTACATCCGTACCACCTGCACCCTGTGGTTATTCGAATCCAGCACGTAAATGTTCCCTTCGCCGTCCTGAACGAGCCCCCAGGGATTGAACAGCTCGCCCTCGGCCCGGCCCTCGCGTCCCCAGCAGCCCAGCGACCGGCCCTCAATGGTAAACTTCTGCACCCGATGGTTGCCGTATTCGCAGACATAGACGAATCCATCGGGCGTGACCACCAGGTCATACGGGTAGTAGAGCTCGCCCGGCGCGCTGCCCTGCCGGCC
The DNA here is from genome assembly GCA_964467075.1 of uncultured Planctomycetaceae bacterium. Taxonomy (GTDB): domain Bacteria; phylum Planctomycetota; class Planctomycetia; order Pirellulales; family Thermoguttaceae; genus CAYXPN01. The sequence continues at coordinate 8,103 of CAYXPN010000112.1, forward strand.
CCAGCAGGCCAGCAGCCTGCCGTCCGGGTCGAACACCTGGATGCGATGGTTGCACGCATCGGCCACCCAGATGTGGTCCTGGGCGTCGAGAGCCAGGCTTTCGGGCCGGGAGAACTCCCCCGGGGCCGAGCCGCGGCCGCCCCACTGCCCTTGGTATTGGCCCTGGGGCGAGAACTTGCGGATGCAGTCGAACTCACCCGCCTCGCTCGCGTAGTAGTTGCCCTGGGAGTCCTGGACCACGTCGCGCACCAGGCGGAACACGCCCTGGTCCGTGGTCTCGGGCATAGGGATCGTGCGGAGCAGGCGGCCTTGGGGCGAATACACCAGAATCCGGCTGTAATGCGTGTCCGCCACCAGCAGGTTGCCGTCGCGCCCGGTGCCCAGGCCCGCGGGCTTGCCCACATCCCAGGCCGGCGTTTGCCACTTGCGCAGGAAGCGGCCGCTGGTGTCGAAGACCTGGATGCGGGCGGTCATGTCGACGATGTAGATTTGGTCGCGGGAGTCAATGGCAATGGCCCGGGGTTTCTGGAACCGGCCGTCCGATACCCCGCTGCGTCCCCAGACCTGCACCAGCCGGCCGATCTGTGCGTGCTCGTCGCGTTTACAGCCCAGAAAGACCACCACCGGCACCAGCGCCGCCAGCGGTAGCCACCACCATCGCGCGTGTCCAGACAGCCTGTACACCACGCTCATCGAGGAATCTGCCTCTGTGTGGAGGTGGTAGCCCATGAGGTGTTGACCCTGTCGCTTGCCCGGCAACCGACAGTTCAAGATACCAGGGGGTGGACCATCGGGCCAGGATGCGCCGGGGCTTGCGTGTCCATCACGATTGCACGTAACCAGACTTTGGGCTCCCGTCGCCGGCCGTGCGCGGCCCTCAGGCAGAAGCCCATTCCGGGAGAAAAAGGGGGTCGGGTCTCATTTGCCTTCAACGGCCCGCGACCAACCTGCGGTCGGTGCCCGGCTTCGCACAAATGAGACCCGACCCCCTTTTCCTTTTTCCAGAGACGACCGGCAATTCGGTGCCACAAGGAAGGTGCGTGCCTTGACGGCGCTCACTTGGCGGGAGTATAGTGTACGGGTCGTAACCATCGGGCAATCAAGAGATTACGTCAATTCCTCGCGTGCTGCTCCCAGACCCATGCCCAGGCAGGCCCAGGTGATCGACGTGCGCAGGGCCGAGGACTCGCGCGACGTGGTCCACCAGGCCGTCCAGGTGCTGGCCGAAGGCCGGGTCGCCGCGGTGCCCACGGAGACGGTCTACGGGCTTGCCGCCAGCGCCCTGGACGAGGCCGCGGTGGACCGGCTGATCCGCATCAAGGGTCGCAAGGCCGGCCACGCACTCACCCTGGCGGTCAAGAGTGCCGAGGAGGCCCGCGACTACGTGCCCGACATGTCGCCCCTGGCCCAGCGCCTCGCGCGCCGGTGCTGGCCCGGCCCGGTCACCCTGGTGTTCGACGACGCCCACCCCGAGAGCCTGGTCCGGCGCCTGCCGGCCAGGGTCCAGCGGGCCGTCTCGCCGAAGAAGACCTTGGGGCTGCGCGTACCCGGCCACCCGGTGGTGCTCGATGTGATGGACATGCTGGCCGGCCCCTTGATTTTGACTAGCGCCAATCCCGGCGGGGCCCCGGAAGCGGTCACCGCGGCCGAAGTGCTCCGCAGTCTGGGGCGCCAGATCGACCTGGTGCTCGACGACGGGCCGTGCCGGTTCGGCCAGCCGTCGTCGGTGGTGCGCGTCCGTCAGGGCGGCCTCGAAGTGCTGCGGGCCGGGGTGGTGCCCGAGAAGACCCTGCAGCGCCTGGCCAGCCTGATGATCCTGATGGTCTGCACAGGCAATACGTGTCGCAGCCCCCTGGCCGAGGTGATGGCCCGGCGCGTGCTGGCTCGCCGGCTGAAATGCGGGGTCGAGGAGCTGGAAGACCGGGGGGTGATCGTGGTTTCGGCCGGGGTGGCGGCCATGCCGGGCGGCCGGGCCTCGGCCCACGCCGTGCAAACGGCCGCGGAAATGGGATTGGACCTTTCGGGCCACGAGACCCAGCCGCTAAGCACTTCCCTGGTCCGGCAGGCGGACGTGATCTACACGATGACCCGGGCCCATCGCGAGGCCGTTTTGGCCCAATGGCCCGAGGCTGGCGAGCGCACCTGCCTGCTGTCGGCCGAGGGGGTGGACATCGCGGACCCGGTGGGCGGGCTGCTGGAGCGTTATCGCGAGTGTGCCGAGCAGATCAGCAGCGCGCTCTCGGAGCGACTGAGGGATTTGGACGTGTAGCCGGTCGGCTCAAGCCTTGTTGCCGGTCTGCCGCGGTCGGCGAAACGCGGCCCGCGAAAAAGGTGGCAGGCACCATTTGCCCTCAACGGCCTGCGACCGACCTGCGGTCGGTGCCCGCCTTGGCACAAATGATGCCTGTTACCTTTTCCAGGAATCCCGCAAGCTCATCCAGCCCCGGCGGCGCTTCAATCGAGCAGCCGTTCGACGTGCCGGCGAATCTCGGTCTGCACTTCTTCCACCGAGCCGGTCCCGTCCACTATCACGAACGCCGGCCTTACGACGTGCGACGGTCCGATACCTTGTTCGCCTGGGCGTATCATTTGGCTCCCCGAAAGCCACCACGAGGGCCACGGCGGCCCGCCGCGCCGCGCCTCGCTCAGAAAGCCCTTGCGCACATATCGCTGGAAATCCGCACCGCGGCGTTCCATGCGATCCAACTCGGGGCCGAGGCGCTGGGCCGCCTGTTCCACAGGCACGTCGAGCACGACGGTCAGATCGGGCATCAGCCCGCCGGTGGCCACGCGCCCCACGCGCCAGAGGTTCTTGGCGCCCAGCCCACCCGCGTAGCCCTGATAGACCACATTGGCCAGCAGATAGCGGTCGCAGACCACGGTCTTGCCCGCCTCGAGCGCTGGGCGGATGAGCTGCTCGACCAGTTGTGCGCGGGCGGCCATGTAGAGCAGCATCTCGCTGCAGAGGTCGATTTGCAGGTCATCCTGATCCAGCAGCAACCGGCGCACCGCTTCGCCCAGCGGGGTGGCGCCGGGATCGCGATAGACGACCACCTGGCGTCCGCTACCTTCGAGCCACTCGGCCAGCAGTCCCGCCTGGGTGGTCTTTCCGCAGCCGTCCACACCGTCGATGGAAATGAACATGGGCTGCGATCCGGATCGAACCTGTGGTGTGCCTGCCGGCGCGCGGGCCTTAGAACTTGTAAAGGTATTACTTCCCGGGGCTTCGCTTCGCCGTGAGCCCCGGCCACCCGGGATTGGGCATCGAATTTGGGAAACAATTCGTTGACAGCTTCTTACTTGCCGCAGTAGTCGATCGTGCGCGCGATTTCGCTCTTCAGCTCCGGCCGGCGCACAATGCGATCGATGAACCCGTGTTCCAGGAGAAACTCGCTGGTCTGGAACCCCTTGGGCAGCTCGATGCGGATGGTGGCCTTGATGGTGCGTGGCCCGGCAAAGCCGATCAGGGCCTTGGGTTCGGCGAACACCACGTCGCCCAGCGAGGCGAAACTGGCGGCCACGCCTCCCATGGTCGGATTGGTCAACACGGAGATGAACAGCCCGCCGGCGTCGTGGAATCGGGCCAGCGCGGCGCTGACTTTGGCCATTTGCATCAGCGAGAGCATGCCCTCGTGCATGCGTGCGCCGCCGCCGGAGCCGGAAATGATGATCAGCGGCAACTGCTCTTCGGTGGCGCGTTCGACGGTTCGGGTGATCTTCTCGCCCACCACCGAGCCCATGCTGCCCATGATGAAGGCCGAATCAGTCACCCCAAACGCGACGCGCCGGGCACGGATCATGCCGGTGCCCACCACCGCGGCCTCGCGCAGCCCGGTGCGCTCCTGTTCGCTCTCGAGGCGTTCGGCATAGGGCACCTTGTCGACGAACCCCAGCGGATCGGTGGCCTCCAGGTCGGCGTCCCATTCCTCGAAGGTGCCTTCGTCGAGCACCTGGCGGATGCGCTCGCCGGCCGGCACGTACCAGTGGTAGTCGCACTCCGGACACACACCCAAGCGCTGTTCGGCTTGCTTGCGGAAGATGGTCTGCTGGCAGCCCGGGCAACGGCGCCAGAGCCCCTCGGGCACGCCGCGCTTGGGCCGTTTGATAATGTTTCGCCAATTGGCCGCATCCGGCACGTCACGGGACATGAGCAGGGGGCCTCCTTGCAGAACGGCGTGAAGACGCGTGCCCGCCCAAAGGGCGGCTTCTCCCCGGGGCTTGGGACGACCGCTATCGGCTCGGCGCCAACACCTCCTCGGGGTCCACTTCGACGATCTCCCAGGAGCCGTGTCGCCGGTTGGCCGCCCACAGGTCGCCCAGTTCGGTTCGTGTGACAAAGCGGCGGGCAAGACTCCAGAGCGGCTCGGGCAGCACCAGTCCGACCGCGCCTTCCTTGTGGCGTTTGAGCAGTTTATACACGGCCTGGCGCACGCGCAGCTCGGCCTCGGAGAGCATTTCGCCTTCCGGGGGGCAGACGTGCTCGGGCTGCTCCTGCCACTGGCGATAGACCTTGGGCTGTTTCTGCCGGACGTCGGCGATTCGCATTCCCTGCCACAGGCCCTGATCGTGGTTCTGGAGCCGTTCCAGCTTGCGCACTCGCAGTCCCAGTGCCTCGGCGATGGCGCGCGCGGTCTGCGCAGACGGTTCGCTGACGGGCGCGTAGATGGCTTCCATCTGTTGGTCGGCCAGTTGGCCGATCAATTTGCGCACCTCCTCGTCGCCTTGCGCGTTCAGGGGCACGTCCAGGCAGCCCTGGATGCGTTCTTCCGCGGCGTAATCCGTGGAACCGGGACGAATCAGAATGAGCTTCAACATCGCGGTAAGGCCTCGAAACAAGGCAAGCCGGCCGGTGCCCTCGGCTCACGCAAAGCGCCCCAGGCGCCGCATTCCCACCGGCCGGCGGATGTCAACCGATTCTGGCCTGCCGACCGTCCCTGGCCAGGTCGGTCATCTCGCGAACGAACCTCGCGTAATCGTCCTCCGCAAACAACGCCGATCCGGTGATGAACAAATCCGCGCCCGCCTCGGCACAAACGCCCACGGTCTGGCGGTTGATCCCCCCGTCGACCGACAGCAGCACGCGCTGGCCCACCCGCTCCCGCAGCCGCCGGAGCTTCTCCACCGCCGACGGATCAAATTCCTGCCCACAATAGCCGGGCATCACACTCATCACCAACACCAGATCACACTGTTCCAGGCAGCCGTCCAACGCCTCCAGCGGTGTGGGCGGATTGAGCGAAATGCCCACTCCCGCCCCCAGTTGTCGAATCTGATCGAGCAGCTCCACGGGGCGCTGGGCGGCCTCGACGTGGATGGTCAACAGGTCGGCGCCCGCCTCGCGAAACGCGCCGAGCAGATGACCCGGCTCGGAGACCATCAGGTGCACGTCCAGCGGCAACTCCGTCACGCGGCGGATCGCCTCCACTACGGGAACCCCGAAGCTGAGGTTGGGCACGAAATGGCCGTCCATCACGTCCAGGTGCAGCACGCGCACACCCGCCTGCTCCAGCAACTGGACCTCGTCGGCCACTCGCGCCAGATCGCACGCCAAAAGCGACGGTCCCACCAGCGGGGCCGCCTGGTGCAAATCGTCCAGCAACCGGGAAACGCACATACGACCGATACCTCGATCGAACACGGCGGAAACGGCGGTCGGAGCAGCAGCCTGCTACAATAGACATTCAGGCGGGCTTTCTCCCGCCTGCTCGTCAACTCGCAGGGCGATCTTCTCTACGGGATCGTGACCTGCCGTCTGGGAAGCACGCCGGTCCAAAAGCAACCATCCGCGCCGCGGGCGACCGGCACCTCTCGCGGCGGCAACAGACCTCCCGATTGTAGCAAGCCGACGGGCGCGTGTCTGCCCCGCCGGATTTGCCGGACCCGAAGTCGGTGTCCATCTCCCATTGTTTCCTCGAAGCCGCGGGGTGCCAAGGGGGAAACCCGGGCGAAGCCGGATGCGCCGGAGGGGCAAATTGCGTGCCTGTGCGGCCCCCGGCCGAGGGCGTCGCCAGTCCATGCTCTGGACTACATGAGGGTGTCCGGGAATTGCCCCCGGATTTCGCTGGAAAACGCGTAGTGTGCCACTGCTTGCCCGCCGGGCAAGCAGTGTTGGCAGTGTTGGCAGCGGCGAGGCGCTGCTTCTGGCGAAGCAGTGGCACACACAATTCCCGGACACCCTGACTACATCGGTAACCCGCGGGCCGGCCTCCATGGTGCTATCGGGTGGCCAGGCCCTCTCCGGCAGTATGGATAGGCCGCCGGCTTGCCTCAGCCGTGGACGACCGATTACATTGAGAGGTTTGCCTTGTACGGGACTCGAAGTCCCAGGAACGCCCCCGACGGATGGTTGCTCCCCATGGCTTTCTTGCACGGTCTGAAGTCGCTCATTACCGGGCGGGTCAACGTGTCCACGCGCTTCGCCCTTTTGCGCGAAGCCATCTCCGGGACCATGTCCGAGTTCTACATGGCCCGCGATCTGAGAACCAACCAGGTCGTGGGGCTCAAAATCCTCGATCCCGCCAAGCGTAAGGTGTTTGAAGACCGCTTCAAGGGCCTCAAGAAGCCCAGCGAGGGCGAGATCGCCATGAAGTTCGATCACCCCAACATCGTACGCACCTTGGAGCACGGGCTGACGACCGACGGGCGCGTTTACCTGGTGATGGAGTATCTCGACGGCCCGGGGCTCAACTCCTTGATCGTCGAGCGCAGCGCGTGGCTCGACGGGCGGCGTGTGGGTCTTATCCGGCAGGCCGCCGAAGCTGTGGCCGCGGTGCATGCCGCGGGCTTCATCCATCGCGACATCTGCCCCCGCAACCTGCTGCTCTGCGAAGGGCGCAGCAGGCTGAAGCTGATCGACTTCGGGCTCACGGTGCCGGCCACCAAGCCGTTCTTGCAGCCGGGCAACCGCACGGGCACGCCCAACTACATGGCCCCGGAGGTCGTGCGCCGCCGATCGACGGACCAGCGGCTCGATGTGTTTGCCTTCGGTGTGACGGCCTACGAGCTGTGTACGTTTGAGTTGCCATGGCCTGGGGGCGTGGACGGACGCGCCGCGCTTTCGCACGACAAGCCGCCCAGGGACATCCGCGAGCGTCGGCCGCAGATCGACCCGCGGCTGGCCCGGGCGATCCACGCCTGCATCGAGCCGGACGTGGACCGGCGCTGTCCTTCCATGGAACGTTTCCTTCAGATGATCCAGGCAGTCGAGCACGAGGACCAGCAATAGGCCCCCCGGGACGCCCCACGCGTGGGCCACGCGCCCGGCGGGCCAGCAGGGCGCGAGGGGCATACGCGGCCCTGGAGGGACGCGCTTCGTCGCGTCCGTTTGGCGTGACCTGGAGGGACGCGCT